>NZ_UPHQ01000165.1 GCF_900566055.1 Mycobacterium innocens
CCCGAGGCTCCCGCGTCCGACTAAACCACGGGCTCTCGCACACCAAGGACACTTCGACGTCGCCCGGGCGACCCACGCACAATTTTCACCTGCTGTGTGCGGCCCCGCCAGGGGCCAGCGGGACTAATCCGAAAATGATGGTGGGTTGACTCGGGAGTCTGCACGCCGAGATAGCCGTCGGGTGACAGTGCCGGGGTGTGTGCGGGGGTCAGGCTGCTGGGGTGAGGGTGACGGTGTAGCCGAGAGCTTCGAGGTGGCGGATGTGGTTGCGTTTGGTGGCGTCGGGGTTGACGTGGCGGGCGAAGTGATCGGCTCCGAGGTCGATAAACTGGGTGTCTTCGTCGGCCAGTAGATGCCAGATGATGACCAGGATGGAGCGTCCGACGGCGACGATCGCCCGTTTTTTGCCGCGCCGGCGGGCGATGCGCCGATAGCGTTCCCCGAGAAAGGTGTCGGTGCGCCCGGCGACGACGGCAACCTCGCCCAGGACGCGGGCCAGGTAGCGGTTGCCGTGTCCGGTGGAGCCGTTGCCTTTGATCTTGCCGGCCGAGGAGTTGATGCCGGGGGAAAACTTGGCCCACGAGCACAGGTGTCCGGCGGTCGGGAAGTGTGACATGTCGGTGCCGATCTCGGCGAGGATGATCGCGGCGGCGACTGGCCCGATGCCGGGGATCTCATCCAGCCGTGCCACCGCCGTCGCGAAAGGGGCCAGGTACGCTTCGATCTGGGCATCGACGGCGGCGATGTCGGCGTCGATGCCGTCGATGCGGGCCAGCATCCGGGTGAGCAGGAACCCGTGATGGGCGTCGAAGTGGCGTTGAAGGCCTCTTCGAGGCGGCTGATCTTGGTCCGCATCCGCGAGCGCGCCAGCTGTGCGAGCACCTTGGGGTCGCGTTCGCCGGCGATCAACGCGGCCATCATCGCCCGCCCGGACACCCCGAAAATGTCGGAGGCCACCACGGAGAGCTTGATGCAGGCGTCTTCGAGGAGTTTTTCGACCCGGTTCTTCTCCGCGGTGCGCGCTCCGATGAGGTCGATGCGGTAGCGGGTCAGATCCCGCAGGCGCCGGATCGGCGGGGGTGGCACGAAGGGTCGCAGCATCTGCCGTTCGGCCACTTTGCACAACCACACCGCGTCCAGGACATCGGTCTTGGGGCGCCCGGGCAGGTGTTTGACGTCGCGGGCGTTGACCAGCCACGGCTCCAGCCCGTGGGCCTCCAGCAGGTAGAACACCGGTTTCCAATAATCGCTGGTAGCTTCCATCACCACTCGCTCGACCCCGCGTTCGACGAGGTGGTTGGCCAGCTCGGTCAACGAGCCGGTCATCGTCGAATGCGTCGAGACTTCCTGTAATCGTTTCCGCGCGCTGTCAGCCGCGGGAACGCGCACACAGCACACCAGTTCCGCTTTTACCGATGTCCAGGGCCGCGACCCTGGCGATGATCTGTTCCTCATCACCGGACACCTCCAACACGGTCGACCACCTCCGCCATCACCGAAATCCAATACCTGACGGGGTGGTCGCCCGTAAAATCGCAACGGGAACAACAAAATCTAATCCTCGTGCTCTGCTGAAACGGCAACAATGAAGGGCCCACAACGCGATCCCAGCGCCCGGCTAGACGACAGCCTGCAAGGACCATAGAGCGACGGCGTCGCAAGGCGACCACCAGCCCATTTTCACCCCGAAACGGGCGACCCCATGGTCAATTTGGCTAGACCCCGCGATCCGCTCCAGCAGAACAGTCCGTCCTGCGGTAACCAACCCGCGCATATCAGACTTGACACCCGCGTCGACAATCATCGACACGCTCGCCGGCACGGTTCGGCTCGGCCAACGGAAGCGGACGCCACGACGACGGTCATGGCGTCCGCTTCCCCCTGGCTATTGACAAACGGATCTACATATCAGGTCGTAGCTGCCTTGGTTAGTACCGCCGAGCAGCCTGGTCATCAAGGCACGCAGGTCTTGCGCTCGGTCAGCAGTGATCGGCGGCGAGCGTACGGGCGGTGTGTCGGGCCAGCGTCAGCGTGGTCAGCGACGGGTTGGCGGCGCCCGAGCGGGGGAAGGTCGCCGGCCCGATCACGTAGGCTCCGGCGGCCGGGGGGACCCGGCCGGCAGGATTGACGTGCTCGCCGCCGAGCGGCGGCGTGCCGGCTTCATGGTCCACGCTGCCGTGCTCGTCGAGTTGGTCAGCGAACCGATCGATATAGGCGGCGACCTCGGCGGTCAGCGCCGCCGCCAACATCTGCCGGGCGCCGTCGCGGACGATCTCGTCGATGAGCGTCAGTGGGGGAATTTCAGTGAGCGCGATCAGGTGCGTACACCCCGCCGAACAGCGTCGTCATGCCGCCGCTGCGGACCACGTCCATGTCATCCATACAGTCCGCGCCAGCACACATACCCGCTACCGCGGTGACCAGCTCGGGCGCAGGGTTGGCCGCCCCCGCCTAAGTAGAGCTGGCTCTTTCGCCGGCGGATACCACGGTTTCAGGGGTGCGCTTGGCACCCGATGCAGCCAGCGGCAGGGTGACGGTGAACGCGGCGCCTTTGCCGATGCCGTCGCTGGCCGCGGCGACGCGTCCCTTGTGGGCCTCGACCAGCGCCTTGACGATGGCTAGTCCGATTCCGCCTCCGCCGTAGCCCCGATCGCGGGCGAGATCGGCTCGATAGAACCGTTCGAACACATGGGGTAGGTGTTCGGCGGGGATGCCTTCACCGCTGTCGACGACCGAAACCGTGAAGTCAGCGCCGTCCACAGCCGCGCGGACTTCGACGCGTCCCCCCGGCGGCGTGTGGCGCAGCGCGTTGTCAAGCAGGTTGCCTAGAACCTGAGAGAGCCGTTGCGGGTCGCCCCACAGCGGGGGCAGGTTCGCAGGTAACGTGACGACTAGATCGACATGTTTGCTCCGATAGCGTTCCTGCATGGCCGTCACGGCAGCATCGATCAGCTCGCGCACGTCGATCCAGCTAAAGGCCATCGAGTAGGCACTCTCTTCGGCTTGGGCGAGTGCAGAAGTGTCCTCGGAGAACCGCACTAGCCGGCGGGTCTGGTCGCGCAGCATCGCGGCGGTCTGCGGGGTCAGCGACCGCACCCCGTCTTCGAGCGCGTCCATATAGGCGTCCAGCACCGAGGCGGGGGTGCGGATCTCGTGGGCCAGGTCGCCGAACAACTGGCGCCGGGTAGCGTCGACGGTCTGTAGCCGGGCCGCCATCTGGTTGAACGAGTCAACGAGTGTGTCGAAATCCTCGTCGAGGCGGGTAGGCGAAACCCGGATGTCGTATCGGCCGCGGGCGACCTCGGTCGCAGCGGCGGCGACCTCAGTGACCGACCGTTGCAGCCGACGGCTGACATACCAACTGACCGCCAGCGCCATCAACGCGGAAATGGCAAGGGCGCCGCCGACGGCCACGGCGGTGGCCGATCTGTAGGCATGGTCGGCGTGTATTTCCAGGAAAGAGTTGACGGGCACCTGCCCATGCATGTGTTTATGGAAAAGCGGCGGTCCGACGACGGCGGCAATTGCCCAGGTGGCTGCTGCACCGGCGGCGAGCACTAGTGTCTGGGCGAGCAGCAGGCGCAACCCGATGCCGGGCCGGCGCAAGGATCGGCGCGGCTTTGCACCTGGTGTGGTGTTGTCACTCATTGTCCCATTCCCATCCGATATTCGACGCCAGTCGCGGGCGATGGTCGATCGCGGCCCAAGTGCTCGTCGCCGTGTTCGCTCGACTGTGTGGGAAGGACCTTGCCGAGCCGGTCTGGACGAGGTGATCTTTCCTCCCCAAGGTCTACCGCGGGTCAAACCTGTTGTTGTGATGTGAGAGATGACTCGACTGCCCTTCTGGGTCGCAGTCTAGGCCTTTCGGCACTTCCGCAGGAGTCAAGTTGCGTCCGGGCAAGAAGTGCACGAAGGCGACGCACCGAAATGACTGCCTGCTAGTTGGCCGTGGCCTCGGTGCTGACGTCCCCGCTCCCTGGCTGCATTGTGCGCGGTCGGCGCAGCATCGCGAGGATGCGGGCGACGAGTTCGCGGGGCCTGAAGGGCTTGGTCACATAGTCGTCGGCGCCGACCGACAATCCGATCAGTGTGTCCGCCTCGCTGTCGCGGGCAGTCAACATCACAACATAGGCATCGGAGAAGGTGCGTAGCTGGCGGCAGGTTTCAATGCCGTCCATCCCCGGCAAGCCCAAATCGAGGACAACGACATCAGGGTGAAACGCACGGGCCAAAGTGAGCGCATCGGACCCGTCGTGAGCGATACATACTTCGAACTGCTCATGCTCGAGATAACTGGCGACCACTCCGGCTAGCGAAACTTCGTTGTCGACTACCAATGCCCGATGGCCTGCGCCGGTCACTGAAGTCTGCGGCACTGTTTCCATCCGTCCATAATGCCTGCTGCGATCATGCTGTATCAGTTTTCCGGGCTTGAGCGATGTCGAGAGAATCTTCGCACGTTCTGCGCTGGTGTCGCGGCGATCGTCCGTCTTCGACCGGGAACCTGTCGATGTCCGTGCGGTTCCGTTTTTTTGGGTCGCGGTGTTGTTACAGTCGGGTCATCGTAAGTTTCAGCGGCACCCCGACGAGCTTTCGCCTGAGGTCCACCGTTCTCGTGTTCGGCGCGGCGGTGGTACTCGTCTTGGGCGCCAGAGTCGCCCTGCCCAGGTGTGAAGTCTCCCCGGTCCATTCACATCGCTCGGTATCGGCATCTGCGGATCGTGTTCTCGCGCTCGCCAGTCACGACCATATTCAGCATGAATCCATCTGTTCGTCGGACATGTCTGCTGCCGCGGTCTTACCGCGAATCGCGCCGCTGGCCGGTTCCGATTTCATCGCCATGGCGGGCATCGCCATTGCCGGGTGGCTGGCGGCCATGGTGTCGCCAATGATGCGGTCGCCGCCCGGTCGGCTCGCTGCTTCGTTGACCGGCAAACAGATTTTGTCCCGGTTGTGCATCACTCGTCGCTGACCGGTCATCGTCAGACCGGTGGCTCTGCTGCCATCACGGTTGGTGACTGCTGTCATTGTCAGCTGCCGCGCTACGCCGCGGCTTTCACGCAGAAGCGACGATCACATGAATTCTGCCTTACCTCCTGAGAACAACCGACCTCTAGCATCTCAGCCTGTTGCGTTGGGAACGCAGGGACGGGCGAACACGATTGTCGGCACCACGCCGGTGTTGCGGGTGTCCGCGCCGTTCAGTGAACCGGACCGCGGCTTCTGGGCCAAGCTCGAGGGACTTAATCCCGGTGGTATGAAGGACCGCCCCGCGCTGCACATGGTGGAACAAGCTCGGGCGCGCGGAGACCTGCTGCGCGGTGCGCGAATCGTCGAATCCAGCAGCGGCACCATGGGCTTGGGTTTGGCGCTGGCCGGGACCGTGTACGGGCATCCGGTCACCGTGGTGACCGATCCCGGCATGGAGCCGATCATCGAGCGCATGCTCACTGCATACGGCGCCCACCTCGATCTGGTCGCCGAGCCTGATCCGGTCGGTGGGTGGCAGCAGGCGCGTAAGGATCGAGTCGCCCAGCTGTTGGCCGAAGATCCGCATGCCTGGTATCCCGACCAGTACAACAACCCCGACAACGTGGCCGCTTACCGACCGCTGGCCTTAGAACTTATATCCCAACTAGGAAATATTGACGTGCTGGTGTGCTCGGTGGGAACCGGTGGACACTCGGCGGGGGTGGCGCGGGTGCTGCGCGAATACAACCTCGACCTGAAGCTGATCGGCGTGGACACCATCGGCTCCACCATCTTCGGGCAACCAGCCGCCAGCCGACTGATGCGCGGCCTCGGGTCAAGCATTTATCCCAGGAACGTGGACTATCCAGCCTTCAACGAAGCACACTGGGTTGCCCCTGCAGAGGCGGTATGGGCATGTCGTACCCTGGCTTCGACCCAGTACGTCAGCGGCGGCTGGAGTGTGGGCGCAGTCGCACTTGTCGCGGGCTGGGCCGCCCGAACACACCCGCGCGGCACCACCATCGCCGCGGTATTCCCGGACGGGCCGCAACGCTACTTCGACACCATCTATAACGACGATTACTGCCGCGAGCACGCTCTGCTCGACGTCGAGCCGCCGAGCGAACCGGCGGTCATCAGTCACCCCACCGAACGCGTCGTGCAGTCCTGGACCCGCTGCCCCGTCGTCATCGACCCGGCCGCCGGAAAGCGGTGATGGGCTTCATCGGCCAGTTCCGCAGCTTTGATCCGCAAAGCCGGATGTTGATGATCAACCAGTTCTGCATCAACCTTGGCTTCTACAGGTTCATGCCCCACCTGGCCGGCTATCTCGCCGGTTCGGTAGGCCTGGCAGCCTGGGCGATCGGGCTCGTGCTCGGCGTACGTAATTTCTCACAGCAGGGCACCTTCGTCGTCGGCGGAACACTGGCCGACGGCTCGGCTACAAACCACTGATTGTGGCCCCGCTGCTTGCTTCGCACAGCGGGATCGCGCTACTGGCCTTGCCTAGTCTCTGCCGATCGTTCTCATCGCCTCGGCAGCAACAGGTTTCGCAGGCGCCCTGTTCAATCCCGCGGTGCGCGTCTCGGGTCCGCCCGATTAATGGTGTAAGTGGCATCTTCGGTTAGTTGGTTTCGCTGGCCGGGGTGCGGTCAGCGAAGGTGATCGCGAAGGCATTCAGTGCTGGCTTCCAGCGCATCGTCCATCGCTTCTGGCCTGTCCCGGTCGGATCCAGCGATCGGGTGACCAAGTATAGGCATTTCAGGGCTGCCTGCTCGGTGGGAAAATGACCGCGCACGCGGATCGCGCGGCGGTAGCGGGCGTTTAACGACTCACAGGTTATCTGGAGCACTGTGTGCGATAGCTGTTGTGACCTGCAGGTTTGTGTCATGGAGGGTGTCCATGACGCGGCTGGAGATCGATATCGGTTGGCGGTCAGCACGGCCCGATCGTTACCGAAGTGTGATGCGTTGGTTCGCGGTGTCGGCCGGTGTCGTCGCGGAGTTGGCCAAGGGCGCACGCGAGTTGGCGGCGTAGCCGCCGGTTCTCATCGGCGAGTTCGTGGTTGCGGCGGTTGGCGATTTCGAGGCGCTGTCGCAGGGAGTCGTCGCTGGCGCGTTGTCGGGCAGGTAACGGTGTGCTCGGCTCGGGCCGGTGCTGGGCGCGGCGTCGGCGGATCTCGTCTTTGAGGTCGGTCTGGGTGTAGATCCACGAGCGGGAGACACCGGCATGGCGAGCGACGGATTCGAAGGTGAGCACGGCGCCGGTCCGGTCGAGTTCGTGCATCGCCGCGATGGCCTTGGCGCGGGTGTGTTCGTGCCGCTGTTGAGCGGCGCGGAGGAGGTGGATGCTGTTGTTAGCCCGCATGTTTGGCCTTCCCTGGTTCTGGATCGTTGAGGGCGGTGATGATGTTGTCCAGGTTATGCAGGACTTGACGGTTCATCTCGGCCAGACGTTGTTGACCGCGGGCTTCGGCGGCGGTGATCAGTTGCAGGGTCTGTTGCCGCTGCTGGTGGTGCTGGGGCAGGAACTCGGCTGCGACCTGGGAAGGCTCCGGTGGCTTTAGATGCGGTGATCGCCAGAGGCATGGCGAAGAACCCCGAAGAGCGCTATCGCAGCGCCGGTTAAAATGGCCACCGCCGCCCACAATGCACTGACCGCAGCCGAGCAAGACAGGCGACGCGATTCTGCAGCACGGCGAGAAAGCAACCCTCCCGACCGGAGCTGCAGATACCGGGCTGGCGAGCGCCGACGCTGTGGCCCAGGCCAGGGCATGGTCGCGATTGTCAAACTCGCCCACCCAGCCCGGGTGGACCCCGCCCTCCGCCGGCCCTGCGGACTCACGGGCGTCAGCCAGTCACCCCGCGAACGAGCGGAGCCTCACAAACGCACGCTGTGGGCTCTCGTCGGCGCGACCACACTTCTCGTCATCGCCACCATCGGCGTCCGGATACCTGGTAATAGGGGGACCGCACCCATCGACGTCGGCGTCCGGGCAAACCGACCTGCCGTTCACCGGACTCGACTTCCCCTTCTCACCAGGCGGGGTAGCGCTGGATAACACCGGCAACGTTTACGTCACCAGTCAGGGCATGTACGGGCGGGTAGTGAAGTTGGCCCCCGGGTCGCACACTCCGGCAGTGCTGCCGTTCACCGGCCTTTACCAGCCGCAGGGGCTGGCGGTAGACGCCAACGGCACCGTGTACGTCGCCGACTTCAACAACAGGGTGGTGAAGCTGGCTCCCGGATCGGGCACCCCAACTGTGCTGCCCTTCACCGGCGCCAATTTCCCGCAGGGGGTGGCGGTGGATGTTGCCGGCAATGTTTAGTCGCCGACCGGGGCAACAACAGGGTGGTGAAGCTGGACACCACGTCGAACACGCAGACTGATCTGCCGTTCACCGGCCTCAATCATCCAGATGGTGTGGCGGTGGACGCCGCCGGGACCGTCTATGTCACCGATTCCGACAACGACAGGGTGCTGAAGTTGGATCCCGGTTCGAGCACCCCGACGGTACTGCCCTTCACAAGGCTCACTGTGCGCTCGGGTATCGCGGTGGATACCGCTGGCGCTGTCTACGTCACGGACCACGAGGGCGGGAAAGTGGTGAAGCTGGAGCCCGGGTCGAGCACCCCAACGGTGCTGCCGTTCACCGGCGACCACCCGGTGGCCGTTGCGGTGGATCCCGCCATAAAGAAAATACTTGTCGCCGACAACGGCGCCGACCAGGTGGTGGAACTGCCAGCACGCTAACAGTGTGCTCGCAGCCCTGGCCGTTTGAGGGAGGATCGACTTCGACAATTGGGGCCGCATTGCCGGTTGCCGGCGCCGCAGTTGGACGGCAAGTTCCAGGGCATGAACCGAACTGCAGAGCCGACGTGATCGCCGGCAAATCGTGTTGACTCGCACGTCTTGAGCATGAGGCCCCCAGGGCACGCTGTGGGAAATATTTCGGTTTTAGAATTGATCACACAGTCCCGCTCCCCATCCTCCGGAGACGCTAGCCGCGCGACGAGTACGGGTCGCGCACCGACTGTTCGGCCGGTGACGCCATTGACGGGCCAGATAGCGAGTGCGGCAACTGTTCAGATGCGAGACAGCGTGGGACGGAACGCGATGGGCCATTCCGGCGGCCATCACCGCCCGGCCATGGCGTGATCACAATGTGCGTTGATCGCAACCGCGATCGAGACCATACGGTGGTGGATGTGACCGACGCGACGAGCGCCGCCGAAACCACCGCCAGTTGGCGTGTGCTATTCGGTCCCAGGTATGTGGCGACCGCGACGCTGCTGGCCGGGGGTGTGGGGCTCTACGCCGTCAACGAATTCCTGACGATCAGCCTGATGCCCAGCACGGTCGCCGACATTGGCGGCGAGCGGCTGTACGCGTGGGTGACGACGCTGTACCTGGTCGGATCCGTGATAGCGGCGAGCACGGTCTACTCGGTCTTGCTGCGCGTGGGAGCGCGGGTGTCCTACCTGCTCGGACTGGCGGTGTTCGGGGTCGGCACCCTGGTGTGCGCCGTGGCGCCGAGTATGGAGGTCCTGCTGGCGGGCCGGACCCTGCAGGGCGCCGCCGGCGGCCTACTGGCCGGGCTCGGCTATGCGGTCATCAATGCCGTTCTGCCCCCGTCGCTATGGGCTCGCGCATCGGCGCTGACGGCGGCAATGTATGCGGTCGCGACCGTAATCGGGCCCGTTACGGGCGGCTTGTTCGCACAGTTCGACGTGTGGCGGTGGGCGTTCGGCTCGATGGTGATGGCAACGGCCGCACTGGCCCTGTTGGTGCCGGCGGTACTAACAGCAGACACCGTCGCCCGGAGGGGCGTGACGGCGGTGACCAAGGTCCCGCTGTGGTCGCTATTGGTTCTGGGGGTTGCCGTGTTGAGCGTCAGCGTCGCGGGAATCCCGCACAACGTTTTCGCGACCGCCGGGCTGCTCGCCGCCGGCGGGTTGTTGGTCGGGATCCTGCTGATCTTCGAGTGGCGGATCCGGGCAGCGATGTTGCCGCCCAGCACGTTTGGTTCCGGACCGTTGAAATGGACCTATTTGGCGATGGCTCTGCTGATGGCGGCCGCGATGGTGGAGAGCTATGTGCCGTTGTTCGGTCACCGGCTGGCACATCTAACGCCAGTGGTGGCCGGGCTGTTGGGTGCGGCGCTGGCACTTGGCTGGACGGTCAGCGAAATAGTCAGCGCGTCGCTGAACAACGGGCGGGTCGTTGCCCGTCTGGTGGCGGCCGCACCTGTGGTGATGGCGGTCGGTCTGGCGCTGGCCGCAATCACTCAGCGCGACAACGCTCCAATCGGCATCGTGGCATTTTGGGCGTTGGCACTGGTGGTCACCGGGATCGGCATTGGCGTGCCCTGGCCGCACCTATCGGCATGGGCGATGCACTGTGTCGACGACCCCGCCGAGGGCGGCGCGGCGGCCGCCGCGATCAACACGGTGCAGCTGATCTCCGGGGCGTTCGGTGCTGGCCTGGCCGGTGTGGTGGTCAACACCGCCGGGGGCGGCGAGGCCATGGCGGCCCGCTGGTTATTCGCGGTGTTCATGGTGCTGGCGGCTTTCGGGGCCATGGCCTCCTACCGCGCCACCCGAGGACAGTTCTGATCCCTGCGGTGCTGCCACCGTCCGTCGCGGTTTCATCCTGCTGGTGGTGGTTGAGCGCCAGGCGCGGGATTTCGATCGTTGATGCCCGCCGTGATGGTCATAGCCGGCGTGATGCCCATAGAAGGAATCCGGCCGGTCCGCCACGGGGCGACGCGGCACCGGCGGCTGTGGGGCAGTCCGACCGGGCGGCCGGCTCCGGCCGCGCAGCAATCGCGGGCGAGACAGCATCTGGCCCAGCTCGAAACAGCGATTGACCAGTTCTCGCAACGCCACCTCCGCCGCCTCGTGCTCACGGGCCCGAAGCGAGCCCCGAACTGACCCGGGTGTCGCGTCCAGCAGGGCCTGCAGCGCCGCCACCCGGGCGCGCATGTCCGACTGCACGCCGGCATGACTGGATGTCGCCCGCTCGAAATCTGCCATCGCGAGCTGCCGCCGCTCGAACATCGTTGCCGCGGCATTGCGCATTCCAGTCGGGTGCGACAACGGGCACGGCTCCACTTGCACCCACGGCGGAAGCGTTGCAGGCAGCGGGACATCGCCCGCGACGTCGTATCCAGGATCAGCGGCAGCTCGGCGGGCCCGGGCGATCCACGGCGGCACCGCTACGGCGATCAGGCGCACCTGATCAGCGGTCACGGCGGTCAAGAAGCCGGGGGAAGGCGGCGGACCAGACCGTTCCTCGGCCTCAACGAAGGCGTCGGCAAGTGACTGCAGGGCATAGGCCACCCAAGAACACAACAACTGCCCGCTTTCCGCGGGTGACATCGTCAAGGGGCTCAGCCCGGCACTGACCAGGTCTGTTCGCAGCCGATCCGCTGCCACAATTTCCTCGTACGCTCCGCCCCCGGCATCGAGTACCGGCCGGATCTGTTCGACCGGAACCTCACGACGCACCTTCGCCGCGACACGTCCGAACAACGACTGCCCACGCTCCGACATAGCACCACACTGGTGGACCCGCACGAACGAACCCGATCTGACGCCGCGGTGGGTCTACCCCGTCTCACGCGGGGTGCGTGACTGGTCGACGTCCCGCTGCGCTGCCGCCAGCCGGTCAAGCAGGCCCGCAGCCTCGCGGATGGTGACCGTCGGGGCGGCCGATCCCACGCCGAGAGACAGCGAGCGCGTGCTCAAGCCGAGGGCAGCCAGGCAGTCCTCGATGACCTCCAGATCGGTTGGGAAGTAGCGCAGCGTGGTGGTGAGCACGGAGTTCAGTTCGGTGACCAGTTCCGCGGTGCGCCGGTTGTCGAGGTCGGCGATCCGCACCGGCGTGCCTGCCGGCGCGTCCATGGTCCGCACCGGATCCACGCGGGAAGACCGGAAACGCCACACTCGCCACTGTCCCACCGACGGCGTCCCGGTCGCCAAATAGGCCGCCATCGCTCGCCGCGCGCTGGTGTGCAGGGCGCGGCGGCGCAGCTCGATGAGCACATCCTCCCGGCCGGGATCGAAGTCCCAAGTTCCGGCGATCGTGCCGGGGCCCAGGTGATGTATGCCGCGCGTCAAGTTGGTGATCTCGTTGAGCGGGGCGAATCCTCCGGCTTGCTGGATGGCTGAGGCGCGCGCCGCGAAGTTGCCGCTGAGGGCTATCGCTTCCGCATGGTGGTCGAATTCGGCATGTCGCGCCGCGTCGAACGGCTCCTGGCGCAGTCGCCGGACGAACTTCGCGGCCAGCAGGGCGCGCAGCGCGTCGGCGGCGAAGAAGGCCGGCCACAGGGGGGCGGGGCTGTGCTCGGAGTCGAACAGCACCGGGCCGAGGGCCGCGGCCACCCCCGGCTCGCTGACGACCCTATGCAGGTCGGCGAGCATTCCGGCCGGCGCGCGCACGATGTCGTCGTCGCATACGACGCATGCAGTGCGGTCGGGATCGAGGCCTTGCACCTGCAGGACCGCCTCCAGAAGGAGTTGGCGAAGCTCTCCCATCCGCGGCCGGCGCGGCAGCGTCAGCTCCGCCACGGCGAACTGGACAGCCGTCGAGTTCCGCGCGGCAGCCAGTCCACGGGCCCGGAAAGGGGTGCTGTCGGCCGGGCGGGCCTCTGGCCGGTTGACCAGCAGCACCACCGAAATCGGCACCGCAGCGCGCTGCCTGGCCAGCTCCCGCACGGTGTGAGTCAGCACGGCGCGGCTCTGCCCGCCGAACCCGACGGTGGGAATCATTACCGGTAGCGCCGGGCCGGGTGGCAGTTGCCCGCTGAGCTCGTCGACGACACGCTGGCGCAACTCTCGATACACCGCGTCGGCACCTCTGGCGGCTGGGTCCGCGGTCCCGGTCATCAGCACGATCCAATTCGGTCGTGCCGGCCGGCGAAGGGTGCGCAACGCTCGGTCAGTTCGGTCGCGGCGGTGATGACGGTGTCGAAAGCCTCCGGTGTCATCGGCTTGCGCAGCCCGTCTCGCACAGGGTCCCACGCCGGGTCGCCGAACGGCCGGTTTCCGGTGCCCACCTCGGCGACCGGATTTAGTGCCGGGGCCACGGCCACCACCAGGTCGCGTAGTCGGCATAGCACGTCGATCTGCGCGAACTCGGCGGCCGACAGGATGGGCTGGGTGGTCCACCCGAAGCTGGTCTGGCCGTCCGGGCTGGTCACCGTCACCGTAACGGTGAGCAGGTCCGCGACGTCGGGCACCGCCAGCTGGCAGGTGAGCGCGCCGGGTACCTTTTTGGCCGGGCAGTCGCCGACGGCGATCGTCCACGTGAACGTGGTCCCCTCCGGCGCCGGGCCGCGGAGGTCAACCTGGAAGGTCGCGTCCTGGCCGGCCACCACCAGCCAGCGGCCATGTCGGGCCGGGAACGGCCCCAGCACCCGCGCGCCCTGCCCGGCGAGCCGGCCCAGCACGTTGCGGGTGATGGCGGTCACCACCGGGTCGCCCTGCGCAAGCAGGCGCGGCCAGTCGGTCGTGCCGCAGGTGAACACCGTCCCGGTGTCGGTGTAGGCGCCGAGCACGGCGGTGGCCGCGGGACCGGCCGGCCGGTCCTGCCAGCCCTCTCCCAGCCGCGCGGTCCCCAGCACCGCCAGCTCCGCGGGGGTGCCGTCGGTGCCCGCGGCACGTAGCCGGCCGCCGGGACCCGGTTCCACCACTGCGCCGTCGCACTCGTAGCCGACAAGGCGTTCCGTCGATCCGAACACGTCGCCGGTGCGTAGGTTCAGCCCCCCGTACACCCAATGCCCGGCGTGCTGCACCGTGTAGCCCAGCGGCTCCCGCGGGCCGTCCCACCACCCGCCGCCGTGCCGGTAGCTGACCCCGGTCAGACGATTCTCCGGGCGGGTGCGCCACCAGTTACCACCGCCCGGATGGCTGACCGGTGGATGCACGGCGGTGAGGTCGCCGTTGTCGGTCAGGTCGACTCGCCACCAGCTGGTGTTGCCGCTGAAGAACGCGATATTGCCGCCACGCCGCACGAAATCCTCGGCCGCCTGCCGCATCGGCGGGCTCCAGTACTCGTCGTGGCCGACGCTGAGCAGCAGACGGTGCCCGTCCAGCACGGCGGGGTCACGGTGCAGGTCGAAGTCGGTGCAAAAGTCGACGTCGACGCCCTCGCGCTGCAGCCAGGCGATCATCGGCACATCCCAGTGCGCGACGCCCTCCCGCGGCGAGCTCGGGTCGTAGACGTCCACCGCTTCCGGGAAGGACGGCGCCCCGCCGGTGCCGCCGCCGGGCCTGCGGGTGGTGAGCACGGTGGGCGACAGGCTCGGCACGAACGACGCGGTGTGATACATGCTGCCTCCGCCGGCGGCGTTATAGGCGTGGTAGGTCGCCAGCGGCACCTTGTACAGGATCGGCGCCCGTCGCGCGGAGGCGGCGGGCCGGACCACGAACAACGCCTGCCCACAGCGGGCGGCCAGGTCAATCGGCGGCTGGTCGTCCTGCCCGGTGTCGATCACCGCGAGGTAGGCGCCGCTGCGCCAGCTCTTCGGGACGTCGAACAGCTCGCCGGGCCATCCCCAGTCCCGGTCCGGCAGGCCGGGGGGAAGCTCGAAGCCGCGCCGCCAGGAGCTCTCGCCCACCGGCTCGAGCTCGCACCCTATCCGCAAGAACCGGACCCGATAGCGCGGCGCCGGGGTGGACACGTGCAACATCAGCCGTTCGCCCGCGCGTACGCTCGGCTGGCGAGGGTAGGCCTGCGTACTCACCCGCAGCCGCCACGCGGTGGGCGAGACGGCGCCGCCAGCGGGCGGTCCCGCACAACTACCAACATGTCTCCCAGACGTCGCGACCTAGCCGGGCCCAAACAGAGGCCCTGCGATGATAACCACGCCCGGCCGGTTCGGCCTGACCGTGGCTTCGGCTCAATTATCCATTGAATGCGCTGCGGTCGGTGCGACGTGCGGTGGACCAGACTTGCCTAATGGATGAATTGGACGGCTGAGGAAGGGATTGCATGATCGGAACTGTTGCCGACGTGGTGGTGATCGGAGCGGGCCTGTCGGGCCTGGAACTCGCCCGCACCCTGGTTGCGGCGGGTGTGAAGGACGTGCTCGTGCTCGACGCCGGAGAGGCGCCCGCGGTCGCGGCGGTACCTGCCGCAACGTGGCGCACCACCGCTCCCCCGCACTACTCGGCCGCGGCGGCACCGGACCGAGTCGGCGGGCGGTCGTTGCGCTGGCACGGGGTGGTGCTGCGGCTGGAGGACTGGGCGCTGGATGCGTCCTGGCCGGCACCGCTGCGCACCGCGCTGACCGGTGCAAGCGGCGCGCCCGGCGCGCCGTCGCTGTACGCCGAGGTGGAGCGGGATCTCGCGGCCTGGGCCGGTGGCCCCCTGGCAGGCCGCGGGGCCGACGAGACACCCGAGCTGTCGACCGCGGCGCTGGGCCCCTCCGCGCGCCCCGTCCCGCTGGCGACGCGGCCCGAGAGCGACGGCGCAACGCGGGCATACACGCCCCTGGCCGAGTGCACCGAGTGGCTGCACCGGCCCGAGGGCAGCCGATTACCCCGGATTCGGCCCGGCTGTCGGGCGGTGGAACTGGTGCGGGACGCCGGGAACGTCACCGGGGTGCGCGTCGCCGCCGCGGGCACGAGCGAGGTGGTGCCCGCGACGGCGGTGGTGCTGGCCGCCGGCACGCTGGAAAACACGCGGCTGATGGCACGGCTGCCGGAGCTCGACGGCGGCGAGTTCACCGGCCTCAATGATCACCTGGTCCAGGGCTTCGTGGTGCGACTGCCGGCCGGTGCGGCCGGCGAGGGGACGCTCGGCGACTCGTTGCGCTACGTGGCCGAACCCGCCTGCCGATCCAACGTGTTCGCCCGGGTGCGCCCGTTGCCGACCGACAACGGTGTGCTGGTCGACGTGTGGGCCATGGGCGAGCAGGTGCGATCGGCGGAATCGAGGCTGTCGTTTCCGTCGGGCGGCCGGCCGCCGACGGTGGTGCCCGGCCTGGCCGCCGCCGATCACGAGGTGCTGGCTGGGCAGCGCGAACTGTTGGGGCGGGCCTGGTCGGCAGTTGCCTCCGTCGCCGGGGGCGGCGGGCATAACCTGCGGTTCCCCGATTTCCGCACCGAGCCGCGGCCCTTCGCGACTGCGGTGGAGCAGGTCGGATCCGCGCCCTACCGCACCCCGGTGTCCTATGCTTGGCCGCTCGGCAGCGTGGACCATGAAGCCGGCACGCTGCCGCTGGGCGGCGAGCACGTCGACGCTGCGGGCCGCGTCCGCCTCGCTGCGGGAGCCTACGTGGCCGGGCCGTCGACCTTTCCCCGCTCGGGCGCCGCCAATCCGTCGCTGACCACCCTTGCGCTGGCCCGCCACGCCGCCCGCACACTCGTCGCCGATCACTGCTGACCAAAGCGCGGGCCTGGATGAAATGACCGGCGCTAGCGCGGCCGGAGCGCTTCACCAGGGACCAGCGGCGTGGCGACTCACAACTCGGTTGCGTACCGGGCGACCTTAGAAAAGGCGCTGACCACGGCGTCGAGACCCGCGTCGTCGGCCAACAACACCCGGTGCGGGACAAGGATGAGGTTGTCGTACAAGTGCTCGGCGTGGCGGAAATCGCCCCACTTCGCGGTGGTCCGCAGCCGGCTGTCAAGCCAGCGGTACCGCGGCTTAGTGTGCGGGCAGTACAGCACGTTGTCATGCAGCGGCCGATCGCAGCGGTATACCCGCACCCCCAGCTCGGCGGCCACTGCGGCGCAGACCCGGTCCGTGGGTGCGCCGGCGAAGGCTTCCGGGTCGCGACGCACCGCGTAGGCGAACACGCTGGGCAGTTCCAGGCCGGGTTGCCTGGTCATTGGATGCAGACCGGGCAGTCGCGCGAGTTCGGCGTCGAGCATCTCGGCACCGCGCGCCCGCCGCGCCAGCTGCGCCGGCAGCCGCTCCAGCTGGTCCAACAGCAGCGCTGCGGGTAGCTCGCCAAGACAGTGGTTGGTTCCCATCACCTCGCCGGCCTCAACAAGGTACGGGTAGCCGAGCCTCGGTTCGGCCTCCGGGTAGCGGCGGGCGTCGGCGCGCAGCTGCTGCAGACGGTCATAAAGCACGGGATCGCCGGTGACGACGGCGCCGCCCTCGCCGCAGGTGAGCACCTTGCCCTGCTGCATGCTGAAGGCACCCACGACGCCGATCGAGCCGGCGCGGTGGCCACGCCACCGGGCGCCATGTGCTTGGGCGCAGTCCTCGATCACCGGCAGGCCGTGCGCGTCGGCCAGCCGCACCAGGGCGTCCATATCGGCCATCCGGCAGTGCAGGTGAACCGCGATGATGGCGGTGGTGCGGTCCGTGATGGCCGCGGCCGCGGCTTCCGGGTCCAGGCAGCCGGTGCCGGCGTCGACGTCCACGAAGACCGGCACCGCGTTGACGTTGAGCACCGCCGTCGCCGTCGCGACCCACGTCAGCACCGGGACAATCACCTCGTCCCCAGCACCGACGCCGACCGCCTCCAGGGCCACCACCAGGCTGCTCGAGCCATGGTCGGTGCTCACGCAGTACGGCACCCCAACCAGTTCGGCGAACCGGCGGGCGAACAGCCGCTCGTAGGGCTCATCGCCGGTCCAACCGCCGGTAAGTGTCCACCGGCCGCTGCGCACCGCGGTGGCTACCCGGTCGATCGTGGCGTCGTCGTGCTGAGGCCACGGCGGCCAGCCGTCCCGCCACACTGGCGGACCGCCTGTCAGTGCGAGCCATCCCATCACGCACCCGTTCCGGGTAGGACGGGGCCGTTCACCCGCCGCTGCCGACGAGTGCGTGCTCGAGTTGCCCTGCACTCCAAGGTTGTCACCGGCGATCAGTCGAAAAGCCCGTGCAGAAAACCGCGCCGGCCGTGATGCCCGTAGTAACCGTGGTCACCGTGGTGGTCGTCGTGGTAATCACCGTAGTACGGGCTTGGAGGCGGATACGGCGGCGGCGGCTGGCTGTAGCCGGGCGGATACCCGCCGACCGGGGCAGGCGGGGTCTGCTGGTAGTAGGCGGTCTCCGCGTCAATGAGGCTCTCCAGCTCGCCACGATCGGGAACCACCCCACGGCAACCGGTGCAGCGGTCCACATTGATCCCCGAGCGCGAATAGGTCTCCATTTCGGATCCGCACCGCGGGCAGATCATCGCCTTGTCACTCATCACCTAGGCACCTCGCAACCGAGGCGCCGTGCCGTCCAATCGGCTTTTAGCACGCACGTCACCACATTCGACCGCTTCGGCGAAATTCCCAGTGGGATGAGAACTCTCCACGATGGCGGCTACCTCATCACGGTCAAGCACCGAGAGCAGAGCGGGCATACCGCTGAGTTCGGTAACAGCCTTCCGGCACACTGTGCAACCACCCAGGTGTCTTTCAAATTCGCGCCGGTCGTTCGCAGACAGCGACCCCAGAACGTACGCGGCATCCCACATCACGTACTCGGCGCAGTCTTTTTCGGGTCGTTTGCGGACATCGGGCATGCAACGTCGCCCGGGAAAACATGTCATCGCGGCACTCCTTTCCCTCGCGCAGTCTGTCGCTGGCCTCGCAGCAGTGTGATGGTCACAAAAGTGGTATGCATATCGTTCGACCTTTTCCGTGATTCATGTTCGGCCCGCTTTTATGCGGGGATTTTCTCGGCGTCGCCGTTGTTTTCGTTGCGAACCGCTTGCCGGCGTCGTGGTTTGGTGAGCAGCGTCGGTGCCACCGTGGTGGGGTCGACGACGGTGGTGCAGCGGGTCCAGCGCTGCACGACGGCCTCGCTGGGGGTGTTGATCTGCTCGGGCCCGCTGGGTGCGGTGGCGTCGAGCAGCCCGTGACGGCGGCAGTAGTCGTCGTTGTAGATGGTGTCGAAGTAGCGTTGCGGACCATCGGGGAACACCGCGGCGATCCTGGTGCCGCGCGGATGGGTGCGCGCGGCCCAGCCGGCCACCAACGCCACCGCGCCCACACTCCAGCCCCCACTGGTGAAGTGGGTGGCGGCCAGGGTCCGACACGCCCACACCGCCTCGGCCGGCGCCACCCAGTGCACCTCGCTAAACGCGCCGTAGTCGACATTGCGCGGATAGATGCTCGAGCCCAGCCCGCGCATCAACCGGCTGGCGGCCGGCTGACCGAAAATCGTCGAGCCCACCGTATCGACCCCGATCACCTGCAGATCGGGATTGGCCTGGCGCAACACCCGCGCCACCCCCGCCGAATGCCCGCCGGTACCCACCGAACACACCAGCACATCGATATCGCCGAGCTGATCCAGCAACTCCTGGGCCAGCGGCCGATAGGCATCCACATTATCGGCGTTGCCGTACTGATTGGGGCACCACGCATCGGGCTCGGCGGCCAACAACTCAGCCACCCGTTCCTTGCGGGCCTGCTGCCAGCCCCCCACCGGATGCGGCTCGGCGACCAGATCCACCCGGGCGCCATAGGCGGCCAACATATGACGAATGATCGGCTCCATCCCCGGGTCGGTCACCAAAGTGACCGGATGGTGATACGCCATGCCCGCCAACGCCAACCCCAACCCCAAACTGCCGCTGGTCGATTCCACGATGCGCGCCCCCGGCAACAACTCACCACGCAACCGGGCCCGCTCCACCATGTGCATCCCCGGGCGATCCTTCATACTGCCCCCGGGGTTAGCACCTTCCAGCTTGGCCCAAAACCCGCGCTCACCCGAGCCGAACGGCTCACCGACCCACAACACCGGGGTATTACCCACCATCGCAGCCGGCCGGCGATACTTCTCCGGCACCCGGCGGCACCGATCACAATTCGGGCCACACTCATGGGGAGCAGCCGGCCCCGACCCCTGCCCCGCACTCACCGCAGGGCGGTGGCCGGTGTGGTGACGCGAACCGTGCGCCACCGCAGCATCCAAAGACAAAACGTGATTCATATGATCGTCGCTTCCAAAATGGCGGCCGCCAATCAAGGCAGGCCCAATTGACATCGGTCAGACGCTCACCGGCCGCGTGCAACGAGCACCACGACCTGACGCTGACCAATCAGCGACGCAGAAGACAGAACCGAGTCAACAAATCCCGACCGGCAACGACACCGGCCAACCCCCACGGCGGGCCCCGCCCCACCGGCACCACCACAGCACCGGCCACACCGGCGACGGCCACCACCGCCACCACCAGACCCAACACCACCAACGCCGCACCCGCCCGCTGCGGCAACACCGCAGCAGCGAACTGCTCCGGGTGATGCGAATGCCTCGACGCATCCACCACATGCGGATGATCGACATTAGCCGCAAACTCGCCACCCAACGACGACACCAACGGATGCCCAAAGTGCACACCATGGCGCTGCCCCGACAACAGGCCCCCATGAGCACCCACCGCCACCAACGCCCACACCAACGCCGCCACCGCAACCACCGACACCAACCAGGAACGGTCGCTCACGGAGCGCGTCCGCCGGGCGATATCAGCTCGGCCAGCAACCCGCTGACCACACCATGCCGCCCCGCCCGCTACCTGCGGCGCGCGACCAGTCATCACCTGTGGGACACCCACTCGGCAAGTCTATACCCCCCACCCGTACTGCGTAAAGCGGACGGCGTGCCCGACCGGAAACTGCTTGCACACGCGTATGCGCCTGGTCGTAGTTCGCTGGCTGATGGACGGCATCGTCATTTCCACATTCGCGCGGGGAGCGCAGCCTCTAGCGCCGTCAAGGTGGGTTGGAGAACCGGCAGATCGGGCAGGTGGCCGGCGGAGGAGTCGGGATCTTTCAGCCCTGTTGACGTCGACAACAGCACGACGCTCTCATCGCGGTCGAGCCACATCCGGTCGGCGAGTTGTTGAGCAGCGAGGACCGCCAAAACCGAGGCACCTTCGGCGTAGAGGCCCTCGGTCGAGGACAGTTCAAGCTGCATGCGGGCGATCGCGTCATCGGATTGCTCTGCGACGGCGGTTCCGTTGGTGGCTCGAATGGCATCCAGTCCCTGCTGGGTGGCTACGGAAGTCGCGACGGAAAATGCCATCGTGCGCCGTGTGAGAACCGTTGGCAGCCTTGTTTTCTCAGACCGCAGCCCGCGTGCGTAGGCGCCAAATGGGTCGACGGCGACCAGCCTCGGCATCCGGCTGGCAAGGCCGAGAGCAATGAGGTCTGCAAACCCTCGCCGAATACCGGCGAGTCCATCCCCGTAGGCGGTCGGCACCACGACGACATCAGGCGTTTCGCCGAGCTGCCGCCACAGCTCGTAGGCGATCGTCTTATATCCCTCGATGCCAAATGGGTTGGAGCCGAGCGGCGGGCTCATCAGCCCAGACATAGGAGTCCAACCGAACGCGTCGACCGCTGCTCTCATCACCGACCAGCGGTCTGGTCCGCTTTCATAAGCGACGACGAAGGCTCCATACGCCTGCATCAGAGTGCTCAGCTGGCGCGGCACGGACGATACGGTCAAGACCACACAGCCGAGCCCGGCGGCCGCGGCGTAGGCCGCGACGGCCGCACCGTGATTGCCTGTCGAGGAGACGATGACGGTGGAAGCGCCCGACGCCGCCGCCTTGGTAACCGCGACCGCCGCGAGCCTGTCCTTGTATGACCACGTCGGATTGCGCGTTTCGTCTTTGAGCATGAGTCTGCGCATGCCCAAGCGAGGCCCCAGACGGTTCAAGGCAAGCAGCGGTGTCGCGCCTTCTCCCAGGCTGATCGGGACATCGTGGGGTGCCAACGGCAGCAGCCCACGGAAGCCGAAGATGCCTCGCTCGGACGCCTCCCAGGGCAACGGGCCGGGCGTGAGGGCGTAGGCAGGGGTGAGGTTCACTCCAACGCCGGCGCGGGCACAATCGCGACATCCGAACGACGCTTCGGCTTCCGGTGTCTGCAGTCCGCACCGGGGGCATCGGAGAAAACCGAGATATCGGGCGGTCATGGCAAAACGATGCTCAACTTTCGATCCCGTGTTGTGGAGGTTGCCGGGCGGTAGCAACGAAGCGGCCGGGATCGTCGTCGAAGGCGTCCGCGCATGTCTGAGAGCAGAAGACGAATGTCCTTCCCTGCCATGTGCTCCGAGTTGCCACGTCGTAGGGGTGAAGTCGCATTCCGCATACCGGATCGGTGTCACGGTGGGAGTTTTCCGGGCCGCGCGGTCGAATTTCGATGAGGCGCACCGATTCAGCAATACCCTTGAGTCGCCGCGGCGGCAAAGCGGTGATGTCGGCGTCTGCGCACTCCTCGGCTGCCGGGCGGAGATCTTGGGTGATGAGGAATTGTCCCGCGGCACTAGCCGACGCCACCCGCGCGGCGAGATTGATTGTGGCGCCGACGTAGTCACCCTCGCGATAGAGGACGGTGCCGTGGTGGGCGCCGATATGCAGGGCCGGGAATTGCGGCTCGGCGTCGACGAAACCAATCATCGCGAGCCCGAATTCGATGGCGTCTGCCGGCTGCGTGAACATCAGCATGAATGCGTCCCCGATCTGCTTGAGGACGCGGCCCCGGTGCCGAGTCGCGCGGGTACGTACCGTGAGGCTGAACCGGTGCAGCACATCTGCAGCAGCGTGATCGCCCATCGCTGCTGTCAGCGGTGTGAAACTGGCAAGATCGACAAACACCACGGTCGCGTGTTCCTCACCCGGTGCCGTGAAGGGCGGGCTGGTCTCCTCGGCGAGATGACGGAGCAGGTGTTCACGATTGGCCTGGTGGTAGGCGCGTCGGTGGAAGTGCACGACGGCCGGCTCCATGAGATCCAGCAACGGTTTCCCGATGTCCATGCTCGCCTCTAACAGCTCGCGGCCAACCAGGCCCTGGGCGCGGAAGCGTTCATGAACATAGTTGTGGAACGTGCGCACCTCGGCATCGGCCAAGCGCCCCATGGCGTCAGTGAATACCCGCACCAACTGCATGAGGGCGTCGCGCGGCAGACCTAGCCCCACTGCCCTGGCCACCATCCGCAATACGGCAACGTCCGACTCGGTGGTAGCCCCAATCTCATTGCATTCAAGAAGTTCTCGTAGGTCACCGAGCACGTCATCGCCGAGTCCGAGCTCGCCGGCGATGTCGGTCAGGTTTGCAGCGGCGCCGCTGGGCGGCGCGAGCTCCTCGAAGATGCCCAGCAGATCGCCCCCGTCAGCGGCGGCGGCCAGTTGGTGCGCGCCGACACCGCGGGCCTGCGCGAACTGAATCAGCCGTAAACGCTGCAGCGAGTCGGGCTCAAAGTCGCCATCCGGCCGGCGGTGCAGCAATCCCATGTCGGCATAGGAACAAAGACGTTCTTCGGTCTCGGCGGCAACGGTCGCCAGTCTGTGCAGACTCCAGGGCTCCACCATGAGACGCCATGCTCCTAATCGTCTACGACGACGGTTTCTTGACGTGGGATTCACGCACGATCGACTGGAATCGCCGTAGCCGTAGGCTGTTGCCGACCACAAAGGCCGACGAGAATGCCATCGCTGCGCCGGCCAGCATCGGGTTGAGCAGCCCGGCGGCCGCTAGCGGCAAGGCGGCAATGTTGTAGGCGAACGCCCAGAACAGATTGGCTTTGATCGTGGTCAATGTTTTGCGCGACAGGCGGATCGCGTCGGGCGCGGCGCGCAGGTCACCGCGCACCAGTGTGAGGTCGCTGGCTTCGATGGCGACATCGGTTCCAGTGCCCATCGCCAGTCCGAGGTCGGCCTGAGCAAGCGCAGCGGCGTCGTTGACGCCGTCGCCGACCATGGCCACCACGTTGCCGTCGGCCTGCAGCCGCTTGACGGTCTCGACCTTGCCCTGGGGCAACACCTCGGCGACGACATCATCGATGCCCACCTGCTTGCCGATCGCGCGTGCCGCGGCCGCGTTGTCGCCGGTGAGCAGGATCGGCGTCAAGCCCAGCGCACGCAGTTGGCGGACCGCTTCGGCGGCGGTCGGTTTGACGGCATCGGCCACCACCAGCACCGCACGCGCCGTGCCGTCCCAGCCCACGGCGACGGCGGTTTTGGCCTCCGCCTCAGCGTCTCGCATGAACGCCGCCAGCTTCTCCGGTAGATGTTGGGCCCAGTCGGCAAGGAGTCGCTGTCGGCCGACGACGACCGCGTGCCCGTCGACGATGCCCTGCACGCCCAACCCCTCGAGATTGGTGAAGTCCTCGACGGGTGGCAGGTCGCCGACCTTGTCGCGGGCAGCCTTGGCGATCGCCTTGGCGAT
The DNA here is from genome assembly GCF_900566055.1 of Mycobacterium innocens. GTDB lineage: Bacteria > Actinomycetota > Actinomycetes > Mycobacteriales > Mycobacteriaceae > Mycobacterium > Mycobacterium innocens. The sequence continues at coordinate 24,118 of NZ_UPHQ01000165.1, forward strand.
GGGGTGCTCCGAGGAGTCTTCGAGTGCACCCGCGAGGCGCAACACGTCGTCCGGCTGTTCCCCGTCGGCGGTGATGACGTCGAGCAGGGCCATCGTGCCGGTGGTCACGGTCCCGGTCTTGTCGAGGACGATGGTGTCGATGCGCCGCGTGGACTCCAGCACCTCGGGCCCCTTGATCAGGATGCCAAGTTGCGCGCCGCGACCGGTGCCGACCATCAGCGCCGTGGGTGTGGCCAGGCCGAGCGCACACGGGCAGGCGATGATCAGCACCGCGACGGCCGCGGTGAACGCCGCGGCGATCGGTGCGCCGGTGCCGATCCAGAACCCAAGGGTCGCCACCGATAACGCGATGACGATAGGCACAAAGATGCCGGAGATCTTGTCGGCCAGCCGCTGGGCCTGCGCCTTGCCGGCCTGTGCCTCTTCCACGAGCTTGGCCATCTGCGCCAGTCGGGTATCAGATCCGATCCGGTTGGCGCGCACGATGAGTCGACCACCGACGTTGACTGTCGCGCCGACCACTTGGTCATCCGGGCCAACTTCGACCGGCACGGACTCACCGGTCAGCATGGACGCGTCGACCGCCGAGGAACCCTCGATCACGATGCCGTCGGTGGCGATCTTCTCGCCGGGACGGACCACGAAGTCGTCGCCGACCGCAAGTTGGTCGATCGGGATTCGTTGCTCCACACCGTTTCTGCGTACGGCGACGTCCTTGGCACCGAGCTCGAGCAGCGCCCGCAACGCCGCACCGGCGCGCCGCTTGGAGCGGGCCTCGAAATAGCGGCCGGCGAGGATGAACGTCGTGACCCCGGCGGCCACCTCCAGATAGATGCTGCCGGTGCCGTCAGTGCGGGCGATGCTCAGCTCGAACGAGTGAGTCATGCCGGGCATTCCGGCGGTCCCCCAGAACAGGGCGTAGATCGACCAACCGAAGGCGGCGATCGTGCCCATCGAGATCAGCGTGTCCATGGTGGCGGTGCCGTGGCGCAGGTTGGACCACGCGGCCTGGTGGAAGGGCAGCGCACCCCACGCCACCACCGGCGCGGCCAGTGTCAGTGACAGCCATTGCCAGTTGGTGAATTGCAGCGCGGGAACCATCGCCATCGCAATCACCGGCGCGGTCAGCACCAGCGAGACAAGCAGGCGCTGTCGCAACGCCGTCGCCGAATCGCCTTCGGTAAGTGCTGCATCGCCGTCGGGTTCACGAGTTTCCGGCTTGGAAACCTGCGCACGATACCCGGCCTGTTCGACGGTTTCGACAAGTTGTTCGGCCGAGACGTCGCCGATGTAGTCGACGCGGGCCTTCTCGGTAGCGAAGTTGACCGATGCCGCCACCCCACCGATCTTGTTCAACTTCTTCTCAATTCGCGCCGCACATGAAGCGCACGTCATGCCGCTGATATCCAATTCGACGTGACCGCTTGGCGGAGTTTTGGTTTTGGTAGCGGGATTCATGACGAATTTCCTCTGGTGATCGAGGGTCAGTGGCTATGGCGTTTGGGGCTTCGCAGTGGCGACCGGTCGGCTTGTCAGCCGGCGAGCTGATAGCCGGCCTCTTCGACCGCGCTCTTGATCGCGTCGCTGTCCACCGGCGTGTCGCTCTCGATGGTCACTTTCCGGCGGCGAGCTCCACGTTGACGGCGGTGACGCCGGGAACTTTGTCGATCTCTTCACGCACCGCGGCTGCGCAGTGTCCACAGGTCATACCGGTGACAGTGCTCATGTCGCTGCCTTTCTCGAGTCGCTGGTATTCAGGCGATCAACTCATGCCTACCATACCCCTTGGGGGTATGCAAGTGGTTGTCTGCCGGCTGTGGCGCCGGCCAGTCATGTGAGCAACTGCCAGACAGCACCGGATGAAATGCCCAAGGCCAGGCTTATGCCCGAAGCCAGCACCGCGGTGGCGGTGGACCACCTCTTCGGGTCGGACACGTCGTCGGCGACACGTTCGGTTGACTGCCGAAACGACGGAATGATCCAGCGCAGGTAGTAGAACAGGCTCACGAGGGAGTTGGCGAACACGACCACGGCGAGCCAGTCCACCGCCACCATCCCCGCTGGGATCCACGAAAGCATCGTTTCACCGCCGGCCAAGGATGTCCGACATATCCCCGCGCTATCTGCGAGACGGAGTCGAGACAGTTATGAGCCACCTATACTCATGCTATGAGTAAGCGGCTGCAGGTCCTCCTCGACGCCGACGAATGGGAAGAACTGCAAAAGATCGCGCGTCGGCATCGGACGACCGTCTCCGAGTGGGTTCGCCGCACCCTGCGCGAAGCGCGGGAGCGGGAACCGGGCGGCGATCTCGACACCAAGTTGCGCGCGGTCCGCGCTGCCGTGCGTCACGAGTTTCCGGCACCCGACATCGAGCAGATGCTCGAAGAGACCGAACTCGGTTACTTGGAGCCGCCCGGCGCAACACGGTGATCTTCGTCGACGCCAACATCCCGATGTACCTGGTGGGTGCCGCACACCCGCACAAGCTCGATGCGCAGCGCCTGCTGGAAGCCGCGCTCTTCGCCGGCGAACGGCTGGTCACCGACGCCGAGGTATTGCAGGAGATCTGCCACCGCTACGCGGCGATCGGCCGGCGCGAGGCGATCCAGCCGGCCTTCGACGCGATCCTCGCCGTGGTCGACGACGTGTTGCCGATCGGCCGCGCCGACGTCGAGCATGCGAAGGACACCTTGTTGCGCTACCCAGCCCTGCCGGCCAGGGATGCATTGCACGTGGCCATCATGGCCCGCCACAACATCGCTGCGCTCATGAGCTTCGACCGCGGCTTCGACGCCTACCCGGGGATCACGCGACTGACCTGACAAGGCAACCTTATATTCATTGCATAGATAGCGCTAAAAGGCATTGACACTCGCTAAAACCCATCGTTAGCTTCTCTTATGGCGCTGCTGCCAGACCCCGATCCCCGGCAGCGACAGCACGTCGTGATCTCGGTCGACGACCATGTCGTCGAGCCGCCCGACATGTTCGCCGGGCGGCTGCCCACCGCGCTGGCCGACCGGGCGCCGACGGTCGTCGAGACCGACGACGGGCGCCAGGTATGGCGCTACGAGGGCCGGGAATACCCGAACATCGGGCTCAACGCGGTGATCGGCCGGCCGCGCGAGGAATGGAGCATGGAAGCCGCCCGGTTCGACGAAATGCGCCGCGGCTGTTGGGATATCGACGCCCGCATCGCCGACATGGACCTCGCCGGCATCTGGGCGTCGCTGAACTTCCCGTCGCTGATCGCCGGGTTCGCGGGCACCGTGTTCTGGAAGAGCGACGATCTGGAGCTGGGGCTGGCCGTGCTGCGCGCCTGGAACGACTGGCACCTCGAGGTGTGGGCCGGCGCCTACCCGCAGCGGATCATCCCGCTGCAGCTGCCCTGGCTCGCCGACCCGCAGCTGGCCCCGGAGGAGATCCGCCGCAACGCCGACCGCGGGTTCAAAGCGGTCAGCTTTCCCGAGCTGCCCGCGCACTGCGGCCTGCCCAGCTTGCACACCGGGGTCTGGGATCCGTTCTTCGCCGCCTGCGAGGAGACCGACACGGTGGTCTGCCTGCACACCGGGTCGGCGCAGTGGGCGCCGATCCCCGCCTTCGACACCCCGTTCGAGACCATCACCACACTGTTCCCGGTCAACGGCCTGGTCGCCTGCGCGGACATGCTGTGGTCGGGCATCCCGGTGCGCTTCCCGCGGCTGAACATCACGCTGGCCGAGGGCGGCCTGGGCTGGGCGGCCATGCTCGGCGACCGCGCCGATTACGTTCTGGCGCACTCCGCTTCGGGCCACGAGGGCGGCTCCTGGAAAAGCGACCTGCTGCCCAGCGAGGTGCTGCGACGCACCTTCTGGTTCTGCTCGATCGACGATCCGCACGCGTTCGGCGCGCTGGACGCGATCGGGGCCGACCGCATCCTCGTCGAAAGCGACTATCCGCACGCCGACTCGACCTGGCCCGACACCCAACAGGTCGTGGCGCGCAACGTCGCCGGCCTGTCGGCGGCGGACGCGGCCAAGATCACCCACCGCAACGCCGCGCAGCTGTTTCGTCACCCGCTTCCGGACGAACGGTGGCTCGCGGCCACCGGATAGAACGGCGTAGGAGGGGCCCATGCTCGACCTGTTGATCCGTGACTCCGAGATCGTCGACGGTACCGGCGCGCCCGCCCGCCACGGCGACGTCGGCGTCCGTGACGGGCGGATCGTCGCCGTCGGAGAAAGCGACGACCTGTCCACGAAAACCGTTGATGCCCATGGACTTACGCTGGCACCGGGATTCGTCGACCTGCACACCCACTACGATGCGCAGCTGTTCTGGGACCCGACGGCGAGCCCGTCGGTGCAACACGGGGTAACCACGGTCTTCGGCGGCAACTGCGGCTTCACGCTGGCGCCCGCCGCAGCCGACCAGCACGACTACCTCACCCGGATGCTGGCGCGGGTCGAGGGGATGCCGCTGGACGCGCTGCGTGCTGGCCTGGACTGGGGCTGGGCGTCGTTCGGCGACTGGCTCGACCGCCTCGAGAGCCGCATCGCCGTCAATGCCGGCTTCCTGGTTGGCCATTCGGCACTGCGGCTGGCGGCGATGGGTAACGACGCGGTCGGCGGCCAGGCTACCCCGACACAGATCGACACGATGGTCGCGGTGCTGCACGACGCGCTGAACGCCGGCGCGCTCGGGCTGTCGACCTCGCAGTCGCCCACTCACAACGACGGTTCCGGCCAGCCGGTGCCGTCCCGCAGCGCCTCAAGAGAGGAACTGGTGGCGCTGGCCTCCGGCGTGCGCGACCACCCGGGCACCACGCTGGAGGCCATCATCGGCGGCTGCCTGTCCGGCTTCACCGATGACGACATCGCGTTGCTCACCGACATGTCCGTGGCCGCCGACCGGCCGCTGAACTGGAACCTGCTGGGTGTGACGGCGGCAAACCCGGCGGGGCACGAAAAGCAGTTGCGCGCCTACGATGTCGCGGCCGAACGCGGCGGCCGGGTGGTGGCACTCACCTTGCCGCACGGCATGAAGATCCGGCTTTCGTTCCTGTCCGGTTTCGTGCTCGACGGGCTGCCCGGGTGGCGCGACACCATGCACCTGCCGGTGCCGCAGCGGCTGGCCGCGCTCGCCGACCCCGCGGTGCGTCGCCGGCTCGCCGAGGGCGCCGCCTCCAAGGAGGCGGGCATGCTGCGCGGCCTGGCGCAATGGGACCGGCTAGTCATCGTCGAGACGTTCGCGCCCGAGAACGCCGACGCCACCGGGCGCAGCGTCGGCGAGGTCGCGGCCGCCCGCGGCGGCGAGCCGTTCGACACGCTGTTGGACATCGTGATCGCCGACGAGCTGCGCACCGGACTCTCCCCGCCGCTGACCGGTGACGACGCGGCCGACTGGCGGGCGCGCGCGCAGGTGTGGCGCCACCCGGGCGCGGTGATCGGCGGCTCGGACGCCGGCGCCCACCTGGACATGATGTGCGGCGCGATCTACACGACGTCGCTGCTGGGCAAGGGCGTGCGCGAGCATCGGGTGGTGACGCTGGAGGAAGCCGTGCGGCTGATCACCGACGTGCCGGCCCGGTTCTACGGGCTGACGCACCGTGGCCGGATCGCGCCCGGCTGGCACGCCGACCTGGTGCTGTTCGACCCGGCGACGGTCGGCCACGGCCCCGAACGCACCCGCTACGACCTGCCCGCGGGCGCGCCCCGGCTGGTCGCCGTCGCCCGCGGAATCAGCTCGGTGCTGGTCGGTGGCGTCGAGGTGTGCCGCGACGGCGCCGCCACCGGCGCGCTGCCCGGCACCGTGCTGCGGTCCGGGCGGGATACCGAGACGGTGTCGGCTCATGGCTGAGGTGGCAACCAACGACTTCGACCCGACCGAGCTGCAGGGCGGGCTGCTCATGCAGGTCGAAAACGTGCACGAGCGGCTGCGCGAGGCGCGCGCGCGACACCGGGTGATGCTCGGAAACCCCTTCACCGAGGTCAGGGCCGGGCAGGTCGGCGATTTCGGGGTGACGGTGCTCGGCTACGACGAGTGCCAGACGGTGCTCACCCATCCGGACACCTTCTCCTCGTCGATCTACGAGCACATCATGGGCCCGGTCATGGGTCGCACCCTGCTGGAGCTCGAGGGAGCCGAGCATCGGGCCAGCCGGGCGCTGGTGTCGCCGTCGTTCCGGTCGGCGCTGCTGGAACGATGGCGCGCCGAGCTGGTGGAGGTGGTGGTCCACGAGCTCATCGACCGGTTCGCGCCGCGCGGGCGCGCCGAGCTGGCCCGCGAGTTCACCTTCGCGTTTCCGGTCCAGGTGATCGCGCGGATCATGGGCCTGCCGCGACAGGACTACCCGCGCTTCCAGCGGCTGTCGATCGAGCTGCTCAATGTGGTCTACGACTGGCAGTGCGGGCTGGCCGCGTCGAGAGCGCTGAAGGCCTACTTCACCGAAATCCTCGCCGAGCGCCGACGCAACCCGCAGGACGACCTGATCAGCACGCTTGCGGACTCCGAGATCGACGGCGCACGGCTGACCGACGACGAGATCTTCGCGTTCCTGCTGCTGATCCTGCCCGCCGGCGTCGAGACGACCTACCGGGCCTCGGGCAACCTGCTGGTCGCGCTGCTCACCGAACCGGAGCTGCTGGACACGCTGCGGGCCGACCGCGGGCTGGTCCGCGCTGCCATCGAGGAGGCGTTGCGCTGGGAGCCGCCGATCACCACGGTGGTGCGGATGGCGGTCCGCGACTGCGAGCTCGGCGGGATCTCGATTCCGGCGGGAAGCAACGTCAGCGTCAGTGTCGCGGCCGCCAATCGGGACCCGGCGCGCTACCCGGATCCGGACCGCTTCGATCCCGCCCGCAAGAACATCGCGCACCTGACGTTCGGCGGCGGCCCGCATCTGTGCCTCGGCATGCACTTGGCGCGCATGGAGGCCGCGGTGGCGATCAACGCGCTGCTGGACCGCCTGCCGGGGCTGCGGCTGGACGCGAGCGCACCGACTCCGCACGTGGTGGGGGTCGCCTTCCGCTCGCCCGCCGCGCTGCCGGTCGAGTTCGCGCCGGCGCCGGCCTGACGCCGGCCTCCCACATGGCGCGTCGTCGGCGCCGCAACCCACAGCTAACCCTCGTCGAACGTGCACGTAGTGCGAAAAATCGCGCCGGAATTCGCAACGAATGCACGCTCGGGGCGGCTGGTGAACCAGACGGGCTACAGATAGCCGGTCTGGTTCACCAGCCGCACCGACGACGCTCCATCGGCATAGAACTCGGCGATGCTCAGCGACGCCAAATCGAGGTGCAACCGGTACAGGATGCCCGCCCCGGCATCCAGGGCCAGCCGCAACAACATCTTGATCGGCGTGACGTGAGAGACCACCAGGACCGTGGCGCCCTCGTGCCCGGCGATGATCCGGTCACGCCCGCGACAAACCCGCAGCAGCACGTCGTCGAAACTCTCCCCACCCGGGGGCGTGGCGCTGGTGTCACGCAGCCAGCGGCGGTGCAGCTCGGGGTCGCGTTCGGCCGCCTCCGCGAAAGTCATTCCCTCCCATGCGCCGAAGTCGGTCTCGACGAGGTCGTCGTCTACGGTCACCTCCAGACCCAGGGCCCGGGCCGCCGTCGTCGCCGTGTCATAGGCCCGCTGCAACGGCGAGGACACCACCGCCGCGATCCCGCCGCGCTGCGCGAGATAGCGGGCGGCCAGCCCGGCCTGCCGCCATCCCACTTCGTTCAACGCCGGGTTGCCCCGCCCCGAATAGCGGCGCTGCACCGATAGCTCGGTCTGCCCGTGCCGCAACAACAGCAGCCGGGTGGCCGCACCGCGTCGGCCCGTCCATCCGGGAGCTGTCGGGGATTCGGTCGCAAGCTTGTGCGGCGGGTCGGCAACAGCCAACACCGGCACGGCGGTGTTCTCCCCACGGCGATTGGTGCGAACCGCGGCATCCATCGCTTCGTTGGCCAACCGATCGGCATACGCATTCCGTGACCGCGGCACCCACCCGTAGCTGATCCGGCGGAAGTGCCGCGCCAGCGCCTGAGCCTGCGCATGCAGTTCCACCAGGTCCGGGTGCTTGACCTTCCAGCGCCCGCACATCTGCTCCACCACCAGCTTGGAGTCCATCAGGACCGTTGCCTCGGTGGCGCCCAGCTTCACCGCGTCGTCCAGGCCGGCGATCAACCCGCGGTATTCAGCGACGTTGTTGGTGGCCCGGCCGATCGCCTGCTTGGACTCCGCCAGCACGGTCGAGCGGTCCATGGTCCACACCACCGCGCCGTATCCGGCCGGCCCGGGGTTGCCCCGCGACCCGCCGTCGGCTTCGATGATGACTTTCACTGCTCAAAACCCTTGACCCGCAATAGGATTGCGCCACATTCCGGGCACCGCAACACATCGTCGTCGGCGGCCGCCGAGATCCGGGCCAGCTCGCCGCGGCCGATCTCGATCCGGCAGGCCCCACATCGATGACCCTGCAACGGTCCGGCGCCCGGCCCTCCCCCGGCCCGCTGCCGCTCGTAGAGGGCAACAAGGTCGGGATTCAACGAGGCGCTGAGTTCCTCGCGGCGCGACGAGCGTTCCCGGCGGGACTGCTCGAGTTCGGCCAGCGCGGCGTCCCGGGCTTGCCGGGCGCCGTCCAGCTCGGTGTGCAACTTCTCCAGTGCCGCCGTCTCGGCGACCTGCCGGGCCTGCAGTTCCTCGCGGCGCTCCATCACCTCCAGCAGGGAGTCTTCCAGGCTGGCCTGACGACGTTCCAGCGTCTCCAGTTCGTGCTGCAGGTCCGACAGTTGCTTGGCGTCCGTGGCGCCGGACGTGAGCAGCGACCGGTCCCGCTCCTCGCGCTTGCGCACCGCGTCGATTTCTGCCTCGAATCGCGACACCTGGGCGTCCAAGTCCTCCACAGCGATTCGCACGGCGGCCAGCCGGTCACCGGCGGCGTGGTGCTCGATCTGCGCCCGCTCGCAGGCCTCTCGCTGCGGCAGATGCGTGGACCGATACGCGATCCGCGACAGCTCGGCATCCAGCTTCGCCAATTCCAATAGCGAACGTTGCTGTGCCGCTTCGGCTTTCATGTCCCGTCTCCAGGTCTTGTTGCCACATTCCACGGATCGGTGCGGATGGTGGACACCCGCACCGGCAGCGACGCGCCGAAATGGGACCGCAGCACGCCGGCGGCTTGGTCGCACCAAGGGAATTCGCTGGCCCAGTGCGCGAGGTCGATCAGGGCCACCGGCGAGGACCGACAGTGCTCGTCGGCGGGGTGGTGCCGCAGGTCGGCGGTGACATAGGCCTGCACCTCCGCCGCGGCCGCGGCGCCCAGCAACGAGTCCCCGGCGCCGCCGCAGACCGCCACCCGCGAAACCGGCAGGCCGGGATCACCAGCGGCACGCACTCCCCAGGACGTCGCGGGCAGCGCCGCGCAGACCCGGGAGACGAAGTCGCGCAGCGGTTCCGGCTGGGGCAGCGTGCCAATCCGGCCCAACCCGACGCCGGCCGGCGGCGGCACCAGGGCGAAGATGTCGAAGGCCGGTTCCTCGTAGGGGTGCGCGGCCCGCATCGCCGCCAGCACCGCGGCCCGCGCCCGCGCGGGTGCGACCACCTCCACCCGATCCTCGGCCACCTGTTCGACGGTGCCGACGGCGCCTATTGCGGGCGATGCACCCTCCAGCGCGAGGAACTGTCCGGTACCGGTAACGCTCCAGCCGCAGTGCGAGTAGTCACCGATATGTCCGGCACCGGCCTCAAACACCGCCGCCCGCACCGCATCCGCGGACTCGCGCGGTACATAGATGACCCATTTGTCCCGATCGGCCGCCCCGGGCAACGGATCAAGCACGCCTTCGACGGTCAGGCCCAGCGCCTGCGCCAGCGCGTCGGAGACCCCCGGTGACGCCGAGTCGGCATTGGTGTGCGCGGTGAACAGCGACTTGCCCGATCGGATCAAGCGGTGCACGAGCCCACCCTTGGGCGTGCTGGCAGCGACCGTATCGACCCCGCGCAACAGCAACGGATGATGGGCCAGCAACAGGCCCCCGTCGGGAACTTCGTCGACGACCGCCGCTGTCGCGTCCACCGCGACGGTCACCGAATCCACCACGTCGGCCGGATCGCCGCAGACCAGGCCGACCGAATCCCACGACTCGGCAAGCCGCGGCGGATACGCCTGGTCCAGCACCTCGATGACGTCGGCCAACCGCACACTCATCGGCGCCTCCCGCTGTGCCCGCAACCGATGGCCTGAACCAGCCGCGGCCACTCCGCTCGCACCGCCGCGCGCAGATACCGGTTGTCCAGGCCGACGAACGTATCGCAGCGGCGAACCGCAATTCGCTTCTGGTGCAAGTCGTTTCGGATTCGCACGGCATCCGGCATGCCGAACAGCACAAACGGTGCGCAACCGTCGACCACCGCGGCACCCACCGACTGCAGGCCGGCCACCATCGCCGCGCGCAGTGCCACCAGCCGCTGGGCACCGGCGGCGGCCTCGGCCACCGCTTCGGGCGCACAGCACGCCGCGATGGCCGCCAGCTGCAGGGTGCCCACCGGCCAGTGCGGGCGCCGCGCGGTCAGCCGGGCCAGCACGTCCGGTGCGCCGAGGGCATAACCCACTCGCAAACCGGCCAGCGACCACGTCTTGGTCAGGCTGCGCAGCACCAGCACATCAGGCAGGCAGTCGCCGGCCAGCGACTCGGGCTCCCCGGGAATCGAATCGGCGAACGCTTCGTCGACGACCAGGATTCGTCCCGGCCGGCGCAACGCCAGCAACTGCTCGCGGGTGTGCAACACCGCGGTCGGGTTGGTCGGATTACCCACCACCACGAGGTCGGCCGCCTCGGGCACCGCCACACCGGCTAGGCCGAACGGCGGCTCGAGGACAACGTGGTCCACCGGGATTCCGGCGGCGCTCAGCGCCACCGCCGGCTCGGTGAACGAGGGCGCGATGATCGCCGCGCGAGCCGGAGCCAGGTTGGGCAACAACGCGAAACCCTCCGCCGCCCCGGCCAGGGGCAGCACTTCGTCGCGGGTTCGGCCGTGCCGGGCGGCTATCGCCTGTTGTGCGCGGCGCACCTCGTCCACGCTTGGATAGCGGGCCAGATCAGTCAGCCGGGCCGCCAGAACGTCGACAAGCCACTGCGGCGGGCGGGTCTCACGGACATTGACCGCGAAATCCAGCATGTCGGGCGCGACGGCCTGATCACCGTGATAGCGCGCCGCGGCGAGGCAAATCGACGCGCTGTGATCCAGATCCGCCACCAGTGAAACACTAGTGCGCCGGTGGACTACCCAGGCATCCGGAGCACCGCCCCCGGCGGGCGTGGCCCGGGTCGGGTCGGGGCGGGCAGTCGCTGGCCAGCGTAGAAGCGGTCCGCTCCGGCGGGTGAGCCGGTGGCGTTAACGCCGGTCGGTGCCGGACGACCCGCCGCATCACCGACAATGGAAGGCGTGACAGGTTCGATCGCGACCGATTCGCCCGACTGCGGCGCCGCCCGCCGCCCTACCGCGGTCTCCGACGGGCCGCCGCAGCTGGTGATCTTCGACCTCGACGGGACCCTGACCGATTCGGCACACGGGATCGTGGCGAGCTTCCGCCATGCGCTCGACCACATCGGCGCCGCCGTTCCCGAGGGCGACCTGGCCGCCTGGATCGTCGGCCCGCCGATGGACGACACCTTTCGCGCGATGGAGCTCGGCGATCGTGTCGAAGACGCGATCGCGGCTTTCCGGGCCGAATACGGCGCCCGCGGCTGGGCGATGAACACCGTGTTCGACGGGATAGCGCCGCTGCTGGGCGATCTGCGCGCCACCGGGGTCCGGCTGGCGGTGGCCACTTGCAAGCTCGAGCCAACAGCGCGACGCATTCTGGCGCACTTCGGGCTGGAGCAACATTTCGAGGTCATCGCCGGAGCCAGTGGCGACGGCTCACGGAGCAGCAAGATCGAGGTGCTGGGCCACGCGCTCGCCCAGCTGCGGCCGCTGCCCGAGCGGGTCCTCATGGTCGGCGACCGCAACCATGACGTCGAGGGCGCGGCAGCGCACGGCATCGACACCGTGGTGGTCGGCTGGGGATACGGGCAGGACGATTTCGGCCACGACACTGACGCCACCCTCGTCAGGCACGCCCGCACCATCGACGAGCTGCGGGAGGCGCTGGGTGTCTGATCCGCCAACCTTGCACGTCACCTTCGTGTGCACCGGCAACATCTGCCGTTCGCCGATGGCCGAGAAGATGTTCGCCCACCAACTCAGGGAGCGCGGCTTAGGAGATGCCGTGCGGGTGACCAGTGCCGGCACCGGCGACTGGCATATCGGCAACGGGGTCGACGAGCGGGCCCGGCGGGTGCTGCGCGCCCACGGCTACCCCACCGAGCACCGCGCCGCGCAGATCGATGCCGGGCATCTGGCGGCAGACCTGGTGATTGCCTTGGGCCGCAACCACGCTCGGCTGCTGCGGCAGCTCGGTGTCGAGGATGCGAGGCTGCGCATGCTGCGCTCGTTCGACCCGCGGTCGAGCGCCCACGCCCTCGACGTCGACGATCCCTACTACGGCGGCCATGACGAATTCGAGCAGGTCTTCGCCGTCATCGAGGCCGCGCTGCCCGGCCTGCATGACTGGGTGGACGAGCGGCTGGCGCAGAACGGATCCCCGTGATGCCCAGACGGATTCCCAGCCTGGCGTTCCTGCTGCGGCCGGGATGGATAGCACTGGCCCTGGTGGTGATCGCGTTCACCTACCTGTGCTTCACGGTCCTGGCCCCGTGGCAGCTGGGAAAGAACACCAAAACCTCCCGGGAGAACCGCCAGATCGACTACTCCCTGCACACACCCCCGGTGCCGCTGAAAACTCTGCTGCCGCAACAGGATTCATCGGCCGCTGGTGCGCAGTGGCGCAGGGTGACGGCGACCGGGCACTACCTGCCGGACGCGCAGGTGGTGGCCCGGCTGCGGGTGGTCGACGGCGAGCAGGCGTTCGAGGTGCTGGCGCCATTCGCCGTCGACGACGGGCCGACCGTACTGGTCGACCGCGGCTACGTGCGGCCCGAGCCCGGCTCACACGTGCCGCCGATCCCCCGCCCGCCGGAGCAGACCGTGACCATCACGGCGCGACTGCGAGATTCCGAACCGACGGCTGTGGGCAAGGAGCCGTTCACCAGAGACGGTTTCCCGCAGGTGTATTCGATCAGCACGGCACAGGTTTCGACGTTGACCGGAGTTCCGCTGGCCGGGTCCTATTTGCAGTTGGTCGAGGACCAGCCCGGCGGACTGGGCCTGATCGGGATACCGCATCTGGATGCCGGACCGTTTCTGTCCTACGGCATCCAGTGGATTACCTTCGGCATCCTGGCGCCGATCGGACTGGGCTATTTCGCCTTCGCCGAGCTGCGGGCGCGCCGCCGCGAACGACGCGAGCCGCCGCCGGCGGACGAGCCGATGACGGTCGAGGAGAAACTTGCCGACCGCTACGGCCGCCGGCGGTAGAGCAACAACCCAACGCCCAACGCCGCCCCGGCCTGCACCGCCCGCGACAGCAGCACCGCCCGGCGCAGATCGGCAACCGTGGGCTGACGGCCGTCGCCGAGGGTGGGCCGGATCTGTAGCCCGTGGCGGTACCGGGTCGGCCCGCCGAGCCGCACGCCCAGCGCCCCGGCGAACGCCGCCTCCACGACGCCGGCGTTGGGGCTGGGATGGCGGGCGGCGTCGCGACGCCAGGCCCGGAGGGCGCCCAACGGCGATCCGCCGGCCAGCGGTGCGCACACCACCACCAGCAGCGCAGTCGCGCGCGCCCCGGCATAGTTGGCTGCATCATCCAATCGTGCTGCGGCCCAACCGAATCGGAGATAGCACGACGAGCGGTAGCCGATCATCGAATCCAGCGTGTTGACCGCCCGGTATCCCAGCACCGCGGGCGCGCCGCCGATCGCCGCCCACAGCAGCGGTGCCACCTGGGCGTCGGAGGTGTTCTCGGCCACCGACTCCAGCGCCGCGCGGGTCAAGCCGGGCAGGTCCAGCCCGGCGGGATCGCGCCCACACAACGACGGCAGCAGCCGTCGCGCCGCCTCGAGGTCGCCGCGATCCAGCAGCTCGGCCATCGCCCGACCGGTGCGAGCCAACGACATCCCACCCAGTGACACCCAACTGGCCGTCGCCGTGCCCGCCAGGGACCGCAGCCTGCCCGGGCCCCGCTGCAGCGCCGCGCCCAGTAGGCACACGGCACCGACCAACACCCCGACGTGCACCACACCGGCGACCTTGCTGTCGCGGTAGCTGGTCTGCTCCAGCTTTGCGGCCAGCTGCCCGAACACCGCGACCGGATGACCCCGCTTCGGGTCGCCCAGGGCGAGGTCGGCCAGGTAGCCCACCAGGACGCCGGCGATCCGGGCCTGCCGCGTCGACGCAACCACCCCGGCAGCGTCTCATACGTCCGCTTCGTCGCGGCCGGGCCGCCTAGACCGTCAACACGATGGCCAGCACAATCACCACGACGACCAGCGCGACCAACACCGACCAAAGCAGCGGAGCACGCTTTGAGCCGCGCCCGGGGCGCGTCACTTGGGGGCTCGTCGACGGGGCAACGCCCCACTTGCCTTTCGGCGACAGGTTGGGCGGGTCGGGAGGCGGAGGTGAAGGTTGAGTGCTCACCTGTACTCGGGTGCCCGCTTCCGGCCGGACCAACCTGTGTACCGGGTAACAACAATCGTCGCCCGACGGCTACACCACCAAGACGGCGATCAGCGCGAGGACAATGACCAGCTGCGCCGCCAGCATCCACCACACCTCCCCGGCATGGCCGTATCCGCCCGGCGACGGCGCGATCGGCAGTGTGGGCAGGTCGGCCGCCGCAGCGTCGGCATCGCGGGGTGACGGTTCGATCGACATGCCGTGAATGTGCCCATTTTTAGGCCGGCTAACCTTCGAGCGGGTGAGAACCTCGTCGCATACCGCCTTCTCAGACCGGCTGCGCGCTACGCGCCGCCCAGACGAAGCTGCGCATCTCGGGTAGCTTCGCGGACAGCCGTTGGGCCACCAGACGGCCCGTCGCATCGGCCTCGGCCACCGAGGTGGCCGGATCAAGCCAGCCCTCCACCTCCACGCGCAGCGTGCGCCCAGTCCAGCGGGCGCGTGCGTGGGCGTGGCTGACTCCCGGTGTTGCGGCGGCGACCGCCTCCGCGGTGGCGATGACGGCGGGATCCACCCCGTCGAGCAACCGGTTGCCGATGTCTGAGGTCACCTCCCAACCGACATGGCAGATGAATCCCGTCACCACGATGCCGGCAACGCCGTCGGCCCATCCCCAGCCCGCGGCGACTCCGCACAGACCCAGCAACGCGCCTCCCGACGACAGCGCGTCCAGCCAGGAATGCTTGGCATCGGCGATCATGGTCGACGACTGGATTCGGCGGCCGACGACGAGCTTGTAGCGGGCCACCAGCTGATTGCCGGCGATGCCGACCGCCGCCGCGGCGATGCCCCAGCCCACATGCTGGGTAGTCCCGTGCCGCAGCAGCTTGTCCACACTTTCCACCCCCGCTACCGCGGCGCTGGCCCAGATCACCAGCGCCACCCCGATGCCGGCGAGATCCTCGGCCCGCTCCAGCCCATATGGATACTGCTGGCTAGCCGACTTCCGCGAGCTCCGAAATCCGACGAACACCACCAGACTCGTCGAGACATCGGACAGATTGTGCAAGGCGTCGCCGAGCAACGCCACCGACCCGGACACCATGGCGATCGCCAGTTCGATCAGACCCGTCAGCGCCAAACCGGCAGCGCTCAGCGCGACAGCACGATTGGCCCGGCGCCGCTCCGCCCGGTCGTCGAACCGGTGCGCCAGCGGAAAACTGGCGGCCGGGTCCCGCAGACCATTGATCACATGCATGCCCAATAGGATGCCACTTGGTGCTCGGCGCTCCGAGTGTGAGGCGGAACCTCACCGCACCGTCGCGAAAAACCTGCGGACGTCCTCGACGAACAGATCGGGTTGTTCGAATGCGGCGAAGTGCCCGCCGCGCGGCATGGTCGTCCAGTGGGTGATGTGGTAGTTCGGCTCACACCACCGCCGCGACGCCCGCAGGATCTCCCGGGGAAAAGACGCGACACCGGTGGGTATTTCGACGCGGCCGCCCGGACGGAAGCTCTTCATGCTTTCCCAGTACAACCGGGCCGACGATGCCGCCGTGCCGGTCACCCAGTACATCATCACGTTGTCCAGCAGCTCATCACGAGTGAGGACGTTCTCGGGGTTGCCGTCGCAGTCCATCCATGCCCAGAACTTCTCGACGATCCAGGCAAGTTGTCCCACCGGGGAATCCACCAGCCCATAACCCAGGGTCTGGGGCCGGGTTGCTTGCTGCTTGGAATAGCCGGTGCCCCACTTGCGGTGGTGGTCCAGGTCCAGCAGCGCCTGCCGCTCGTGGTCGGTGGGCTCGTCGGCGGAGGGCCAGGCGATCGGCATGTTCAGGTGGATGGCCGCGCAGTGGCCTCCGGAAAGGCCGGCGTTGCGGCCGATCTGGGTGGTGACGGCCGCTCCCCAGTCGCCGCCCTGGGCGCCGTAGCGCCGGTAGCCGAGACGCTGCAGGAGCGTCTCCCAGGCCTGAGCGATTCTCTCGACTCCCCAGCCGGTGCGGCTCGGCTTGCCGGAGAAGCCGTAGCCGGGAAGCGACGGGCAGACGACATGGAAGGCGTCTTCGGCGCGTCCGCCATGGACGGTGGGATTGGTCAGCGGCTCGATCACCTTGTGGAACTCCACGATCGAGCCCGGCCAGCCATGCGTGATCAGCAACGGGAAGGCGTCGTCATGCGGTGACCGTTGATGGATGAAATGGATATCCAGCCCGTCGATTTCGGTGACGAACTGGTCGAAGCGGTTGAGCGCCGCTTCGCGTGCCCGCCAGTCGTAGTCGTTGGCCCAGTAGGCGGCCAGGTCGCGGGTGTAAGCCAGCGGAATGCCCTGGCTCCAATCGTCCACACACTCGGCTTCGGGCCAGCGGGTGCGCGCCAGACGGGACTGCAGGTCATCCAGAACGTCGTCGGAGACGTCGATGCGAAACGGCCTCACGCCGCAAGACTATTTCTTGTTGGCTTCTTTGATCAGTGTGCTGATCTGATCGAGCAGCTCGCGCATGTCGGCGCGCATCGCGTCCACCGCGGCATACAGGTCCGCCTTGGTCGCCGGCTGCTGGTCCGATGACAGCGGCCGCACCGGCGGTCTCGACTTCTGCCGTCCCGCACCGTCGCTCTGAGAACCAGATAGCTCACCCACGTCCACGACCTTGCCATACCCGCTCGCGACCGACAACGCGGCGGGTATAACGCCGCGGCGAGACCGGCTTGGATTTTCGCCGCGCTGCCAACGCCGCGCAGCCGGTGGGCGCGGACGGTATCGAACCGCCGACCGCTGGTGTGTAAAACCAGAGCTCTGGCGGCCGACGCCAGCACCACCAGCAGCAGCATCACCATCGCAGCGTCGCGGGCGTCAACGCCAGTCCGACCCCCGGTCCGACAAATGTGTACGCTAACCAGAAATAAAGCGTACAGTATGATATCTATATGTTTCCGCAGTTCACTAGATCGATTTCGTACTTTAAGACTTATATCAGTGCGCCGTACGAATTCAGAGCAACCATGAAAGGTCAAGGAGCGACGTGGCCACAAGGGGCCGACCGGCGCGATCCGAGGTCTACAACCGACTCGACACCCAGATATCCGAACTATGGAACCGGCTTGGCGGCCTACCGAGCCCACTAGAAGCCGCAAACATCTGGAAAGACATCTGGACAGCCGAAGCGCATCACTCGACAGCCATCGAAGGCAACACGCTGGTCATCAGCGAAGTCGAGAAGCTACTCGACGAGGGCCGCGCTGTCGGCGCGAAGCAACTCCGCGAATACCTGGAGGTCAAGGGCTACGCCAATGCCGCTGATTGGGTCTATCGCGAAGGCATCCAGCCGACCAGCTACGACCCTGAGCGCCATATCACCATGCAGGACGTGCGCCACATCCATCAGCAGGTCATGGCCCTAGTGTGGGCCGTCGACCCCCATCCCAGCGCGTCGCCGGCCGAAGGCCCGGGCGCATTCCGCCGCCATGAAATTGAAGCATTTCATGGCGGAATGAAGCCCGTTACCTGGCCACTCATCGACGTCGAAATGGCCTCATGGCTCGATGAAGCCAACGACGTCGAGGCCCGTTCCCTGAACTTCCCGGAACGGATCGCCAAGGTTCACCGCGACTTCGAGGCGATCCACCCGTTCCTCGACGGCAACGGACGTACCGGACGGCTAGTACTCAACCTCATTCTCGTGCGCCTGGGATATCCGCCGGCCATCATCTACAAAAACGACCGCCGCAGATATTTGCGAGCGCTACAGCGCGCCGACGGCGGCGACTACGGCGCACTAGGCGAGTTCATCGCCCGCGCGGTCATGGACAACCTTTACAAATTCATCGTGCCGGCAATTGCCGGGCCGGCGCGCTTGGTCCCGCTGACTGCGCTCGCGACCGACGAGCTCAACGCCACCGCGCTGCGCGTGGCCGCTAACCGCGGTGCGCTGCAGGCCACCAAAGGCTCTGACGGGCAGTGGCGCTCAAGTCGTCAATGGGTGCAGGAGTACGCCCAGAACCGCTACAAACGCCGAGGCTGAATTGACAGCACCAATGGCGGATCGAGTGGCGCCCAGCGATCGCCAACCCGCTTCCACTGGTGGGCGCGGACGGTATCGAACCGCCGACCGCTGGTGTGTAAAACCAGAGCTCTACCACTGAGCTACGCGCCCTTGAAACCCGGGGGTCCGCAGCAGGCTACCCGCCCGCGGCCCGAGCACCCAAACCTTCAGGCTCGCAAAGCCGCCAGCGCATCCGTCCACAACCGCTGATCGCGGGCCTCACCCGGCTGTTTCATCTCGGCGAACCGGATGATCCCCGACCGGTCGATGACGAAGGTACCGCGGTTGGAGACGCCGGCCTGGTCGTTGAACACGCCGTAGGCCTGGCTGACCCCACCGTGCGGCCAGAAATCGGACAGCACCGGAAAGGTGAACCCGCTCTGGGTCGCCCAGATCTTGTGCGTCGGCGGTGGGCCCACCGAAATGGCAAGTGCCGCACTGTCATCGTTCTCGAACTCGGGCAGGTGGTCACGCAGTTGGTCCAGCTCGCCCTGACAGATCCCGGTGAATGCCAGCGGGAAGAACACCAGCAGCACGTTCTTCGCGCCGCGATAGTCGCTGAGGGTGACGGGTTGTTGATTCTGGTCGCGCAACGTGAAGTCCGGAGCGGTGGCCCCGACGTCGAGCATCAGCGCTTCCCGGCCCGTGACTTCGGCTGGACCAGCCGGCTGGCGCTCCAGTCCCCGAGGTTGACCGACGAGGTCGGCATCAACCCGGCAGTGGGCGCCGCCTCGGCGATGTCGGCGGGCAGCACATGGCCGGGCCGGCCGGTCTTGGGGGTCAGCACCCAGATCACGCCGTCCTCGGCGAGCGGGCTGATCGCGTCCATCAGGGTGTCCACCAGATCGCCGTCGCCGTCGCGCCACCACAGCAGCAAGACGTCGACGACCTCGTCGGTGTCTTCATCCAGCAGCTCGCTGCCGCAGGCTTCCTCGACCGCCGCGCGGATGTCGTCGTCGGCATCTTCGTCCCAGCCCCACTCCTGGACGACTTGGTCTCGTTGGATGCCCAGTTTGCGAGCGTAGCTCGGGGCGTGATCCGCCGCGACCACCGTGGAACCTCCCTTGTTCAGCCACACGACGCGTGATGGGCACTATCGTCGCACAAACGCCATCGAGCCAATAACGCCGCCTCAAAAGGAGGCCATGCACATTTTCAGCGCCTTGGTCTTGGTGTCGTTGAGCTGATCGACTCGCCGGTTGAACTCGCCCGTCGGTGCATGGGTGCCGATGGCATTCGCCACCGCCAGCGCCGCATCGGCATAGGCGTTGAGCGCGTCGCGCATCTCCCTGGACAGCGCGTCGCTGAGACTGCCCGACACCGATGAGGCGCTGTTGTTGAGCGCTTCGATGGCCGGGCCCTCGGTCGGCCCGGTGCTGCGGCCGGCATTGAACGCCGCGACAAAGGCATTCACCTTGTCGATGGCGTCCTTGCTGGTGGTTGCCAGGGTCTCACAGGAGCCGCGGATCGCCTTGGCCGTCAGCGACTGCTGGCGCTGGGATTCCCGGATACTGGAGGTCGCCGACGAGGCCGACAGCGACACCGACACCGACGACCGGTAGGCCGGAGCGACCTTGGTGTCGGGGGTCGCGGTGCCCTCGGTGACGCTGGTACACCCCAGGATTGCCATCAGCAGCACCGCAATGCAACCGCAGACCCGGGCGACTCGCCTCGCATTCAGACTGGCCACAACCCCCGCGTGCCGGCGAGCGACGGCACGCCATCCGTTGAGCACGGCTAGTGACGTTACCGGTTCGGGGCGTCAACTGTCGGCGACGCTCCTACTCCGGCCGGTGCCGACGCCTCCGGCGGTCGCGATCCCGCAACCGCGATCGGGCGGCGGCTATCCGCCCGCGACGTCGGTGCGGCACGATAGGGGGACGGACCACCGACGCGTCCAAGCAGCACACCCGCCGACTCCAGGAGTAGCGCGTGACCACCGAGTTCGCCCGCCACGATTTGGCCAAAACCCCAAGCAGCGGAAGCGAACCCGACCGCGTTCGGGTGATCCGCGAGGGCGTGGCGTCCTATCTGCCCGACATCGATCCCGAAGAGACCTCGGAATGGCTGGAGTCCTTCGACGAGATGCTGGAGCGCTCCGGCCCGTCGCGGGCGCGCTACCTGATGCTGCGTCTGCTGGAACGTGCCGGCGAACAACGGGTGGCCATCCCGGCACTGACGTCGACGGACTACGTCAACACCATCCCGACCGAGCTGGAGCCGTGGTTCCCCGGCGACGAGGACGTCGAACGCCGCTACCGGACCTGGATCAGATGGAACGCGGCGATCATGGTGCATCGCGCGCAACGGCCCGGGGTGGGCGTGGGTGGTCACATCTCGACCTACGCGTCGTCCGCTGCGCTCTACGAGGTCGGTTTCAACCACTTCTTCCGCGGCAAATCGCATCCCGGCGGCGGGGACCAGATCTTCATCCAGGGCCACGCCTCCCCCGGGATCTACGCGCGCGCGTTCCTCGAAGGCCGGTTGACCGCCGACCAGCTGGACGGCTTCCGCCAGGAGCACAGCCACCCCGGCGGCGGGTTGCCGTCCTACCCGCACCCGCGGCTGATGTCCGACTTCTGGGAATTCCCCACCGTCTCGATGGGCCTGGGCCCGCTGAACGCCATCTACCAGGCGCGGTTCAACCACTACCTGCACGACCGCGGCCTCAAGGACACCTCCGATCAGCACGTGTGGTGTTTTCTGGGCGACGGCGAGATGGACGAGCCCGAAAGCCGCGGGCTGGCACACATCGGCGCGCTGGAAGGCCTGGACAACCTGACCTTCGTGATCAACTGCAACCTGCAGCGCCTCGACGGCCCGGTACGCGGCAACGGCAAGATCATCCAGGAGCTGGAGTCGTTCTTCCGCGGCGCCGGCTGGAACGTGATCAAGGTGGTCTGGGGCCGCGAATGGGACGCCCTGCTGCACGCCGACAAGGACGGCGCGCTGGTCAACCTGATGAACGTCACCCCCGATGGGGACTACCAAACCTATAAGGCCAACGACGGCGCCTATGTGCGCGACCACTTCTTCGGCCGGGACCCGCGCACCAAGGCGCTGGTGGAAAACATGACCGATTCCGAGATCTGGAACCTCAAGCGCGGCGGCCACGACTACCGCAAGGTCTATGCCGCCTACAAGGCCGCCGTCGACCACAAGGGGCAGCCGACGGTGATCCTGGCCAAGACCATCAAGGGCTATTCGCTGGGCGCGCACTTCCAGGGCCGCAACGCCACCCACCAGATGAAAAAGCTTGCGCTGGAAGACCTCAAGTATTTCCGGGACGCCATGCGGATCCCGGTCAGCGACACCCAGCTCGAGGAAGACCCCTACCTGCCGCCGTACTACCACCCCGGCCCGGACGCCCCGGAGATCCGGTACATGCTCGACCGGCGCCGCACGCTGGGCGGCTTCGTGCCCGAGCGCCGGACCAAGACCAAGGCGCTGAAGCTTCCCGGCCGCAATATCTATGCCGCCCTGAAGAAGGGATCGGGAAACCAAGAGGTCGCCACCACCATGGCGACGGTGCGCACCTTCAAGGAAGTGTTGCGGGACAAAGAGGTTGGCCCGCGAATCGTCCCGATCATTCCGGACGAGGCCCGCACCTTCGGGATGGACTCCTGGTTCCCGTCGTTGAAGATCTACAACCGCCTCGGCCAGCTCTACACCGCCGTCGACGCCGAACTGATGCTGGCCTACCGGGAAAGCGAAGTCGGCCACATCCTGCACGAGGGCATCAACGAAGCCGGAGCGGTGGGCTCGTTCATCGCGGCCGGCACGTCGTATGCGACCCACAACGAGCCGATGATCCCGGTCTACATCTTCTATTCGATGTTCGGTTTCCAGCGCACCGGCGACGGTTTGTGGGCCGCGGGCGACCAGATGGCGCGCGGGTTCCTGCTCGGCGCCACCGCGGGCCGCACCACGCTGACGGGCGAAGGCCTGCAGCACGCCGACGGCCACTCGCTGCTGCTGGCCGCCACGAACCCGGCGGTGGTCTCCTACGACCCGGCGTTCGCCTACGAGATCGCCTACATCGTGGAAAGCGGGCTGGCGCGCATGTTCGGGGAGAACCCGGAGAACGTGTTCTTCTATATCACCGTCTACAACGAGCCCTACGTGCAGCCGCCCGAGCCGGAGAACTTCGATCCCGAGGGCGTGCTGCGGGGTATCTACCGGTACCGCGCGGCCACCGCGCAACGCTCCAGCAAGGCGCAGATCCTGGCCTCGGGCGTGTCGATGCCCGACGCACTGCGGGCGGCCGAGTTGCTGGCCGCCGAGTGGGACGTGGCCGCCGACGTGTGGTCGGTGACCAGTTGGAGTGAGCTGAACCGCGACGGGGTCTCCGTCGAGAAGCAACGGCTGCACAACCCCGGCCAGCCGGCGGGTGAGGCGTACGTGACCAAGGCGCTCGCCGATACCGCCGGCCCGGTGGTGGCGGTGTCGGACTGGATGCGTGCGGTCCCCGAGCAGATCCGGCCCTGGGTGCCGGGCACCTACGTGACGCTGGGCACCGACGGGTTCGGCTTCTCCGACACCCGTCCCGCCGCGCGGCGCTACTTCAACACCGACGCCGAGTCGACCGTCGTCGCGGTGCTGGAGGCGCTGGCCCGCGACGGTGAAATCGACCCGTCGGTGGCGGTGGCAGCCGCGCGTCAGTACCAGATCGACAACGTGCAGGCGTCAGCGAAGCAGGATGCCGACGCCGGCACGGCGACCTAGCGCACGACCGCTGCATAAGACGACACTAAGAATCTCCCAAGCGCTTTGGCGGGAAGTTCCAGAAAACAGGCGTAGCTTTTAGGGGTGAACGACAACCAGTTTTCGCCACTGGCTCGGCTCGCATCGTCCAGATCACCACTCGAACTGCTGGACGCCGTGCCCGATTCGCTGCTGCGACGGTTGAAACAGTACTCGGGCCGGCTGGCCACCGAGGCGGTCTCGGTGATGCAGGAACGGCTGCCGTTCTTCGCCGACCTGGAGGCGTCCCAGCGCGCCAGCGTGGCACTGGTGGTGCAGACGGCCGTGGTCAACTTCGTCGAGTGGATGCAGGACCCGCACAGCGACGTGAGCTATACCGCACAGGCATTCGAATTGGTGCCCCAAGACCTGACCCGACGAATCGCGTTGCGTCACACCGTCGACATGGTGCGGGTCACCATGGAGTTCTTCGAAGAAGTGGTGCCGCTGCTGGCCCGCTCAGAGGAGCAGTTGACCGCGCTGACCGTGGGCATCTTGAAGTACAGCCGGGACCTGGCCTTCACCGCCGCCTCTGCCTACGCCGACGCCGCCGAAGCGCGCGGCACCTGGGACAGCCGGATGGAGGCCAGCGTGGTCGACGCGGTGGTACGCGGCGACACCGGCCCGGAGTTGCTGTCCCGGGCGGCGGCGCTGAACTGGGACACCACCGCGCCGGCCACGGTCGTGGTGGGCACCCCGGCGCCGGGGCGCGACGGCTCGAATAACGAGGACGGCAGCAAGCGAGCCAGCCAGGACGTCCGCGACATCGCCGCCCGCCACGGCCGCGCAGCGCTCACCGACGTGCACGGCACCTGGCTGGTGGCCATCGTGTCCGGCCACTTGTCGCCCACCGATAAATTCCTCAAGGACCTGCTGGAGGCGTTCTCCA
Organism: Mycobacterium innocens; assembly: GCF_900566055.1. GTDB lineage: Bacteria > Actinomycetota > Actinomycetes > Mycobacteriales > Mycobacteriaceae > Mycobacterium > Mycobacterium innocens. The sequence continues at coordinate 48,388 of NZ_UPHQ01000165.1, forward strand.
ACGGGCCAGTGGTCATCGGGCCGACCGCTCCCATGCTCACCGCGGCCTATCACAGTGCCAGCGAGGCGATTTCGGGGATGAACGCGGTCGCCGGCTGGCGCGGCGCGCCGCGCCCGGTGCTGGCCCGTGAATTGCTGCCGGAACGCGCCCTGATGGGTGACGCCTCGGCGATCGTGGCGTTGCATACCGATGTGATGCGGCCACTGGCCGACGCCGGCCCGACGCTCATCGAGACGCTGGACGCGTATCTGGATTGTGGCGGCGCGATTGAGGCGTGTGCCAGGAAGTTGTTCGTTCATCCAAACACCATCCGGTACCGGCTCAAGCGAATCACCGACTTCACCGGGCGTGATCCGACCCAACCGCGCGATGCCTATGTCCTGCGGGTGGCCGCGACGGTGGGCCAGCTCAACTATCCGGCACCGCATTCCGGCGCGGCGAACAATGCCATCGCAGCGGTTCCGCTCCCGCTCAGGCGGGGTGCCGAAGGGGCCTGAGCATGGGCCCGACGGCCGAACCGGCACAATAGTGATTCAGGACACAGATCGCGGGTCGATCTCAAACATGTAGCTTACGCGGCTGTTTTGTAGGGTCTCCACAAAAACCTAAGACGAGGTTCATAATCTGTTACACCGCGCAAAACCGTTTCCACAGTGTTCTCTTAGACACGTGATTGCGTTGCTTGCGCCCGGACAGGGCTCCCAGACCGAGGGAATGCTGTCGCCGTGGCTGGAATTGCCAGGCGCGGCGGACCGGATCGCCTCGTGGTCGCAGGCCAGCGGCCTGGACCTGGCCCGGCTGGGCACCACCGCGTCGACCGAGGAGATCACCGACACGGCGGTCGCTCAGCCGTTGATCGTTGCGGCCACCCTGCTGGCTTACCAGCAGCTGACACAGAGGGGTCTGCTGGTGGGCCAGGAGTTCATCGTGGCCGGCCACTCCGTCGGCGAGATCGCCGCCTACGCGATCGCCGGGGTGATGGCGGCCGACGACGCCGTCGCACTGGCCGCGACCCGCGGCGCCGAGATGGCCAAGGCGTGCGCCGCCGAGCCGACCGGCATGTCGGCGGTGCTCGGCGGTGACGAGGCCGAGGTGCTGAGCCGCCTCGAGCAGCTCGACCTGGTCCCGGCCAACCGCAACGCCGCCGGCCAGATCGTCGCCGCCGGCCCGCTGACCGCCTTGGACAAGCTGGCCGAGGACCCGCCGGCCAAAGCCCGGGTCCGTGCGCTGGGCGTCGCCGGAGCGTTCCACACCCAGTTCATGGCCCCGGCCCTGGACGGCTACGCCGCAGCGGCGGCCGGCATCGCGACCGGCGAGCCCACCGCCACGCTGTTGTCCAACCGGGACGGAAAGCCCGTCACTTCCGCGGCCGCGGCGATGGAGGCCCTGGTCTCCCAACTCACCCAGCCGGTGCGCTGGGACCTGTGCACCGCCTATCTGCGTGACCACGCAGAGGGTCCAGTCACGGCGATCGTGGAGTTCCCGCCCGCGGGCACCCTCACCGGCATCGCCAAACGCGAACTTCGGGGGGTTCCGACGCGCGCCGTCAAGTCACCCGCAGATCTGGACGAGTTGGCAAGCCTGTAACCGCAGGATTCGTCCAGAACCAATAAAAGTACGTCAAACCGATTTGCCCACAACATATTACGAAGGGAAGCTAACTGTGGCCGTCAGTCAGGAAGAAATCATCGCCGGTATCGCCGAGATCATCGAAGAGGTCACCGGTATCGAGCCCTCCGAGGTCACCCCGGAGAAGTCGTTCGTCGACGACCTGGACATCGACTCGCTGTCGATGGTGGAGATCGCCGTGCAGACCGAGGACAAGTACGGCGTGAAGATCCCCGACGAGGACCTCGCCGGTCTGCGCACCGTCGGTGACGTCGTCGCCTACATCCAGAAGCTCGAGGAAGAGAACCCCGAGGCTGCCGAGGCGCTGCGGGCCAAGCTCGAGTCGGAGAACCCCGAGGCTGTGGCCAACGTCAAGGCGAGGCTGGAAGCAGAGAGCAAGTGACCAAGCCTTCCACTGCTAATGGCGGTTACCCCAGCGTTGTGGTAACCGCCGTCACAGCGACGACGTCGGTCTCGCCGGACATCGAGAGCACGTGGAAGGGTCTGTTGGCCGGCGAGAGCGGCATCCGCGTCCTTGAAGACGAGTTCGTCACCAAGTGGGACCTCCCGGTCAAGATCGGCGGCCACCTCAAGGAGCCCGTCGACAACCACATGGGCAGGCTGGACCTGCGCCGCATGTCGTATGTCCAGCGGATGGCCAAGCTGCTCAGCGGACACCTGTGGGAGTCCGCGGGCAGCCCCGAGGTCGATCCGGACCGGTTCACGGTCGTGGTCGGAACCGGCCTCGGTGGAGCCGAGCGGGTGATCGAGAGCTATGACCTGATGAACGAGGGCGGACCCCGTAAGGTGTCCCCGCTCGCGGTTCAGATGATCATGCCCAACGGCGCCGCGGCGGTCGTGGGCCTGCAACTCGGTGCCCGCGCCGGGGTGATCACCCCGGTGTCGGCCTGTTCATCAGGCTCGGAGGCCATTGCCCACGCGTGGCGTCAGATCGTCATGGGCGACGCGGACGTCGCCGTCTGCGGCGGTGTCGAGGGTCCCATCGAGGCGCTGCCCATCGCGGCGTTCTCCATGATGCGGGCCATGTCGACCCGCAACGACGAGCCCGAGCGGGCCTCGCGGCCGTTCGACAAGGACCGTGACGGTTTCGTGTTCGGCGAGGCCGGTGCGCTGATGCTGCTCGAGACCGAGGAGCACGCCAAAGCCCGCGGCGCCAAGCCGCTGGCCCGGTTGATGGGTGCCGGGATCACCTCGGACGCCTTCCACATGGTGGCGCCGGCGGCCGACGGTGTGCGTGCCGGCCGGGCGATGACACGGTCACTGGAACTGGCGGGCTTGTCCCCCAAGGACATCGACCACGTCAACGCGCACGGCACAGCGACACCGATCGGCGACGCTGCCGAGGCCAACGCCATCCGGGTCGCCGGCTGTGAGCATGCCGCGGTCTACGCGCCGAAATCGGCCTTAGGTCACTCCATTGGCGCAGTCGGGGCGCTGGAGTCGGTACTGACCGTGCTGACACTGCGGGACGGCGTCATCCCGCCCACGCTGAACTACGAGACCCCTGATCCCGAGATCGACCTCGATGTTGTCGCGGGCGAACCTCGCTACGGCGAATTCCGCTATGCCATTAACAACTCGTTCGGCTTCGGCGGTCATAATGTGGCGCTCGCCTTCGGGCGCTACTAAAGCAAGACATCGCGGGCCGCGAGGCCCGAGGTAGGGGTCCCCCCGGTTGCGGGGGCGAGCCGGACAGATACGGAAGGAACGTTCGCAACACTCATGACAGAGCTGGTTACCGGGAAAACGCTCCCGAACGTAGTGGTCACCGGCGTCGCCATGACAACCGCGCTGGCCGCCGACGTGGAAACCACGTGGAAGTTGCTACTCGACAGCCAAAGTGGGATCCGCGTCCTCGACGACCCGTTCGTCGAGGAGTTCGATCTGCCGGTGCGGATCGGCGGGCATCTGCTGGAGGAGTTTGACAGCCAACTGACGCGCGTCGAGCTGCGGCGCATGGGCTACCTGCAGAAGATGTCCACCATTTTAAGCCGGCGAGTGTGGGAGAACGCGGGTTTGCCCGAAGTCGACTCCAACCGGCTGATGGTGTCCATCGGCACCGGGTTGGGCTCGTCGGAAGAGATGGTGTTCAGCTACGACGGCATGCGCGCTCGTGGCATGAAGGCGGTCTCACCACTTGGCGTGCAGAAGTACATGCCCAACGGCGCGGCCGCGGCGGTAGGCCTGGAACGGCATGCCAAGGCGGGCGTTATCACCCCGGTATCGGCGTGTGCGTCCGGTTCCGAGGGCATCGCTCAGGCGTGGCGCAACATCGTCTTCGGCGAGGCTGACGTCGCCATCTGCGGTGGCGTCGAGACCAAGATCGAGGCGGTGCCGATCGCGGCGTTCGCCCAGATGCGCATCGTGATGTCCACCAAGAACGACGATCCCGTCGGCGCCTGCCGCCCGTTCGACCGGGACCGCAGCGGCTTCGTGTTCGGTGAAGCCGGTGCGCTCATGGTGATCGAGACCGAGGAGCACGCCAAGGCCCGCGGCGCGAACATCCTGGCCCGTATCATGGGAGCCAGCATTACCTCCGACGGCTTTCACATGGTGGCGCCGGACCCCAACGGGGAACGCGCCGGGCACGCGATGAGCCGGGCGATTCAGCTCGCGGGCCTGACCCCGGCCGACATCGGCCATGTCAACGCGCACGCCACCGGGACCTCGGTGGGTGACCTGGCCGAAGGCAAGGCCATCAACAACGCGCTGGGCCCGCACGGCGGCAACGCGGTGGTGTACGCACCCAAGGCCGCGCTGGGCCACTCGGTGGGTGCGGTCGGTGCGGTGGAATCGATCCTGACCGTGCTCGCGTTGCGGGACCAGGTCGTTCCCCCGACACTGAACCTGGAAAACCTCGATCCAGAGATCGACTTGGACGTGGTGGCGGGTAAGCCGCGGCCCGGTGATTACCGGTATGCGATCAACAACTCGTTCGGATTCGGCGGCCACAACGTGGCAATCGCTTTCGGGCGGTACTAAATCCCGAGCCACCCCGGAAACAACAGGAGACCTGCGATGACGATCATGGCCCCCGAGGCGGTCGGCGAATCGCTCGACCCCCGCGATCCGCTGCTGCGACTGAGCACCTTCTTCGACGACGGCAGCGTGGAGCTGCTGCACGAGCGTGACCGCTCAGGGGTGCTGGCCGCGGCGGGCGCCGTGAACGGCGTGCGCACCATCGCGTTCTGCACCGACGGCACCGTGATGGGTGGCGCGATGGGGACCGAAGGCTGCGCACACATCGTCAACGCCTACGACACCGCCATCGAGGAGCAGAGCCCGATCGTGGGCATCTGGCACTCCGGTGGCGCCCGGTTGGCCGAAGGGGTGCGCGCGCTGCACGCGGTCGGCACGGTGTTCGAGGCCATGATCCGCGCGTCGGGCTACATTCCGCAGATCTCGGTGGTCGTCGGTTTCGCCGCCGGCGGCGCCGCTTACGGTCCGGCATTGACCGACGTCATCGTGATGGCCCCGGAAAGCCGGGTGTTCGTCACCGGACCGGACGTGGTGCGCAGCGTCACCGGTGAGGACGTGGACATGGCCTCCCTCGGCGGCCCGGAAACCCACCACAAGAAGTCCGGGGTGTGCCACATCGTCGCCGACGACGAGCTCGACGCCTATGACCGCGGTCGTCGGCTGGTCGGATTGTTCTGCCAGCAAGGCCATTTCGACCGGAGCAAGGCCGAGGCCGGCGACACTGATATCCACGCGCTGCTGCCCGAATCTCCTCGGCGGGCCTATGACGTGCATCCGATCGTGACCGCAATCCTCGACAGCGAAACGCCGTTCGACGAGTTCCAGGCCAATTGGGCGCCGTCGATGGTGGTCGGGTTGGGTCGGTTGTCCGGGCGCACCGTCGGTGTGCTGGCCAACAATCCGCTGCGGCTGGGCGGCTGCCTGAACTCCGAAAGTGCCGAGAAGGCAGCACGTTTCGTGCGGCTCTGCGATGCGTTCGGGATTCCGCTGGTGGTGGTGGTCGATGTGCCCGGCTATCTGCCTGGTGTCGACCAGGAGTGGGGCGGCGTGGTGCGTCGCGGCGCCAAGCTGCTGCACGCCTTCGGTGAGTGCACCGTTCCCCGGGTCACCCTGGTGACCCGAAAGACCTACGGCGGGGCCTACATTGCAATGAATTCCCGCTCGCTTAATGCCACCAAGGTGTTTGCTTGGCCGGACGCCGAGGTGGCCGTGATGGGCGCCAAAGCGGCCGTCGGCATCCTGCACAAGAAGAAGCTGGCCGCGGTGCCCGAGCATGAACGCGAAGCGCTGCACGACGAACTCGCAGCCGAGCACGAGCGGATCGCCGGCGGTGTGGACAGTGCCATCGACATCGGCGTGGTGGACGAGAAGATCGACCCGGCGCACACCCGCAGCAAGCTCACCGAGGCGCTGGCCCAGGCGCCGGCACGGCGCGGGCGCCACAAGAACATTCCGCTGTAGTTCTGACCGCGAGCAGTCGCAGAATCGCATGCGCGGGACCCGCGCAGTGCGATTCTGCGACTGCTCGCGGCGGTTATCCCCAGCGTGACTGGCCGAGGCCGGCCGCTCCTCGCATGCTGTCCCGGTGCACCTTGGAGCGCTAGCGCTGTTGGAAAGGGCCGGCGGGTTCGCTACCACCGCGCAACTGCTGACGGTCATGACCCGCCAACAGCTCGACGTTCAAGTCAAGAACGCTGGCCTCGTTCGCGTGTGGTACGGGGTCTACTCGGCCCAAACGCCAGATCTACTCGGTCGCCTGGCGGCCCTCGACATCTTTATGGGGCGACAAGCCGTGGCTTGCCTGGGCACTGCGGCCACGCTATACGGGTTCGACACGGAGAACACCACCGCCATTCATGTGCTCGACCCCGGCGTACGGATGCGGCCCACTGTCGGTTTGATGGTTCACCAACGCACCGGCGCCCGGTTGCAGCGGGTGTCAGGTCGTCTGGCAACTGCGCCGGCGTGGACGGCCGTCGAGGTCGCACGACAGCTGCGCCGTCCCCGAGCTCTGGCCACCCTTGACGCCGCACTGCGATCAATGCGGTGCACTCGCTTCGAGATCGAAAGTGCCGTTAACGAACAGCGTGGGCGCCGCGGAATCGTCGCGGTGCGCGAACTGCTGCCGCTCGCCGACCCACAAGCGGAATCGGCTATGGAGAGCGAAGTTCGGCTCGTCATCATCGACCACGGGTTGCCGCTCCCGGAGCTTCAATATCCGATCTACGGCCGCGGTGGCGAGCTGTGGCGGGTCGACTTCGCTTGGCCTGAAAGGCGTCTGGCGGCCGAGTACGAAAGTGTCGACTGGCATGCCGGGCGCAACGAGATGCTGCGTGACAAAACCAGGTGGGGCAAGATCCAGGAACTCGGGTGGACGATTATCCCGATTGTCGTCAGCGACGTGAGACAGGAACCTCACCGCCTGGCCCAGCGAATCGCTACCCACCTGGACCGCACGCGCATCGCTATCTGACGCTGGCGAGCAGTCGCAGAATCGCACGCCAAAGGCCGGTGGAACGCGATTGTGTGTCTGCTCGTCAGCGGCACAGGATCCTCGAAAGTGCCTGGTGCAGATCGCTACTCGGGTCCGCCGGGAAACCACTGCACCGCCAGCCGACGAAATCGTCCGGGCGCACCAACAGCGCTCCGTGCGGCTTGAGTCCGGTCGCAGCGAACCACGCGTTATCGCGGATGCACTGCACGGCAATCGGGGCACCGAGAGCGGTCGACACCGAATCGGCTGTACCGCGCCAACGTTGGTCGCCGGTAAGCAGGGCGAATTCGTGACCGAGCAGATCCAGCGTCGAAATACGCCGTCCGCCTTCAGAAATCCACACATGCGGGGTTCGGGTGCCGGGCTGCCCACGCAACTCCGCCACCAGCTGCACCGCGTCGGAGTCCGCTGCGGGTTCGGCGGTCACGACCGCAGCGGAGCGGTACCGGTAACCGATCAGCAGCTCGAACATCGAGCACTCTTCGGCGGCCGCCAGTTGCGGTCGATGCTCATCCAACTCGAGCAAGGCAACCGTCGGTCCGGTAAGCGACTGATGAGCGGCAAATCGCCCCACCGGGCGACGCTCGCTGTGATAGGTGTCCAGCAACTCAGCGCCGGCAGTACCCTGCAGGACCGCGGCCAGCTTCCAGGCCAGGTTGTGTGCGCTCTGGATCGCGCTGTTGGCTCCCCCGGCCTTGAACGGCGGCATGGTATGTGCCGAATCGCCGACGACAAAGACACGGCCGCAGGCGAATTCGTCGGCTACCTGTTCGTAGGGTTGCCACGTCGCCACCTCGGTGATCCGCATCTCGATCGGTTCGCCGATCGCCTTGACCAGCAGCTCGGCACAGCGTTGCGGGTAAACTGTTCGGCCGTCTCACCTTTGGCGGGATGGTAGGTGGTGATGAACATTCCGAGGTCGCCGGTAACCGCCAAGAATATTCCTGGCGCGTCAGGGTTATCGACCCCGCACGGCATCCCCGTCGTTCAGGTGTGAGACGAAATGCCGCCGCGGCGCCCGGAAGTAGATGAAGACGACATAGATCGGCAGCGCCCCGTAACTGGACGTGGTAATCGAGAGCGCCTTGCGGATCGGGCCGTGCACGCCGTCGGCGCGATCAGGTAGTCGGCACGTACCGTCTCGCGCTCTCCCGACTCCCGGTCGGCGATGGTCGCGGTGACGCCGGCCTCGTCCATGTCGAACGAGACGAACTCCGTCCCGTAGCGAACTTCGCCGCCACGGGCACGGGTCGCGCCCAACAAGATCGGCTCAGATTTGCTCTGTGGGCGATACTGCGCGGCCGGTTCGGGGCTTGGATCTTCCATACTGCGGAAGCTGAGATTGCGGGCTTTGGGATAGTTGAAGACTTCGTCGCGCTTGTCGACGAGCGGGCGAAGCAACACCGTGCCGGGCGAGTAGCGCCGATGCCGCCAACCCGCCGACACCGGCCCCGACAACGAGCACCGGGACATGCGTGACCGTCATGCGCCACTCCCCTTCCCCCGGCCAGTGACCACTGGTGAGAAGGAAAGTATTAGTTCCGCCTGGTGCACAGTCTGGCCACCAGAGGCCGCGACGCCGCAATCGCTACAGTGCCGCGCGGCGGGATAAATGGGCCGGGGTTTACGGGCCCCGCGCGATGGCAAGCGGCCGGATCACCTCTTCGAGAACACGTCGAACGAATACTCGATCGACTGGCCGTCCCGTCATCACCCGCAGCACGTTGAGGCCCATCGCGACATCGGGTATCAGGCTCAGGTCCCGGCCCGCGGGGGACCGCACCCCGGGCGACGGCATGGTCGAGCACCACCCGGAGCAGCTGGCGTGGCCGGGAGAGGACGAGGTCGTCCAAGGCGGCGGCCAGAACGGGATTGTGCATGGCGGCCGTTGCCACGCCGACAATGATTCGAATGGCGGCCTGGTCGGCGTCGTCGAAATCCGGCACCGCCGCAACCAGAGCGTCGATGTCGCCGCGCAGACTGCCGGTATTCGGCGGGTCGACCGACCCGACTCCGCGCCGCCAATGGGCGATCGCATCGGCCACCACCTCGGCCTTCGACGGCCAGCGCCGGTATATCGCCGCCTTGCCGACCCGGGCGCGGGACGCGATGTCGTCCATGCTCAGTTGGTCGTAGCCGCTTTCGGCCACACCCGCCAGCGCCGCCTCGAGGATGTCCGCGTCCAACGACCGATCGAGACGCCCGGGACTGCGCCGCGGACGCGGCGCTCGCTTCCGCGGGTCGTTGCCCCTACGCTCAACTGCCATGGCACGTGAACCATTCTGCCGATACGACTCAGTTCCGCTACGCCGGTGCGGCCCCCGCGAGGAACTCCTCGGCGACGGCGACAACGCGCTCACGGTCGCGGGGCACCAAGCCGATTCGGGTTCGGCGATCCAGGATGTCGTCGACATCCAGTGCACCCTCATGGGTCACTGCGTACTCGAACTCGGCCCGGGTTACGTCGATGCCGTCGGCGACAGCTTCGGTGGGACGCTCGCAGGTGGCGGTGGTGATCACATTGGCTGCTTCGGCGCCGTAACGCGCCACCAATGACCCGGGCAAGCCGACCGCCGGTCCCTGCGGGCAAGGCCCGGGGTTCGCCGGCGCACCGATCAACGGCAGGTTGCGAGTCCGGCAGTCACCGGCGCGCAAGTGCCGCAGGCCGATCGCACGGTTCAGCACATCTTCGGCCATATACCGGTATTCGGTCAGCTTGCCGCCGACCACGCTGATCACCCCCGACGGGGACTCGATGACGGCGTGGTCGCGGGAAACGTCAGCGGTGCGGCCCTCGCCGGTGTCGATCAGTGGCCGCAGCCCGGCGTAGGCGCCGATGACATCGGTGGTCTGTAGTTTGATCGTCAGCGCGGTGTTGACCGTATCCAGCAGGAACATGATCTCTTCCGAAGATGGTTCTGGCACATCCGGAATCGGCCCGGGAGCATCTTCGTCGGTTAACCCGAGGTAAACCCGGCCCAGCTGCTCGGGCATGGCGAACACGAAGCGGTTGAGCTCACCGGGAATCGGAACAGTCAGCGCCGCAGTCGGATTCCCGAAGGCGTCGGCATCGAATACGAGATGCGTTCCACGGCTGGGCCGTAACTTCAGCGAAGGGTCGATCTGGCCGCCCCACACTCCCGCGGCGTTGATGACGGCGCGGGCGGACACATCGAAGGTTTGGCCGGTGCGCTGGTCGGTCAACCGCGCCGAAGTGCCCGTCGCGTTCGATGCGCCAACATAAGTCAGGATCCGGGCGCCGTGCTGGGCCGCGGTGCGCGCGACCGCCACCACCAGTCGGGCGTCGTCGATCAATTGCCCGTCGTAAGCCAGAAAGCCGCCGGCAAGGCCGTCACGCCGCACGGTCGGCGCCATCTCGACCACGCGCTGCGCCGGGATGGTGCGCGATCGGGGCAGCGTCGAGGACGGCGTGCCGGCCAGCATTCGTAACGCGTCGCCGGCCAGGAACCCGGTGCGCACCAGCGCACGTTTGACGTGACCCATCGACGGCAGCAGCGGGACCAGCTGCGGCATCGCATGCACGAGATGAGGGGCGTTGCGGGTCATCAGGATTCCGCGTTCGATCGCGCTGCGCCGGGCGATGCCCACGTTGCCGCTCGCCAGGTAGCGCAACCCGCCATGCACCAGTTTGGAGCTCCACCGGCTGGTTCCGAACGCGAGGTCGTGCTTTTCGGCCAGGGCCACCCGCAAGCCCCGCGACGCGGCGTCCAACGCGATCCCGACACCGGTGATACCGCCACCGATGACGAGCACATCCAGCGCTTCCCCGTCGGCCAGAGCGGTCAGTTCGGCAGTGCGGCGCGCGGCGTTCAGAGCGGTCGAATTGGGCATCAGGCCAGGTATCCGTTCAGTGAGTAGGTGAGTTCGGCAGCCAGTGCTTGGGAATCGAGGATCGGATTGACGATGTCGACGGACTGGATCGTCGACTGGGCGATGAGCAGCACCATGGTCGCGAGTTGACGGGGGTCGCCCGCGCGGACGCTGCCCGATCGTTGTGCCACTTTGAGCCGCGCCGCGAGCCCCTCGATCAGGAACTGCTGGCTGGTGCCCAGGCGCTCGGTGATGTACACCCTGGCCAGGTCCGAGTGCATCAGCGCCTTGATCAAGTCGTCGCGCCGTAGCCGATCGGCCACCGCGACGACTTGCCTCACCACGGCTTCACGGTCGTCGCCATCGAGGGGCAATTCGTTGAGCACGTCGGTGATGTGGCTGGTCAGCAACGCCGCTATGATCGACCTCGTGTCCGGCCACCGGCGGTAAACAGTCGGGCGACTGACGTCCGCGCGTCGTGCGATCTCGGCGAGTGCCACCTTGTCGACACCGTAATCGCGGACACAGCTCGCGGCCGCCGCAAGTATGCGGGCCCCGATGTTTTCGGGAGCATTACTCGTTGACAGCATATGTAATACTGTAACGCATGACACATCTCGAGGAACTCCTTCCGCCCATGAAATGGAACGCGTGGGGAGATCCCGCCGCTGCGAAGCCGCTCTCCGACAGCGTCCGTGCTCTGCTGAAACAGGTTGTCGGCCTTGGCGATTCGGATGAAGCCGAGCTGGATCCCGATCAGGTGACACTACGCCCGTCCACCTTGTCGCAGGCCGACCAGGATGCGCTGGCCGAAATCGTCGGCGCCGAATACTTCCGCGCCGCCGACCGTGACCGGTTGCTGCACGCAGGCGGCAAATCTACCCCAGACATGCTGCGGCGCAAGGACACTGGCCCGCAGGATGCTCCCGATGCGGTGTTGCTGCCCGGTGATGACGGCACTGTCGCCGCGATCCTGCGGTATTGCTCCGACCACGGGATCGCCGTCGTCCCCTTCGGTGGCGGCACCAACGTCGTCGGCGGTCTCGATCCCGACCGCGGCGATTTCGGTGCGGTGATCTCGCTGGATTTGCGGCGCTTCAACGAACTTCACTTTCTCGACGAGGTATCGGGCATAGCGGAATTGGGCGCCGGCGCAACCGGCCCCGAGGCCGAACGCCTGCTCGGTGAGCACGGCTTCTCGCTCGGGCACTTCCCGCAAAGCTTCCTATTCGCCACCATCGGTGGTTTCGCGGCAACCCGTTCCTCCGGCCAGGATTCCGCCGGCTATGGCCGGTTCAACGACATGATTCTCGGGCTGCGCATGATCACCCCGGTGGGTGTGTTGGATCTGGGCCGGGTAGCGGCATCGGCGGCAGGTCCGGACCTGCGCCAACTTGCGATCGGCTCGGAGGGTGCCTTCGGCGTCATCACCAAGGTGCGGCTGCGGGTACACCGGATACCGGAAACGACGCGCTACGAAGCCTGGTCGTTCCCCGACTTCACCACCGGCGTCGCGGCGCTGCGTGCGGTCACCCAAACCGGAACCGGACCCACCGTCGTCCGCCTCTCCGATGAGGCCGAAACCGGCGTGAACCTCGCCACCGCCGAATCGATCGGCGAAAACCAAATCACCGGCGGCTGTTTGGGACTCACCCTTTTCGAGGGCACCAAGGAACACGCCGAAAGCCGGCACGCCGAGACACGCGCGTTGCTGGCGGCCCACGGCGGAACGTCACTGGGTGAGGGGCCGGCGCAGGCCTGGGAGCGTGGCCGGTACGCCGCGCCCTACTTGCGCGACTCGCTGCTGGCGGCCGGCGCGCTTTGCGAGACGCTGGAGACCGCCACCGATTGGTCCAACATCCCGAGATTGAAAGCCGCGGTCACCGAGGCGCTGACCACGTCACTGGCGGAATCTGGTACCCCGGCGCTGGTGATGTGCCATGTGTCGCACGTGTATCCGACCGGGGCGTCGCTGTACTTCACCGTCGTCGCGGGGCAGCGAGGCAATCCGATCGAGCAGTGGATGGCCGCCAAGAAGGCCGCGTCGGACGCGATCATGGCCAACGGCGGCACCATCACCCACCACCACGCGATTGGCGCCGACCATCGCCCCTGGATGCGTGAGGAGGTCGGCGATCTGGGTGTGCAGTTGCTGCGCGCGATCAAAGCGACACTGGATCCGGCCGGAATTCTCAATCCCGGCAAGCTGATTCCGTGACTGCCGAGAACCCTGTCTCCCGGCAACCGCGCCGGCGCGAGATCGGCAAGGTGACCGCGCTGACCAATCCCGTCTCGGGGCACGGCGCCGCGGTCCGGGCCGCACAAATTGCGATCGCCCGGCTGCATCATCGCGGTGTGGAGGTCGTCGAAATCATCGGTGACGACGCGCAAGACGCGCGTTATCTCGTTTCGGCTGCACTCGAGATGGGCACCGACGCCGTCGTCGTCACCGGCGGCGACGGTGTCATCTCCAATGCGCTGCAGGTGTTGGCGGGCACCGATGTTCCGCTGGGCATCATTCCGGCGGGCACCGGCAATGATCACGCCCGCGAATTCGGGATTCCCACCAAGGATCCCGAAGCCGCCGCGGACATCGTCGTCGACGGCTGGACGGAAACCATTGACCTGGGCCGGATCCGTGACCGCGCGGGGGTCGACAAATGGTTCGGCACCGTGGCGGCAACCGGATTCGACTCGCTGGTGACCGATCGAGCCAATCGGATGCGTTGGCCGCATGGGCGCATGCGCTACTACATCGCGATGCTCGCCGAGCTGTCGCAGCTGCGGACGTTGCCGTTCCGATTGGTCCTCGACGGCGCCCGGGAGATCGAGACCGACCTGACGCTTGCCGCCTTCGGCAATACCCGCAGCTACGGCGGCGGGCTGCTGATCTGCCCCAACGCCGATCCTTCCGACGGCCTGCTCGACATCACCATGGTGGCGTCGGGATCGCGGACAAGGTTGGTCCGCTTCTTCCCCACCGCCATGAAGGGCACTCACGTCGAACTGGACGAGGTGACCACCGCACGGGCCAAGACCGTCGACGTCGAGTGCCCCGGCATCAACGTGTACGCCGACGGCGACTTCGCGTGTGCGCTGCCGGCCGAGATCTCCGCGGTTCCGGCCGCGCTACAGCTGCTGCGCCCCAATCCCTCAGCGGTGTAACGACTCGGTCACAGAACCCGACATCTTTTCAAACCCGATCAGGCCCGATCAGGGAGGAAAGATGTCCGGACTTCGCCGGACCGCACTGGTTGCTTTGGCTGCTGCGTCGTTGTGTTGTCTCGTGATGTCGGAAGCTCCCCGCGCGACGGCCGACGAGGGTCCGAGCTGGAACGGACCATACGTCGTGACGTTCGGGGCCAATGCGAAGACCGGCACCAGCATCGCAGCCAGTGGACCGGAATACGCCCACCGGGCGAAATACTCCTTCAGCTCGAGCTGCGCGGCGGGCGTCTGTATCGCCACGGTGACCGATGCGCCGCCGGCCAAAAATGAGTTCATCCAGCGCCCAATTGAATACACCTGGAACGGTTCCCAATGGGTGCGAGAGACAACCTGGAAGTGGGACTGCCTGCTGCCCGACGGGACAATCGAGTACGACCCGGCGAAATCCATTGCGGTATATACCCCCGGTCCGCACGGAATCCTCACCGGCGCGTTCCACACCGACATCACCAGCGGCGCCTGCAAGGGAAATGTCGACATGCCGGTATCGGCCAAGCCGGCCTTCGAGCCGGAGAGTGTTATCTAACTCCTTCGTCGTTTGCGGTCTCGATCATGCGGCGAGGGCACTGATCTTGGCAATGTTCGTCGCGGTTCCTCGCGGGAACTGGACACTGCCCCGCGGCGGTGATCGCCTCCCCGGGGTGGTTGCTGCCGGGTGCCGGGCTTCGGAGACGACCCGATCCAGCCCGGGAACCCCTGTCGACGCGGTCGATAGGCCTCGCATCAAGGAGCGATCACCGCCGGCAGCGGTCAGGTGGCGGGCGCGTCAGGCTGGTCGGGCGGAATCGCGCCGTCGCAACCACCAGGCGGCGGCGGACCCGGCAGAGGCTCGTCGCCGCTGACGCAGTCGTAATACCACTGCGGCCCGGTTATATAGGTGCGCATCCACTGGTGCCAGAACGACCCGTCGGGATACTTCTCGCCATCGCACACAGCTAACTCGCCAAAACCCCAACGCCCGCCCGGGCAGTAGCCCATCGTCATGTTCGGCTTGTGCGGGTCCGGTGGATCGGCGCTGGCGACCGCAGCAGAAGACACAATCACCGCAGCACAGCCTAACGTCGCGGCGCCAAGGCGAGTAAGGTTGGACTTCATTTGTGTATTGACCCTTCTTTAGCGTGCTGAATCCATACGGCTGATTTCAAGTCAAGATCCGAACTTGTGAATGAGCTTCGGCCAGGCAGCGTGGTAAACGGACCTTCTCGCGAAGGATCTGAAGTTCGGTTGTTCTGATAAAGATTCGACATTTGACTCACTAGTTCGGAAAAGTCGCAACATACGTGCGGCAGTTTACGGCACGGAGGGCCGGCGGTGTCAACTCGAAGTGGACCGGTGAACAGGGCACATCAGGCCGAATCCGGAAAGGCGGTAACGGCTCCGCCGCTACACCCCACGGCTTACGCCGTAGGGATGGCATACGTGCGTCGATCGTCACTGCGCAAGAGTCCAGGTCAACGGACGTTGTCAAGTCGTTGGACCGGTGTGCGCACCCGTATCCCAGCATCGCAGCATCGACGCGCTGGAATCGACGAAGCTCAATAGCTCTATGTTATTGATTAATAATGGTTTTTGATTAGCGTTTGGCGAGAAATATCTGTATGGTACCGACTGAGTTTTCGTTAGCTTATGCCTGTATATAACAGTCTCATTGCTTCTTCCATTTACGGACCGGTTGCTCAGCCTGAAATTTCACGGTCGCCCGCTCTTGATCTCCGGCTTGTCCGTGGGTGTCGATGATCAGGTGCACTTTGCACGCGCCTGGGCGCATGTCGCGGAATACTTCCGCAACAACACAGCAGTATTCGGCTACGGCGTTCAACGAGCCGTTTCCGGGATTCGTGTGGGAAGGGTGCTTGAACCCGGTCTTGGGCTGCCCGATCCAGGACCACAAGTTGACGAACTTCTACAAAAAGATCGTTCCGATAATCCGGAAGGTCGACCCAACCAGGTTGGTCTTCTTCTAGCCGAATCAGCTCTTCGCCGCCGGAATCTACACACACCTCGGCAAGGTGATCGACCCACACACCGCCTTCGCGTTTCACGACACTGCGCCACCGAGAATACGGTGCATGTAGACGTCGGGTTTCGTCTCCGGCGAGCAGACAATCATCTCGGTGCCGCCCATCGAGTATCCGAACGGCTATCAGGTGAGTGTCAAAGCTGGACAGGTCACTTCGGCATCCGGCGCCGCCTTGTTGACCGTCGTGGCAGACCCGGGCGCAAACACCGTCGAAGTTGTCGTGGCGCCCTGACGGCTAGCGGGTGTCGTGAAGCATCCCGGGGTTAACCCCTCAATGCCGGTGCAACTCCTTCGGGTCGAAGTAGCTAACCGACCCCGCGGCTCAACCACGCGACCTCACCCGCGTCACCACCGTCTCGGTAGACCTCGAGCGCTTCGTCCCATGCCGTTCCCAGCACCGAATCCAGCTCGGCGGCAAGGGTGTCAGCGCCCTGCGCCATCAACGTCCGCAGCCGCATCTCCCCCACCATGATGTCGCCGTTGGCGCTCATGGCACCGCTCCACAAGCCCAGCTGCGGGGTGTGGCTGAACCGCTGCCCATCGACGCCGGGGCTGGGATCTTCGGTGACCTCGAACCGCAGCACCGACCACGAGCGCAACGCATTGGCCAGCCGGGCGCCGGTGCCCACCGGCCCCACCCAGTTGGTGACCGCACGCAATTGCCCGGGCATCGCCGGCTGCGGCGTCCAGACCAGATTCGCCTTGGCCTGCAGGGTCGACGACAACGCCCACTCGACATGCGGGCATACTGCCGCGGGCGAAGCGTGGATGTACACCACGCCGGTCGTCACGTCGGCGAATTGATTCGACGCACGCATCTCTTGCTCCTTCGGTTCCGCGAGGGACGTCTTCCCCAACGACCTGGCGGACCAGCAGAGCGAGATACCTGCCACGAAATTATGTTGTCTGCGTGTCTATTGTGCCTTGTGAGACCACTGTTGCGCTAGTGTGCAGTTCGGATTAGATGTACTCGGCCAAAACCGAGTCCGAAATCGCCGGCCAGGGCCCTCGGGCCCACTCGCCGAAATCACGATCCGTGAGGACCACCAGCGCCAGGTCCGCGTCGGGATCGGCCCAGATGAACCCACCTGCCTGACCGAAATGGCCATATGTTCGCGGCGAGTTGCGGGTACCCGTCCAGTGCGGCGACTTGGCATCCCTGATCTCAAAGCCCAACCCCCAGTCATTGGGGCGCTGGACGCCGTATCCGGGCAACACCCCGTCCAGTCCCGGGAACTGCACGGTGGTCGCCACTTCGTGCATCTGCCCGGAAACCGTCGACGGGCGCAACAGATCACCGGCGAACAACGCCAAGTCGCCGACCGTCGACGTGGCGCCGAACCCGGCTGCGGCCGCGCCGCCATCCAGCCGGGTATTCGCCATGCCCAATGGCTCGAACACCGCCTCGTTCAGATAGCTGCCGAATTCGATTCCCGACTCCCGCTGCACCGCTTCGGCCAGCACAGTGAAGCCGTAGTTGGAATACATCCGGCGGGCGCCGGGCCGTGCCAGCTCCTTCGCCGAGTGCATCGCCAGCCCGGATGCGTGCGCCAGCAGATGACGGATCGTGGACCCGGGCGGCCCCGCCGGGCTGTCGAGGTCGACGACGCCTTCCTCGACGGCGATCTGCGCGGCGCGGGCCACCAACGGCTTGGTGACCGACGCCAGCGTGAATCCCTGCGCGGTATCGCCATGGGTAGCCAGCACACCGTCGGGCCCGATTACCGCCGCGGCGGCAGCGGGCACCGGCCAGTCGTCAAGAGCATCCAAAGCGGCCATCGAGTCCGGCGCTTCACTTCCTGGCGATGTAGTAGTTGTTCAACGGATCTGACTCGATCTCGGACACGTGCACGTCACTAAAGCCGGCGTCGGCGAGCATCGAGGTGGCCACCTGGCGGCCCCACACGGTCCCCAACCCCACGCCGTCCAGCGCCAGCGACACCGTCATGCAATGCATCATCGACGTGGTGTACAGGTAGGTGCTCAGCGGGACACCAATGTTGTCCTCGAGTCGGCTCGACGCCTTGATGTCAACCATCAGCAGCACACCACCGGGTCGCAGGGCTCGATGGATGTTCTGCAGCACCCGCGCCGGCTGCGCTTGGTCGTGGACGGTGTCGAAGGCGGTGATCACGTCGTAGGCGGCTACTTTTTCGGAGACCTGGTCGAGCTGCGCCAAGTCGTGCCGCTCGAATGCCGCGTTGTTCAGGCCAAGTGCAGCCGCCTCCGCGGCGCCTGCCGCCACGGCCGCTTCCGAGAAGTCGATGCCGGTGAACCGGCTTTGCGGGAACGCCTGTGCCATGAGATTGACCGCATGCCCGCTGCCGCAACCGAAATCGGCCACCTCGAAGGCCGGCCCGCAGACGCTCCGGCAGTCCCTCGACCAACGGCAAGACCACGTCGACGAGGGTTGCGTCGAACACCTCACCGCTCATCTCGGCCATCAGGGTGTGGAAGCGCGGGTAGTCACTGTAGGGCACGCCGCCGCCGCCGCGGAAGCAGTCAATGACCTTCTGCTCGACTTCGCCGAGCAACGCGATGAACTGCGTGACGCGGGCCAGGTTGTTGGGTCCGGCGGCTCGGGTAAGGGCTGCCGCCCGATGGGCCGGCAGCGCGTACGTCGCCTTAGCGGGGTCGTAGTCGACGACCTGCGCGGCGGTCAGGCCACCCAGCCATTCCCGGACATAGCGCTCGTTGAGGCCCGCCGCCTCGGCGATCTGGGTGCTGGTCGACGGCGGCAGCTCGGCCATCGTGTCCAGCAGCCCGGTCTGATGGCCGACGCTGAGCAGGATCGCCAAACCGGCGCTGTCGATGGCCGCCACGATCCGGTTGCCGAATTCCTCACTGGTTTCGAGGCCGGTTTCGGTTGTCATGATCAGCGACGCTACACCGGGCTGGTGAGGCTCTGGTCCAAGACGAAAACGGTTCTGCAGCCGGTGTTGGTTGTGGTCAGCAATGCGGATCGGCTATTGCACGCCGTCGAGCCCGTCTTGCCCCAGCAGTCGTGCGCCGGTGCCGCCGGCGCCGGTGTCGCCCGCGGTGGTTCCGTTGCCGCCATTGCCACCGTTACCGCCGTTGCCGATCACCACAGCAGCCGCACCGCCGATCCCACCGGTCCCGCCGGTGCCGCCGAATCCGGTGATGTTGCCGTCGCCGCCGGCGCCGCCGGCGCCGCCGTTGCCCAGCAACCGACCACC
>NZ_UPHQ01000167.1 GCF_900566055.1 Mycobacterium innocens
GGGTTGTCGTCGGGGGCGGCGGTGTCTTTTCGGCGGTAGGAGGGGGTGCCTGGCTCGACGGCGGCGGCGCTTGCGGCGCTGGTCCTTGGGTGCCGGGCGGTGGCGGCGCCGGCTCCGGGCTTCCCTCGGTTGGCGGCGGCGGGGCAGGCGCGGAAGTAGTCGGGGCCGGGCTCACCCCCGGCGGGCGTGTCGCGGGTTTGTCGTTGGAGCCCAGCGCGATCGCCACCGCGGTGCCGACCAGCAGCACCGCGACGACCGTGGCGACGATGATCACCGCCGGCAGGCGATACCACGGGATGACCGGCGGCTCAGGCTTCGACTCCGGGGGCGTGTCATGGTCGAACGCCAGCTGCGGGCGGGCAGAGGTGTAGCCGGAACCGCCGGCATCCGCGTAGTCGGCGCCGGGCACGGGCATGACGCGGGAATCATCGTCGGCTTCCGACCAGGCCAGCGCGGGCTGCAATGCCGACGCGGGCGCATCCGCACCATCCGGTGCCAGCGGGGCAAGCGGCGGCGCCAGCGGCGCCAGTGCCGTCGCGGCGACCGGCGGAGCCGAGGTCAACACCGTCGCACTGGTGTCGGCGGGCCCTCGGGCCGCCCGCAACGCCGCGCCGATAGCGGCGGTCAGTTGCGGGCGCGGCGCCGTGACCACCGGAACGCCAAATCGCCCCGACAGCGTCGTGGTGACCGACGCGATGTTGGCACCACCACCGACGGAAATGATCGCGACCAGGTCCGCCGGATGAATTCCGTTGCGCGCCAACGTCTGTTCCATAACTGCGGCGACACCGTCCAACGCCTCGCGAATCGTCTCGTCGAGCTCGTTTCGGGTGAGCCGGATTTCGCGATGCATCCCCGGCAACTCGTCGGCCAGGGTGGTCACCGTGCTGTGCGAGAGCCGCTGCTTGGCATTGCGGCATTCGATCCGCAGCCGGTTCAACGAGCCGATGGCCGCGGTCCCGGACGGGTCGAACGAACCGGTGGCCGGCATCTCCGACATCACGTAGGTCAGTAGCGCCTGGTCGATCAAATCACCGGAGAAGTCTCGATGCCGCACCGTCGCGGCGACCGGCTGATAATCACCGGCCGCATCGACCAGCGTGATGCTGGTCCCGCTGCCGCCGAAGTCGCAGACCGCGACGATGCCGCGGGCCGGTATCCCTGGGTTGGCCCGCATCGCGAACAGCGCGGCCGCCGCGTCGGGGATCAGCAGTGGCTGGGCGTCGTGCGACCATTCCGGCACCCGGCTCAGCGCGGCACCCAACGCGTCGACCGCGGCCGTCCCCCAGTGGGCGGGATAGGTCAGCGCGACATCGTCGGGCAGGGCCCGCCCACCGGTGGCGGTGTAGGCCAGAGCACGCAGACTGTCGACCACCAGAGCCTCGCTGCGGTGCATCGAGCCGTCGGCCGCGACGATGCCGACCGGGTCCCCCACCCGGTCCACGAAGTCACTCATGACCAGGCCGGACTGATCCAGTCTCGGGTTTTCCGACGGCAGTCCGACCTCGGGCGGGCGCTGCCGATACAAGGTCAGCACCGGCTTGCGGGTGATCGCGTGGTCGGCGGTCACCGCCGCCAGGTTGGTGGCACCGATCGACAGACCCAGTGCGGGCCGTGGTCCTTCTGCCATGGTTAGTCCCCGTCCGGCTGCGCGCCCCCGCGCCCGCCTACCCGAAATTGTGCCGTCTACACCTATAGCCGTTCTTTGCGCCGGCTATGCGCGAGCTGTATAACGACATGGCTCAGCGGATGGTGCCCGCGCCGGGAATCAGTGGCAGGTCCAGCGCGGTGACCCAGCCCGGAGACAGGTCGTTGACCGCCGGGACGGCGTTGAGCGCCCGCATCCCGGTCGCCAGGCACCCGGCGGTGGCCGCATCGCGGCCCGAGCCGTCGGTGAACCGGAACGCGGTTTCCTGGAAGATGCTGGGGGTTCCGTCGATGTCCACCCGGTAGACGTCGTCGTCGTGACCTGAGGGCCAGTCGGGTGCGGCGTCGCGGCCGATGCGGTTGACGTGCTCGAGTTGAATGCGCGTCTCGCCCCGGTAGATGCCGTTGATGGTGAAGCGGACGGCGGCGACCTGACCGGGCTTGATGACGCCCTTCACCGAGCGACGCTCAGTGGGCGTCACCCACTTGTCCCAGGTGGTGGTGATCTCGTCGAGCATGATCCCGGCGGCGTGCGCGATCATCGGGACGGTGGCGCCCCACGCGAAAATCAACACCTCGCGGTTTTCCAGGATCGGGCTGAATTCGGGCTCCCGCCCGATGCCCATTTCTTTCTCGTAGTCGCCTTCGTAGTTGGTGTAGTCCAGCAGCTCGGCAGCGCGCACCCGCCGCACCTCCGAACACAGCCCCATCAGAGTCATCGGAAACAGGTCGTTGGCGAATCCCGGGTCGATGCCGGTGGTGAAACAGGACGACTCCCCCAGCTCGCACGCCTCGGTGATGGGCTGGATCCACTGCGGCGGGTTCAGGTGCATCGTCGGCCAGATCCACGGCGTCATCGCGGTCGAGCACACGTCGATGCCGGCCCGCAGGAACCGGGTGATCAGCGCGATGTTGGCGTCGGCCTGCATCGCCGTCGGTCCGTAGTGCACCAATGCGTCAGGCTTGAGCGCGATCAGGGCGTCGACGTCGTCGGTGGCGACGATGCCCACCGGCTCGGGCAGCCCGCAGATGTCGCCGACGTCGCGCCCGACCTTGCCGGGGTTGCTGACGCCGACCCCGACCAGTTCGAACACCGGATGCTTGACGATTTCGGCGATCACCATCTTGCCGACGAAGCCGGTGCCCCAGACGACTATTCGCTTTGCGTCCCGTTGCGACATCAACCGCCACCTCCCGGCTTCACCCTAAGCGACGCGAAGCCGCAAGCCCGGACAAGGCTGGGACAAGGCTGGGACAAGGCTGGGACACCTCTAGCATCGGAGCGGTGCGAAGCCGGCCAGCGTTGAGTGCGTGGCGCTTCGTCGCGGTGTTCGGCGTGGTCAGCCTGCTCGCCGACTTCGTCTACGAGGGCGCGCGGTCGATCACTGGTCCGCTGCTGGCGTCCCTGGGTGCGACCGGACTGGTGGTCGGCGTGGTGACCGGCATCGGCGAGGCCGCCGCGTTGGCGCTGCGGTTGGTGTCGGGTCCCCTGGCAGATCGAACCCGACGATTCTGGGCGTGGACGGTCGCCGGCTACGCGCTGGCGCTGACCACGGTTCCGCTGCTGGGAGTCGCGGGCGCGTTGTGGGTCGCCTGCAGCTTGGTGATCGCCGAGCGTGTCGGCAAGGCGGTGCGCAGTCCCGCCAAGGACACGTTGCTGTCGCACGCCGCCAGCGTCACCGGTCGCGGCCGCGGCTTTGCCGTGCACGAGGCGCTCGACCAGGTGGGGGCGGTGATCGGCCCGCTGACCGTGGCCGGGGTGCTCGCCGTCACCGGCAACGACTACGCGCCCGCGCTCGGGGTGCTGGCGCTGCCGGGTGCGGCGGCGCTGGCGCTGCTGCTGTGGCTGCGGGTCCGGGTGCCGCATCCGGACTCCTATGAAGGCCCATCGGCTTCCGCGGTATCACCCGATGGTGTTGCAGCGCAACGGTTCTGGGAGTTGCCGCCACGGTTCTGGCTGTACTGCGGATTCACCGCGATCACCATGTCCGGCTTCGCCACCTTCGGGTTGTTGTCGTTTCACATGGTCACCCACGGCTTGCTGAGCGCTGCCGCGGTGCCGGTGGTCTACGCGGCCGCGATGGCCGCGGATGCGCTGGCCGCTCTGGCTTCCGGCTACAGCTACGACCGGTTCGGCGGGAAAAGCCTTGCGGCACTGCCGCTTCTGTCGAGCATGGTGGTCTTGTTCGCCTTCAGCGGCAACACCGCGATGGTAGTAGTGGGCGCGCTGTTGTGGGGTGCGGCCGTGGGGATCCAGGAATCCACGCTGCGGGCCGTGGTCGCCGACATGGTCACCGCCCCGCGGCGAGCCAGCGCTTACGGTGTGTTCGCGGCCGGACTGGGCGCGGCAAGCGCGGCTGGCGGCGCCCTCGTCGGCTGGCTGTACGAGATCTCCACCGGCACGGTGGTCGTGGTGGTGGTCGCAATCCAGTTGGTTGCGCTGCTCGGCATGTTCGCCATCGGGTTACCGCGCGGTGCGGCGCCAACGCCTGCCCAAACCCCTTTCACGCCGTCCTAAGTGGTGACACGATGGACAACCATGACCAGTCGATCGGCAGCCAAGCTACGTCACCTCAAACGCCTAAGCGGACCCGCCGCGGTGTGCGCTCTCGGCATCGGCTTCACAGCCACATGTGGTCTGGCGAACGCGGATCCACTTCCTCAGCTACCGCAGGTCCGCTACGAGGTGAGTGGCAGCGGTGTCGCCGAGTACATCTCGTACCAAACCGACACCGGTCAGAAGCGTGCGGTCAATGTGGGCCTGCCATGGTCGACGCAGTTCACCGCCTTCGGCGCTCAGGTGTTCGTGCTCAGCGCGCAGGGGCCGGGCAGCATCACCTGCAGAATTCTGCTCGGCGGCAACGTGGTGACGCAGCAGACGGCGACGGGCGCGCCGGGACACACGGTCTGCACGCATTGACATTGCCGGGTCACTAACTCGGCCGCTGGCGGTTAAGCTCGCCAATGTCACCCTTCAAGGACGAAGCGGGACAAAGGAGGAGCACGGTGGACCTCAGGACTGACCGCAATGCCGGCCTGCTGCCCCGGGCCAACGGCACGCCGCCGCCGGAGGTTCCGCTGTCCGAGATCGACCTGGGTTCGCTGGAATTCTGGGGCCGCGACGACGACTTTCGCGACGGCGCCTTCGCCACCTTGCGGCGGGAAGCCCCGGTCTCGTTCTGGCCGGCGCTCGAATTGCCGGGATTCACCGGTGGCGCCGGACATTGGGCACTGACCCGCCACGACGACGTCTTTTTCGCCAGCCGCCATCCGGAGGTCTTCCATTCCTCCCCCAACATCACGATCAACGACCAGACGCCGGAATTGGCCGAGTACTTCGGCTCGATGATCGTGCTCGACGATCCCCGGCACCAGCGGCTGCGCTCCATCGTCAGCAGGGCGTTCACGCCCAAGGTGGTGGCCCGCATCGAGGCGTCGGTGCGCGACCGCGCGCAGCGGCTGGTCGCGGCGATGATCACCAACCATCCCGACGGCCAAGCCGACCTGGTCAGCGAGCTGGCCGGGCCGCTGCCGTTGCAGATCATTTGCGACATGATGGGGATTCCCGAAGAGGACCACCATCGGATATTCCATTGGACCAACGTGATTCTCGGGTTCGGCGACCCGGATCTGACGACCGATTTCGAAGAGTTTCTTCACGTTTCAATGGACATCGGCGCCTATGCCACCGCACTGGCCGAAGACCGCCGCATCAACCACCACAACGATCTGACCACGAGCCTGGTCGAAGCCGAGGTCGACGGCGAGCGGCTGTCGTCGTCGGAGATCGCGATGTTCTTCATCCTGCTGGTGGTGGCCGGCAACGAGACCACCCGCAACGCGATCAGCCACGGCGTGCTGGCGCTGTCGCGCTATCCGGAGGAACGACAAAGGTGGTGGTCGAACTACGACGCGCTGGCGCATACCGCGGTCGAGGAGATCGTGCGCTGGGCGTCTCCGGTGGTCTACATGCGCCGCACCCTGAGCGAGGACGTCGAACTCCGAGGCGTCACGATGGCCGCCGGGGACAAGGTCTCACTGTGGTATTGCTCGGCCAACCGGGATGAGTCGAAATTTGCCGATCCGTGGCGGTTCGACGTGGCGCGCGACCCCAACCCGCACTTGGGTTTCGGCGGTGGTGGCGCGCATTTCTGCCTGGGGGCCAACCTGGCTCGCCGCGAGATCAGGGTGGTGTTCGACGAATTGCGCCGGCAAATGCCCGACGTCGTCGTGACCGAGGAGCCGGCTCGGTTGCTGTCGCAGTTCATTCACGGCATCAAACGGCTTCCGGTGGCCTGGGGTCATTGAGATGACCGATGTCGATGTCTGCGTGGTGGGCGCTGGATTCGCTGGTCTGACGGCTGCGCTTCGGCTCAAACAGGCCGGTCGTTCCGTCACGTTGCTGGAGGCACGGGACCGGGTTGGCGGCCGGACCTTCACCGTCGAGCGTGACGACGGATCCTGGATCGACAAGGGCGGTGCCTGGATCGGGCCGACTCAGGACCGAATCTATGCGCTGATGCACGAATTCGGGGTCTCGGCCTTCAAGCAGTACACCGGCGGCGAAGCCATGATGGTGGTCGACGGCAAACAGCACCGCTACCAGGGCACTGTCCCGTGGACCATGAGCCCGTGGGCATCGCTGAATCTGGGCGCAGCCATGTTCGAAATCGGCCAGATGTGCAAGACGATCCCGCTCGACGCGCCATGGGAAGCTAAGAAGGCCGCCAAGTGGGATCGCATGACGCTGGCCCAGTGGCTGCGCAACAACGTCATGTCCAAGGCGGCCCACGACCTGCTGGAAACCGCCATCGCCGGCACCTACACCTCGGACGCTTCCGAGGTGTCCATGCTTTTCGTTCTCTACCAGATGGCATCAGGCGGTGGGCCCGGTTTCGTACTGGGTGGCGACGGCGGCTCGCAAGACTCCCGGCCGGTCGGAGGTATGGGTGCCATCTACCGGCCGATGGCCGCCGAGCTGGATGACGCGATCACGTTGTCCCGGCCGGTGCGGTCCATCAGCCAGGACTCCGACGGCGTCACCGTGCAAGCGGACGGTCTGACGGTGCGGGCCGGTCGGGTCATCGTCGCGGTGCCGCTGGCCATCGCCAGCCAAATCGTCTATGAGCCAATGCTTCCCACCGATCGGTCGTTTTTGCATCAGCGGATGCCCAGCGGTGCGATCGTCAAGGTCTCGATCGTCTACGACGAGCCGTTCTGGCGCGCCTGCGGCCTTTCCGGCCAAAGCGCTGCGCCGGGATCGCTGGCGACGGTCACCATCGACGGCTGCCCCGACACCGGCGCCCCCGGCGTGCTGGTTGTGGTCATCGAGGGCCCCACAGCGCGGCAATACGAGCGTCTTGACGAGGCGGGGCGCCGCCAGGCGGTGCTCGACGCCCTGGTGGACCGGTTCGGCGCCAGGGCCGGCGGGCCGGTGGACTACGTGGAGCAGAACTGGAGCCGTGAGCGTTATTCCGGGGGCGGAATGATCAGCCACGCACCCCCGGGTGTGCTCACCCAGTTCGGGCATGCACTGCGAAGGCCGTGCGGCCGCATTCACTGGGCGGGCACCGAGACATCGGCCACCATGTGCGGCTGGGTCGATGGCGCGATTCGCTCCGGTGAGCGGGCCGCCAGCGAAGTCATGACGACCGAGACGCTGACGGTGGCTTAAATTTAAGCAAATACACGGACAGCACCCGCGGGTATACGCTCAGCCATTCGGGCGGCTGCGGGAATCGCTTCACGCGAGATGCATTCTGGCCCAACCAGTTCAGCGCGCAGCGGTAGGCGCCGATGTTAGCCGGCGGAAATGGGTAGCGGTAGTACCGCGCGAACAGCTCCACGTGGGCGCGAAGGATCAGCTTGCCGAGTCGGCCGTCCGGCATGTCCTCGAACACCATGACGCTACGACGTGCGACTCGGTGACACTCCTTGACCAACGCCGCCGGATCATGGCTGTGATGCAGCACCTCGCTAAGCACGATATGGTCAAATGCGCTGTCACAGTATGGGATTGCGGTGCCATCGAACAGGCGGAACGAGATAGGCGTTTTGCGCGAATCCTGCACGTCCACGCCGCTGGCGTCCACCCCGTACATCTGCTGCAGATAGGCCGACAGATGGCCGGTTCCACACCCGACGTCCAGGACGGTGTCCCCCTCGTCGAGATAGCCCGCGAGCGCTTCGGCCTGTCTGCGTAATCTGGCCGACGGCCGCATGACGTTCAGCGCGTCCACGAGACCCGGTGGCGAAGGCAGCTGCACGGCGATCATTGTGCCCGGAAAACCTCTCGGAGGGTGGGCGACCCGCTGCGGCGGCGCCGGTGGATGCAACCACTCGATGGCGCCGGCTACCGCGTTTACTCTCAAGCATGCCCATTCCCGCATTTCCCGCCACGGACGTGCTGGCCGCCCGGCAGAAGCTGGTGCTCGACCATTTCCACGACGAGGTCCGCCACGACTGGGACGCCGTGCTATCAACCTTCCCGCATCCGCGTTACGAGCTGATCCCGCAACTGACCGTCCACGACGGCGACGAGGCGGTACGCGGTTACTACGGCTACACCCGGACTGCGTTCCCGGACCAGGACCACGAAATCATTGCCTTGCGCCACAGCGCCGATGCGGTGATCGTCGAGTTCTGGCTGATGGGAACCCACCGCGGCTACCTCGGCAAGATCCCGCCCACCGGAAGCCGGTTCCGGGTTCGCATGACCGCGTACTTCGTTTTCGACGACACCGAAAGACTTGTCTGCGAACGTATTTACTTCAACACGCTGACAATGATCAAGCAGCTGGTCGGCGGCCTGGATCTGAAGAAGCCGGCGAACTGGCTATTGGCCGCATGCTGCCTGCGTGGCTTGCTGGCGATGTCGTCGGAGCCACCGGACCCCGCATTGACCAACACCACGCCGCCGGCCTTCGTCGAAGCCCGGACTTAGGCGAGTACGCTTTCGCACCGAGGTCCCCGATGCTGAGAATCCCGCTGCAATGAGGCAAAGAATCCGTCATCTGGTGTGCGGCCTGTTGGCGGCCGCGCTGTCGGCGGGCGCACTGTTGGCGGGCTGTGCCACCAACAGCGTCCAGGCCGGCACCAGCTCCGCCGGCAGTAAGCCGACAACGGCGGCCGTGAGCACCAGCACACCACGTACCCCGGCTGGCCCACGCACCGAGAAATGGATTGCCCTGCAGGTCGGCGAATGCGTGGCCGACCTGCCACCGGCCGACCTCAGCCGGATCACCGTCACCGTGGTCGACTGTGGGACACCGCATTTGGCCGAGGTGTACCTGCGCGCGCCGGTGGCGGTCGACAACGCCATCGGCACTGTCGCGAATCGCGAGTGCGCGGCCGGGATCGGGTCTTACACCGGGCAATCGGTGGACCACGGCGCATATTCCATGACTTACCTGATCGACTCCAACCAAGACAGAACCGGAGCCAATCCCACCCCGAGCACCGTCATCTGCCTGCTGCAAGCGCCGAACGGGCAGCTTCTCACCGGATCCGCGCGTCACTGATGCGATCTCGACGCGGTCCGGTCGAGCACGCGAATATTGTGGGCGGTGTCGCGGCTTTCCTCCCGCGCAATCACCTCGACCCATTCCGACAACGGCGGTGGCGGGTTCAGATGGCGTCTGATCCACCAGGCAAAAATCGTGTCGTGATCGTCAATGACTTTGAGCCGGTTGCTCTCCGGCTCGACCAGCAGCTGTTGTGCGAATGTCCATGCCATGTCTCGAGATTGCCGCAGTTCTGCATCGAGGAGGCCGATGTCGTCGCCGGTCAACTGGCTACGGTAGCGGGCAAAGCCCGGCGAGATCTGTTCCGTGGCGTCGGCTATGACGTTGGCCTGGCTCACCAGAATGGCATTGACCGCGTCGAAGTCGTTGCGTAGCGGCTCCAACGCATCACCGGCGGTTTCGGCGGCGGTGATACCCAGATCGAAGGTGTCGTGCGCGTTCATCGCGGTGAGCATGTGCTGCAACATGATTGGCTCATCGCTGTCGTTCGTCTCAAAGGCGGCCTGCCACACCTGCGACGGATTGCCAGTGCCGCTGCCGAAATAGCGGTGCAGGGCATCGAAATACCGCCGCGCGAACGTCACTCCAAACCGGGTCGTGCGCGGTCCGTCCTCGAACACTCCCCGATCAACGGCATCACCAATCGCGATAATCGACCGCTTGTACATGACAGCGAAATATCCGGCCGGGTTGGCCGTGTCAACGGACCAGTCGATGATCGACTGCAGCGCGCTGACGACGTCGTCCAGACTGTCGACGCGCGATAGCGGGGGCGGCATGCCGTTTAGTATCCAACGCCAGCCAACCACAGGTAGCATCATCAGGCGGTTTCACGCGTCCAACCGCAGCGGCCGCGGGAGGGTCACTATGGCAAACAGTGACAACCCGGTCCCGCAGGGGCGGATCCGGCGGACCATGCCGTTGGCCGGTTTCGCCGCCCGGGCCGCGGGCGGGCGCATCGTGGCGGGACTACGGGAGAAGACCGGCGACACCGGCGCCGTCGCCCGCTTCCACGAACGCACCGCCGAACGGTACTCGGAACTCCTGGGCCGCTCCAAGGGTGTGCTCATGAAAGCCGGACAGATTCTTTCCGTGATGGACACGAGTTGGGTTGGTAACGGCCAGTTTACCGGTTACCAGGCCGCACTGGCGCACCTGCAGGCCGATGCCCCGCCGATGGATCCGGCCCTGGCCCGCGAGGTGCTGCAGGCCGATCTTGGCCGGGCGGCCGAGGAGGTCTTCGCCGAGTTCGACGACGAGCCGATGGCTGCTGCGTCCATCGGGCAGGTGCACCGGGCGGTGCTGCACGACGGTCGCCGAGTGGCGGTCAAAATCCAGTATCCGGGCGCGGCCGAAGCCATCCGCGACGATCTGGCCAACACCGAATTGCTCGCGAGCTTTTTGCGGCTGGTGTCCACGACGTTGGGCAACGTGATTCAGACCGATGTCAAGCGGGCCGCGCGCGAGGTCGCCGCTCGCATCGGCGAGGAAATCGACTACCGCCACGAAGCGGCCAACATCGCCGCGTTCGCCGGGCTGTACCGCGACCATCCATTCATCCGGATCCCGGATGTCGTTGCCGAAGCATCGGGCGATCGGGTGTTGACGATGACCTATCTGGACGGAATGGATTGGGCTGCGGCCCAAGGTGCGGACCAGGAGCTCAAGAACCGCTGGGCCGAGGCCATCTTGCGGTTTGCCACCGGTTCGGCCCGCCACGCGAATCTGTTTCACGCCGATCCGCACCCCGGCAACTACCGGTTCGGGTCCGACGGGCGGGTCGGCTTTCTCGACTTCGGCTGTGTGAAGGTCGTTCCCGAGCCGTTTCGCCACAAATACATGCACACCGTCCGGGCCGCCCTGGACGGACGGGCTCACCAGCTGCGCGAGCTCATGGTGGACGCGGGCTTTCTGACCGCCGATTCCGGCCTGACCGGCACCCAGGTGTACCAATGGTGGGCCGAGATCCTTCAGGAGGCCCTGGGCCCGCAGCCGGTCACCTTCACCAGGGACACCTCGCGGCGGGCGCTGCGCGCACTGGTCCCACTGTCGCCCGACCACCCGGTTCGCCGCATGTCGCTACCCGAGGACCTGGTTTTCATGTCGCGAATCAGCCTCAACGTCAATGCAATATGCGCCATGCTCAGGGCCAGCGTGCACGCCCGATCGATCGCCGATGACCTCGACGGAGTCACGGACCCGATCACACCGTTGGGCAAGCAGCATCGCGCCTGGGTGCGCCGGCGCGGACTGCCATTCGGGTTGGACCGCCATGACCATCCCTAGCACAACGGCGCCCCGGCTGCCGTGGACGGCCGCCGACCCTTACCCGTTCTACGAGCGACACCGCCGCGACGGCGATGCGATATGAGACCCGACCGCGCAGAGCTGGCTGGTGTTCGGCTACCGCGCCGCACAACAGGTGCTCGGCGGATCGGGATGGTCGATCGACCCGCTGACCAACCCCAATGCGCGGCAGGCGGTCCACAAGGCCGGCAGCGAATTGTTGAAACGGTCCATGCTGTTCACCGACGGCGACGAGCACCGCCGGTTACGCGCGTCGGTGCGCGACGTTTTCACGCCCTCCGTCATCGAGGGCCTCACCGCGGGCGTGCAATCCATTGCCGCGGCGGTCATCGGCCATCCCCCACCAGGCGCCGTGTTCGACTTCATGACCGACATCTGCCTGCCCCTGCCGCTCGCGGTTATAGCCGAGTGGATAGGGCTGGACGTGCAGACCTCGAAACTTGTTGGCGTGCACTTCGTCCGGGATCATCCCGAACTCGGGTACGATCGGAGTGGTTGCAGGCAGAAATAATGTCCATGCGGTTCCTTCGCACACTCAGACGAAACTAAAGGCGAGGCGAATCCATCGACTTCGGCCAGAGCATGAAACACAGGCCGCCAAAGACCGCCGCCGACTAATTCGCCGCGTGTGTAACACGCTCGGCGCGAAGCCAATGCGCCACGTTATAAAGGTCCATAGAACGTGGCGTACCGACGCATTTTCTGCGCACGCGTTGCGCCACCACTATTACCCACGTCGTCAGCGGAACGCGTACTGAGGCCCGCAACTCGTGATCGCACGACGAACACGTAGTGGGTCTCCATCTGGCCACCGAGGGTCCAGCTGTCAGTACCGGAAGGGGCCGCAGCGACTAGGAACGGCTCGGACCCGACGCCACCCGGTTGGTCGACCTGGCTGGCGATCCAAAGGCTGCGGGTTGCAAAGTTGCGTTAGCTCGCGTGTGGGTCGCGGGGTTTGGTAGCCCAGAGGTTGGCCCAGTCGCGTTCTTCTTGTTGCTTGAGCTGGTGTAGCTCCTTGGAGGGTCCGACGAGTTCGACTGCTGGGTCGGGCAGCGCGTAGAAGTCGCCGATGCCGCGCGCGGATTCGTGGTCGCCTGTGTCGATGAAGCAGTATCCGTG
The DNA here is from genome assembly GCF_900566055.1 of Mycobacterium innocens. GTDB lineage: Bacteria > Actinomycetota > Actinomycetes > Mycobacteriales > Mycobacteriaceae > Mycobacterium > Mycobacterium innocens. Next base: position 12,597 of record NZ_UPHQ01000167.1, read on the forward strand.
GCCATTGAATGCGGTTGTCTCAGATGCGATGCCGAGGTACTGCAGTGCGCCGCCCACCGCGGTTTTCGCGTGGCCTTTGGCCATAATCGCCGCTTTGGGCAGAGGCCGGCCGCTGGGGGTGGTGATCCCGGTGATATCGCCGATGGCCCAAACGCCTTCGTGTTCGGTAGCCAGGGTGTGGGCGTCGACGCTGATCCATCCCGGGCCCCCGGCCAACCCTGACGCCGGTTCGTGGGGCGGGACGAACAGGAGCAGGTCAAATGGTGCGGTGATTTCGTCTTGGAACTGAATCAACCGGGTGGCCGCGTCGACGCTTTGGCATTGCATGTTTGGGTGAAAACCGATGTGCGCGTCTTCGAGCAGGGTCATCAGCTTTCGGCCTGGGCCGGTGCCCGCTGAGGGCATCGGCTGAGGCTCCACCGTGAAGATGTCGATCTGCGTGTGAGTTCGTCTTCCGTGCTCGATGAGGTAGTCATGGATGAGCAGCGCGCCCTCGTAGGGTGCGACCGGGCAACGATATGGTAGCGACGGAATGAGCACAGCGACGTTCCCGCCGGCAAAATCCTTTAGCGCGTGGTGCGCGTGATTCGCCTCGGCGATGCTGTAGAAGTGGTGGGCGACTCCGGCAGCGGCCGCTTCGGCGAGCCCGGGAACTTTGCCCGGATTGTTTCTGGCGCCGAGCGCCACGATGAGCGCGTCATAATCCGTGGCAAAGTGCTCACCTAGCACCTTTTTGCGCTGGGTATCGATGGTGGTAACGGTGCCGGTGATGGTGCGGACGCCGTCGAGCGCCTGGTCACTGGGTGTAAGTGTGGCTTGTTCGGCGGTCCTCCAGCCGCGCATGATCCAGGGCAAGGTGAAGCCTTGAAAATGGGTGAACTCCTGGTCGATCAGGGTGACCTCAAGGTCGCTGTTGCGAAGCATCTTTCGTTGTCTCAACTCGCCGATGGCGGTGAGTCCTCCGATGCCCGCGCCGAGTATCACGAGTTTCTTCGTCATGATTGCTTCGCCTTTCTGCGTTCTATCGGTTAGCTAGTTCGATCTGCCCTCGCCGAGACGAACCCGCGGGTTGCGATTAGGTTGCTGTCTCTGGCGTCGTTGGCCAGCGTGAGCTGTTCGGTTCGCGCGTCAACGGTTTTCGCATCGGTGCTTGGCAACAACGTTGCACAGCACTGCAGGTTGATCTGCTGATTCGCGTCCCCAGCGCAATGTGCCAGCAGCGCAGCGCAGGCGACGGGGTCAGGTAGTCTGCGTTCTGCTGGGGCCACTGGCATTGCTGACCGGTCCTGAATTGTCGTGCTGATTCACCGACCGCCGTCGCGGCGGCCACGACACCTGAAGCCGGGGCGAGGAATAGGTTTTCCAACTCGGCCTCGGTTAGTCCGAAGTTACTGCTGTTTAGGTAGGGGTTTTCCCGGTTTGACCTGGGGTTTTGGCGGGTTTGGTGGTGTGGTGTTTGTCTACCTGACTATGCGGCGATGGTGAGGGGGATGGTGGCTTCGATGAGGTCGAAAGCGCGGCGTTGTTCGGGGGTGGGGTCGGTGAGTTTGTCGATTTCGATGTCGGTGTTGTGGTAGCGGATCCTGTTGCGGGTCAAAGTCTTGAGGTGTTCGAGTAGGCCAGCGAAAGTCCGTAAAGGGTGGCCCTGGGAGTCTTGCTTGGTGGAGACTTTAG
>NZ_UPHQ01000358.1 GCF_900566055.1 Mycobacterium innocens
TTCAAAAGGGCCCAGCGATGGTGGAAAGACCTGGTGCAACGTCAACCAGGCATGTTCGCCCACTGGGCGTGGATGACCGAGTTCTAAACGGACTGGATGAGAAGAGCGGAGTGACGGGAGACTGTCACGCTCCGTTCTGTGGGAGCCCCGGGGTGCGACCCCCCGGGGCCACCCGGCCGCCTAGTTCGAACGCGGCACGACGGCGGAGAAGGGGTACGGTAGGTCCCGCCGCGGCGACCGAGTTGTTGATGACCCATGCCCCGGGATGGATGCCGGCGCGTGCAAGGTCGGCCTGTAATTCTGCCGCCTCGAGCACCCGGGTGGTCTCGGCAAGGGTGATCAGCACGATCTTGGTCGCGGCGGGGTCCTGCAGGCGCATCAGCGGACTGACGTAGCGCACCCCTGGCGCGGCGTTTCTGATGATGTCGCGGTGGTAGGACCCGGTGGTGTCCAGCAGCAGGAGCGTGTGTCCGGTGGGCGCGGTGTCCAGGACAGCGAACTTTCGGCGCGATTCCTGGATCACATGGGAGAAGGCCTGAAAGACGGCGACCTCCTGGGTGCAGGGCGAGCGCAAGTCCGCTGCGAGGTTGGCCCGGCAATGCTTGTCGAGGGATGCACCCTTGGTGGCCAATACCCTGTCGCGGTGGGCCCGGCTGGCCTGGACCGGGTCGATGCGGGAAACGTGCAGGTTTTCCGCACTGCGGCAAAGAGTTTCGGTCAGATGAGCAGCCGGATCGGTCGTGGACAGATGAACTTCACGGTTGCGCTCGGCCAAGGTCACCGCAATGGCCGCCGCGACGGTGGTCTTACCCACGCCGCCCTTGCCCATGCACATCACCAGGGCAGGTCCGCCTTGCTCGAGTTCGTCGATCAGGTCACGCAATGATCGATCTGCGACGTCAGAGATGTTGACCGGCATTCACGATGAGGATGATGGCGGCGTTGATCGTGAGGATGTGCGGGTATGAAACGACCCCGCCGGTGGATGTCCGGCAGGGTCGGTGGTGTTCGGGGTGTCGGTGTGGTGTTCAGTCCGCCGTGACTTCGGCAACAGCGGTGCGGGTGGAGGATTCGTCGACGATGGCCTTGTCGGCGGCGAACGCGGCGACGAGGGCTTGTAGC
>NZ_UPHQ01000168.1 GCF_900566055.1 Mycobacterium innocens
ACTCGAACAAGCCCACAAACGCCGCCTTGCCTGGCACCGCCAGCAAAGGCACACTGAACCCATCCAGGACCCCGACGATGTTGTCTGATCAAACGCGAATCTCTATCGCAAAGTCAGAAACACCTCACAGGCGCCCGTGTCCTCGAACAACCAGGTGACGGGCGCCCGGCCTCGCCCACGGCACATGGGCCATCACCACCCCGTCGACTGGACATTCCACCCGCGGCACCGCAGCCTGCAGATAGGCCTTGGCCGTGCCCACGTCCAGCGTGCGCCAACGCCGTATCCCGTCGCCGCCGTCATCGGCGTTGCGCCCAAATCCTCAGATCAGCGAACCCACGGCTATGTCATAAGCTTCGATCCACGGGATGAATTGGCTTGGGTGAAGAAATACCGTGGCGAACACGCGGCCGACCAACCACCTCTAGAATTATCCGAATGTGCCCGGATGTGCACGCTGCTAGAGGTGTTCAAGTCCGGCTACTACGAGTGGCGCCAGCGGCCAGAAAGCCTCACCCAACGGCGCCGTGATCTACTCGCGGACAAAATCGCCGCGAACTAATTGATGCAACAACCTCCCGCCTGCCATCAACGTCTCAAGCTCCACTGTGGTTGGCGGCCGGTGCCAGTGGTAGAGCACCTTTTGCCCTTTCCCGCGGTGGCTAAGCTAAGGTCCCTATCCCTGCCGGGTATGAGCGGCGTCGAGACGGCGATCGGCGTCAAGCGATTCGGCAGGACATCACTCGGAGCGACGCGGCGGCATGTATGGCCAGGCTCACGCGTAGCTGATGAACGCAAAAGCCAGGAAGTCGCCACGCCACGCGGACCTGAGCGCAGCCGGTTGAGGACTTTGTGCCCTAGATGCGCCGTAGACACACCGCAAGGCTTAAGACGTTGCTGTCGACGCGATTCCGCGTCGGGTAGGTCATCGATTCGTGCAGACCAACCGAAGAAGGAGGCCACGGTGGCCACATTGAAGGATGAACTGACAGCCAAGGTCATCGAATATGAGCACTGGGCCAAGCGCCGTCGGTTCGGCCGCTTCGGCCCCACCGACCGCAGACTATGGGTGCTGGCCTGCATGGACGAGCGCCTGCCGATCAATGAAGCACTGGGCATCAACGTCGATTCGCCTGTCGCACATGGGGATGCACACTGTTTTCGCAACGCCGGGGGAATCGTCACTGATGATGCGATCCGATCAGCGATGCTGTCGACGAATTTTTTCGGGACGACCGAGATTGTCATTGTTCAACACACCCAGTGCGGAATGTTGTCTGCAAACGCCAGGGACCTCGAGGCCTATTTCAAGGCCAAAGGTATCGACACCGATCAGCTGATCTTGGATCCGACACTGCCAGAGTTGAAGCTCGACAGGGGCGGTTTCGCCAAGTGGATCGGGATGACCGACGATGTCGACGAGTCGCTGCTAACGACGATCGAGGTTTTTGAGAACCATCCGCTTATCCCCGACGAGGTGACCATCAGCGGCTGGGTCTGGGAGGTTGAGACACGGCGCTTGCGGCCGCCCACCCGTGATCCGGCGCGCCGAGCGCGCACCGATGCGACGGCGCGCGACTATGGCGTCACCCAGCCGCAACCTGCCCGCTGGCACTTGGGCAATGGCGGAGAAGATGTCGCCACCACGACCGACCCGGTATGCGGAATGGAGCTCGTGATCGATCGGGCGGCTGGGCACCGCGACGTCGACGGGGACCGTCGATACTTTTGCTCTCAGGTGTGCCTTGACAGCTACGACACCAATCCCGCCCGCTACCTGGTCTCCGAAACACTATCGGGATAGGCACAACGCTCACTAAGCGAGCCGACTCGCGTCCGTCCGGGCAGGACGCGAAAGCTCTGCAATTGCAGAAGGTCAAAGCTGTGCAGCCGGCTGATCGAGGACTTATCTCCGTTGCCGGCATGGCCGCGGTGCAGCGGTTTACCCGCAGTGGGCAGGCGCACACCCCCGTAGTCCCGGATGACCCCCTGTTGCTGCACCGGGCCTGGCGGCTTCAAGCGGATGGATTTCGATAACCCTTCCGCCAAAACAGTCGACTGCCCGGTTTGCCCGCGGCAGTGGCAAAGTAGATATGTTGGTCCCTCTACCCCGTCCAAAGGAGGTCTGTGAGATTCCCCCGAACCGACGTCATGAGCCTGCTGGTCATTGGCGCGCTGGTGTTATCGGGATGCGGTAGCAACACGACTACGTCCGCTCCCCCCTCAGGACCGTCGGCGAAAGTGGACTGCGGCGGTAAGGCGGAACTCAACGCCAGCGGCGCGACCGCACAAGCGAACGCGATACAACAATTTGTCAATGCCTACGCCCACGCGTGCCCCGGTTACACGCTGGACTACGAGGCAAATGGCTCTGGCGCCGGGGTCGAACAGTTCATCAAGAGCGAGACTGATCTGGCCGGGTCCGGCGTGCCGTTGGACCCGTCGAAAGGTGAACCCAATAAGGCGGCGGCGCGATGCGCGTCCCCCGCCTGGGAGCTGCCGGCACTGTTTCAACCGATCGCGGTCACCTACCACGTCAGCGGCGTGAGTTCGCTGAAGCTGGACGCGCCCACGATGGCGAAGATCTTCAACGGCACCATCACCCGGTGGGACGACCCGGCGATCAGGGCGCTCAATGCCGGCATCAACCTGCCCTCATCGCCCATTCGGGTCATCTTCCGCAGTGACGAATCCGGCAACTCAGCCAACTTCCAGCAATACCTCGATGCCGCATCCAACGGTGCTTGGGGTAAAGGCGACGGCGAGACGTTCCAGGGGGGCGTCGGTGCTGGCGCCGACGGGGACAATGGGGTCACGGCGGCCCTGCAGACCACCGACGGATCTATCACCTACACCGCGTGGTCGTTCGCGCTGGGTAAAGAGTTGAACATCGCCCAGATCATCACCTCAGCCGGGTCGGATCCCGTGTCGATCACTCCCGAGTCAGTCGGCAAGACGATCGCGGGAGCCAGGATCGTGGGTCAGGGCAATGATCTGGTGTTGGATACGTCATCGTTCCCCAAGCCAACCCAGCCCGGCGCCTACCCAATCGTCGAGCCGACCTATGAGATCGTCTGTTCTAAGTATCCGGAGTCCGCGACGGGCACCGCTGTACGAGCGTTCATGCAAGCGATAATTGGTCCGGGACAAGAGGGCTTGGCGCAGTATGGATCCATTACACCGCCGAGCTGGCTCCAATCGCGGCTGGCAACAGCGGTGAACGCTATCTCTTGATCACATGAAGGAGTTCGATGGCAGGCCTCAGTGAGCCAGGTCCGAGGGAAGGCTCGCTTGTCGGGCCCTATCGGCTGATGCGGCTACTGGGTCGCGGCGGAATGGGCGAGGTCTATGAGGCCGAGGACACCCGCAAACGCCGAGTGGTAGCGCTGAAGCTGATCTCCGAGCAATTCTCCGCCGACCCGGCCTTTCGCGAACGGATGCAGCGCGAGGCTGACGCCGCGGGACGCCTGACCGAGCCGCATGTGGTGCCCATCCACGATTACGGCGAGATCGACGGGCAGCTGTATCTGGACATGCGGCTGATCGACGGTCTTTCTCTGCGCCGCATGTTGACGGCCCATGGTCCGCTGATACCGGCCCGAGCGGTGGCCATCGTGCGACAGGTCGCCGCCGCGCTGGACGCCGCGCACGCCAGCGGGGTGACGCACCGCGACGTCAAACCGGAGAACATCATTATCGGCGTCGATGACTTCGCCTATCTGGTGGACTTCGGCATCGCTCGCGCGGCAACCGATCCAGGGCTGACCCACACCGGGATGGCGCTGGGAACCTACAACTACATGGCTCCGGAGCGGTTCGCCGGCGACAAGGTTGACTTTCGCGCCGATATCTATTCGCTCGCATGTGTGTTGGCCGAGTGTTTGACCGGGTCACCTCCTTATCCGGCCAGCAGCATCGAGAGGGTGATCAGCGCGCATCTGATGGAGTCTGCCCCGCGGCCCAGCCAATTGCGGCCCGGCATGGTTCCGCCGGCTCTCGACTCCGTGATCGCCAAAGGAATGGCCAAAAACCCCGCGGAGCGCTTTCGCAGCGCCGGTGAACTGGCCGCCGCCGCCCACGATGCACTGACCACAGCCGAGCAGAACCAGGCGGCCGCGATTGCGCAGCGCGGCGAGCGAACGATCCTGTCGACCGGTACCGAGTCGGCCGCCGCCGACTCCGTCACCCAGGCCAGGCCATGGTCGCAAATGTCAAGTTCGCCCACGGCCGAGGGCGGGTGGACACCTGCGCCTGTCAACACTGCCGGCTGGCGCGGCGGATCCAATGTGCCACGCTCCGTCAGCCCTGCGGGCCCGCCGAAGCCTGTCCCAACATCCGGCGCACGCCCGGAGCCTCGGCGCAAACGCAAGTGGATCCTGATCGGCGCCGCCGCACTGGTTGTCATCGTCGCCATCGGCGTCGCCGGATACCTGCTCAAGCCGAAACCGCAACCAGCGGCATCGACACCCGGGCAGACAGTGTTGCCGTTGACCGGGCTCGGCTTCCCCCTCTCGCCGGGAGGGGTGGCGCTGGATAACACCGGTAGCGTGTATGTCACGAGTCAAAGCATGTACGGGCGGGTGGTGAAATTGGCTTCCGGGTCGTCCACCCCGACAGTGCTGCCGTTCACCGGCCTTTACCAGCCGCAGGGGCTGGCGGTAGACGCCAACGGCACCGTGTACGTCGCCGACTTCAACAACAGGGTGGTCAAGCTGGCGGCCGGTTCCAACACGCAGTCCGTGCTGCCGCTTACCGGACTCACATACCCGCAGGGCGTTGGCGTTGATGCCGCCGGCAATGTATACGTCGCCGACCGCGGGAACAACAGAGTGGTGAAACTGGACGCCAAATCCAACACTCAGGCTGATCTGCCGTTCACCGGCCTTAACCATCCAGATGGTGTGGCGGTGGACCCCTCGGGCATCGTTTATGTCACCGACTCGGACAACGACAGGGTGCTGAAGCTCAATCCCGGGTCGAGCACCCCGACGGAGTTGCCCTTCACCGGACTTGCCGTGCCCTCGGGTATCGCCGTGGACACCGCTGGCGCCGTCTACGTCACCGACCACGAGACCGGCAAGGTGGTCAAGCTGGATCCCGGTTCAAACACCCCGACGATACTGCCGTTCACCGGCGGCCACCCCGTGGGCGTGGCGGTCGACACCTCCAGAAAGAAGGTACTCGTCGCCGACAATGGGAGCGGCAGAGTGGTGCAGCTGGCAACGAATTAACCGTGGATTCGCCATCCGATTGAGGATCGACTTCCATGGGTTGGTCGGTATTGTCGTGCCAACTGGTGGCGAACCCTGTGCCAGGCTGCGCGAGCTAACCTGAATTCTGCTGTCCCAGTCGCCTACAGCGAGCCCAGAATTGTTTGCATTGTCGTGATCTCTTTCTGCTGGCTGGTGACGATCGACTGCGCCATCGCAGTAGCAGGAGAGTACTGACCAGACTTAACTTCGTTTTGAGCCATGGTGATCGCGCCCTGATGGTGCTGAATCATCTGGGTGAGGAACAGCTTGCTGGCGTCAACGCCTTGCGCGTTCTGCAGGGCCTGCATGTCTTGCTCGGACATCATCCCGTCCATCCCGCCCATCCCGGGCATCCCCGGCATGCCGCTGTGGCTCGGCATCCCGGGCATCCCGGGCATGCCGCTGTGGCTCGGCATCCCGGGCATCGTCGACGAAGGGGTCATGGCGCCCGGCGTCGTCGGCTGTCCCCACTGGTTCAGCCACGTCTGCATCTGTTGAATTTCGGGTCCCTGCGCCGACTTGATCTGGTTGGCCAGCTCGATCACGCGAGGATCGATGCCCTGCTTACCGAGAATGACATCGCTCATCTGGATAGCTTGCTGATGGTGGGCAATCATGTGCTGGGCAAACATGACGTCCTGATCATTGTGCGCCTGAGCATTCGCCGAACTCGACGCGGTCGACGCGCCGGCAGTCGTCGTCCCGGAGCCGGCCTGATTGCCGGAGCTGCCACATGCGGTCAAGGTCAGTAGCGCCATGACTGCAGCCGCAGCTGCCGAGGCGGTCAGTGATCGTTGCACCATTACGATGACTTCCTTTCAAGAACCAAGAGCAGAGTCGTTTCCACATACCCGTTACGGGTAGACGGTAGCAGGTGTGGGGCAGGCAGCCCCTCGAGCGAAGGAGTTCTACATGCAATCGGGCACGGAAACCGCTCGTCGACGCGGTCCGCGTTCCAGCGGGATCTCGCCAAGGGCCTACGAAATGTTGTCCGAAGCCTGGTATTTCGGCCGGCGGGCCCGCATATGGGACCATCTCGTCGCTGCGTCCGGTGCCCGGTCAGGTGAGAGAGTACTCGACCTTGGCTGCGGTGCAGGATATTTCGCGCGCCGGATCGCCCCGGTCGTGGGCCCTTCAGGAGTGGTGGTCGGGATCGATCCGTCACCGGCCTCACTGGATTACGCAGCGGCACATGCCCCGCCAAACTGCACGTTTTACCCGGCGCAAGCCCAGAATCTGCCCTTTGCCGATGCTTCGTTCGACGTGGTCGTTTCAAGTTTGACCTTCCACCACATCGCGCCTGACCGTCGTCTCGGTGCGATTCGGGAGGTGCTTCGGGTGTTGCGGCCGCGCGGGCGGGCGTGCGTTGCTGACGTCCGCCCGCCGCGGATTCAGATGCTCGAGCGGGTCATCAGCGCTGCGCATGGTCGAGCGGAGATGCGCAACATCTTCAACCGACTCCGCGTCATGATAACCGAGACCGGATTTACGACCATCGCAACCGGGAGTGTGTCGCGACTGTGCTACATCACCGCCGAACGGCCACCTGATCTGACCGGCGCGTCCCCCAATGCCTGATCTCCGCGACAGGCGCATCGAACGGTGCTCGATCGTCATCCGTACCGGAACCACTGGCGAGTTGAGAGGCTGCCGGGCCCGTGCCGGACTGCACTAGTGTCCGCCGCCACCGTGCCCACCGCCACCATGTCCCCCCGCACCGTGCCCACCGCCAGGCCCGGAAGGACTATGTCCCCGGCCGGGGTTGAAAGAGTCGTGGCAGTGGTTCCAGTCCCAGTTCGGACCCCAGGCGGGGTTCCAATACGCCCCAGGGCACCACGGGTCAGTCGGTAATATTCCCGGTTGTGCCTCAACGCTGGCAGCACCACCCAATCCGCCCGTGCCCAAACCCGCTGTGATCGCAACAGTAGCTGCAGCGATTGCCATCTTTTTCTTCATACTTCAGCGTTACCCGCGTTGCAGCACGGCAAACATCGGCATGGCCCAAGCAGTTGTCCAACGGGCCATAAGAGCGTTGTCAGACCCGCGCCGGAGTCCTCGTCATGGCGACGGGCTCGGCCTCGCGATCCGCATGTCAGCGGCACATGCTGGCCGGTAGCGCCGCCCCGAGGGGTGTCAATGCAGGTGCGAGGACCGCTAGATCGAAAAGGTGGCTGGCCGTCGAGCCGGGATCTTTCATCCCGGTCGACGTCGACAGCACTACGACGCTTTCGTCAGCATCGATCAAACTTTGGGCGGCGAGCTGCTGAGCGGCAAGCACCGTCAACGCCGATGCGTGATTGCATAGATGCCATCGCTGAGTTGCATACGGACGATCGCGTCATCGCTCGATCGATTGTGCCACGGCCGTCCCGTACCTGGACAGCGTGAGAACCATGCACCGAATCCCTGCTGCGGCTGCGTAGGCGGCCACTGCTGCGCCGTAATTTCCGGTCGACTCAGCGATGACGGCCGAGGCTCCCGACGCCACCGCCTTGGTGTCGGCACCGCCGCCAGCCTGTCTTTGAATGACCGTATGGATTGCGTCGGGGGTGGTCTTTGAGTATGTATCTATGAAGTCCAAGCCGACGCCCCAGCCGATTCAACGGAATAACGGGCGTCTGACCTCCGCCCAAGCTCACTGGAGCATCCTCTGGCGACAGAGGCAGCAAATCCCGGTATCCGAAATCGGTGTCGGCTTTGGTTACGAGTGCGGCTTGAAGGTGCGCAGCCGGAGGCTGTTGGTGACCACGAATACCGACGAGAACGCCATAGCCGCCCCCGCCAACATGGGGTTCAGCAGCCCAGCGGCTGCCAGCGGCAATGCGGCAATGTTGTAGACAAACGCCCAGAATAGGTTGCCCTTGATCGTCGCCAACGTCTTACGGGAAAGTTCAATGGCGTCGGGCACCGCGCGCAGGTCACCGCGTACCAATGTCAGATCGCTGGCCTCGATTGCGACGTCGGCGCCGGTCCCCATCGCCAGGCCCAGATCGGCTTGCGCCAGGGCCGCGGCGTCGTTGACACCGTCGCCAACCATGGCCACCACCTTGCCCTCGGCCTGCAATCGCCGGACGGTGTCCACCTTGTCTCGCGGCAGCACTTCGGCGATCACTTGGTCGATGCCTACCTGGCCGGCCATGGCGCGGGCCGCGGTCGCGTTGTCTCCGGTCAGCATGATCGGGGTCAAACCCAGCGCACGCAGCCGTTCGACGGCCTCGGCCGACGTCGGTTTGACCGCATCGGCCACCAACAAAATTCCCCGCGACTTGCCGTCCCAGCTGACCACCACAGCGGTCCTGCCCTCCGACTCGGCCTGACACAGCGAACGGGTGAGTAACTCGGGTAGCTCTTGCGACCAATTCGCCAGGAGTTGCCGGCGGCCCACTGTCACCGCATGTCCGTCGACAACACCTTGCACGCCCAAACCTTCCAGGTTGGCGAAACCCTCGACAGCTGGCAGGTCACCGATCTTGTCACGAGCCGCCTGGGCTATCGCCTTGCCGATCGGGTGTTCGGAGGAGTCCTCTAGCGCGCCCGCCAACCGCAGGACCTCTGTGGGCTGTTCATCGCGTGCGGAGATTACGTCGAGCAGGGACATGTTGCCGGTCGTGACGGTGCCGGTCTTGTCGAGCACGATGGTGTCGATTCGCCGCGTCGATTCCAGTACCTCGGGTCCCTTGATCAGAATCCCCAGCTGTGCGCCACGGCCGGTGCCGACCATTAAGGCGGTCGGTGTGGCAAGGCCCAAGGCGCACGGGCACGCGATGATCAGCACCGCCACCGCCGCGGTAAAAGCGGCGGTGATGGATCCGGTTGCCGCGATCCACAAGCCGAGAGTCGCCAGCGACAGCGCGATCACGATCGGCACAAAGATTCCCGAGATCCGGTCGGCCAACCGCTGCGCCTGCGCCTTGCCCGTTTGCGCCTCTTCGACCAGCTTTGCCATTTGGGCTAGCTGGGTATCCGAACCGACCCTGTTGGCGCGCAACACAATTCGTCCACCGACGTTAACGGTGGCGCCCATCACCTTATCCCCGGGGCCGACCTCAACCGGCATAGACTCCCCGGTGAGCAGGGAGGCGTCCACCGCGGAGGAGCCTTCGATCACGACGCCATCGGTCGCCACTTTCTCGCCGGGTCGTACTACGAACTCGTCACCGATGGCGAGTTGCTCGATCGGAATGCGTTGCTCGACACCATCTCTGCGCACCGAGGCAACCTTGGCGCCTAGCTCGAGCAGCGCGCGCAGCGCGGCGCCGGCCCGCCGCTTGGACCGGACCTCAAAGAACCGGCCTGCGAGGATGAAGGTGGTAACACCTGCGGCGGCCTCCAGATAAATGTTGCTGGTGCCGTCGGTACGGGAAATGGTCAGCTCGAATTGGTGTCGCATGCCGGTCATACCGGCCGTGCCCCAGAACAATGCGTAGACCGACCAGCCCAGCGCGGCGATCGTGCCCATCGAGATCAAGGTGTCCATGGTGGCGGTGCGGTGCCGCAGGTTGGTCCATGCGGCCTTGTGGAACGGCAGGCCGCCCCATACCACCACCGGCGCGGCCAGCGTCAACGAGAGCCATTGCCAGTTGGCGAATTGCAGTGGGGACACCATGGCCATCGCGACCACCGGCACGGTCAATACCAGTGAAACCAGTAGTCGTTGCCTTATCGACGCGGCTGGATCCGGCTCCGCGCCCGGCTCTGCGGACTCGTCGTCCATGGCGGGTAAGCTCAGCCTAGGCACTTCTGCGGTGTAGCCGGCCTGCTCAACCGTCGTCACGAGCTGGTCTGGTGAGACGGTGCCGACGTACGCGACGCTGGCCTTCTCGGTCGCGTAGTTGACTGACGCGCTGACGCCGTCTATCTTGTTGAGCTTCTTCTCAATCCGGGCCGCGCACGAAGCACACGTCATACCGCCGATCCGCAGCTCAAGATGTCGGGTGGTTTCCGTGGCAGAGTCCATGCTCTGTTTCCCCTCAGTCCAATCGCGACAGGTCGCCTTAACGGACCAACTGGTAGCCCGCCTCTTCCACCGCATTCTTGATCGCGTCCAGCTCGATCACGCCGTCGCTGTCGATGGTCACCTTGCCACTGCCGAGCTCCACGTCCACGGCTGTGACTTGAGCGATGTTGCCGACTTCCTCACGGACAGAGGAAGCGCAGTGCTCGCAGGTCATCCCAGAAACGGTGACTGTCAGGGTGCTCATGCCGCTCTCCAATCTGCATGAATCGTGCCTGGATGATTCCTGTCTACCATACCCCCCTGGGGTAATCAAGGGCGGATGGCACGGTGGCGTTCCTCTTTCTTCTCCGCGATCGCGGTGTCGTGACTGCGGCGTAAAGTAGAACAAGCGAATACCCGTTTTGACTGCCCACATACAGGCGCGATCAACGTTGGCGGCGAAGGGACAGTAGATGCCGGAAAGCCACGGAGAAAGCGTGACCGCAACAGATGCGCCTTGCGCGTCCGGGATGACCGACCGCTCACTTCACCTGATCATCAATGCAATCGAGTCCAATCCGCACTCGCCCGGCGCAGACGTCGACGTGACGCTGCACCTGCCATGGGGCACTGTGACGGGTGTCATCGAACCCTGCTGGTATTTCGACCAAAAGGTCCTTGGCTACCTTCAAACAGTCGGCGTCGACCACAGCCGGCAGAGTTCGACCGATGGCAACTGCCCGAACTGCCCGAATGGGGGTGAGTTCCACGAGTACATCCACCTATCTCGGGTTAGGTACCGCCGGAGTGGCGCTGAAGTCTATTCGCACGATCAGCTTCGCGTGCGGTTGTCCGACATCTCGTCGTGGGCCTTCGGTCGTAGCGAGTTTTAGGACCTGATGCCGACCTGACCCGACGGCTTCCTCGAAATGCATCGCATCTTCGCAGTCGGCTGATGCCGGCCGGGGCAAAGGCCTTGGCTCGAGATGGTGTGCCGCTTCGACATCCGTCCTCTGATTACGATGGGCGGTAGGTCTCCAGCTGTCGTCGGCGCCATCGCTTGACGATCTCGCCGACCTCGTCCGGATGGTCAGCGATCACGAGCAGGTCAACGTCCTCTCCCGATACCAGTCCCGTCTCCAGCAGCCGGTCACGAATCCACCGCTCCAACCCGGTCCAGTGCTCCGAAGGCGCAAGCACGACGGGGAAGTTCCGGATCTTCTGAGTCTGTATGAGCGTCAGGGCCTCGAAAAGCTCGTCGAGCGTTCCGAAGCCGCCCGGAAGAACCACGAACGCCGAGGCGTAGCGGACGAACATCAGCTTGCGCACGAAGAAATAATTGAACTGAAGTGAGAGGTCGATGAACGGATTTGGCTGCTGCTCGTAGGGCAGCTCGATGACAAGTCCGATCGACCGCACTCCGGCGTCGCGGGCGCCCCGATTCGCGGCCTCCATGATCCCCGGCCCGCCGCCGGTGATGATGTCGAACCCCAAGCTGCCCAGTCGTGCGGCCAGCGTGCGCGCCATTTCATAGTGCGGATGATCCGGCGACGTACGGGCGGAACCAAAGAACGACACGGCATCGGTGACGTCCGCTAGTGCCGCAAAGCCGCGCGCCACCTCGTCGCGGATCTTGGCAACACGACCGGGATCGCTGCCCGCTAGCGCCGGAAAGCCCGGGCCCAGGCAGGACAGCAGCTCCTCATCGCATGTTGCGGGGATGCAGGCTCTTGACTCATGCATATAGTCGATCGTGCCAGCGCCGCGGCCACCATCAAACTGAAGCGCCCCAACCAGCTTGGTCTGTCGCCCTGTCCGGCATGAAGTGATCAAGGTCAAACTCACCGTTGGTTGAAAACTACCCTCATCCGCGGGTGCTGATACGTTACTTCAACGGCAACTGCCCGGCGGCGAGGGCGCTCTAAGTGGACATCACTCCACCTGGCCCAATGGACAAGTGAACGACGGCAGATGTTTGACAAGGAGCCGCACGGGTACCGATCTTGTGCCCCACAACAGACTAGGAGCCGCGATGTATGCGGGTGTGGCGTGGATGCTGTTACTTAGCGTCGTCGGGCTCGCCAGTGTTTACGGGTTGCACCGCTTTACTGCGATCAGCCCCTCCGCGCTGATGGCGCTGCCTTTCCAGTCCGGGTGGGCACCAGAAGAGCATGCGTTGTCGCGCTATCACGTTCGGTGGTATCTGGCGACTTTGGTATTTCTCGCCTTCGATGTCGAGATGTTGTTCATGTACCCGTGGGCGTTGGTGGTCAAAAAAATGGGTGCTACCGCAATCACTGAGATGTTTCTCTTTCTGACAGCGCTACTCGTGGCGGTGGCGTGGGCATGGCGCGAGGGCGCCCTGAGATGGGTCTGACGCAGCGGCTGGCCCGATGTGCGGCACAGCGGGCACACGTTCTCATCGTGGATGCCCCGGGGTTCTGGGTGGTGCGGGCAGAGGCCGAACACCGACTTCGAGTCCGGGGTTGGTGTGTGGCTACATCCCCGGCCGACGCTGACGTGTTGGCGGTCTGCGGTACGCCGGGACCGGAACTGAACGAGGCGATCGACCGCGTCTGGGACCAGATGCCGGGGCCTCGGGTTCGCGTCGAGTTGCCCGATCCCGAAGCGGTCGCGTCGGCACTGCATCGCGCCGCCATGCAGTTGGCGGAGGTCGACAGGCACCGCCAGGACGCTCGTGAGCGCGCTCAATCTCCGGAATTGAGCGGCAATCAGCACGGCACCACGAACCACGGCGAGCACGGGCATAGGGACCACAGCGAGCACCAACACCACGAGAACACCAACCACGGCGCCACGAACCACGGCGAGCACGGGCATAGGGACCACAGCGCGCACCAGCACATGCACCACGGCGCGATGGACATGGCGCCGGCTGGGATTGCGCTGGCCAAAGGCGGCGACGACCGCGACGGATTGGAAATGGATGTGCTGCACCTTCGCCTTGGGCCGGTGCTGCGCTACTGGCCCGTGGGGCTGGTGGTGCGGTGCTCGTTGCAGGGAGACGTGCTCACGCAAGCCGAGGCGTGGGTCGTCGACAAAGAAGTCGGCGGCCACGTTCCGCCGCCAGGACCGAGGTCCCACGTCGCGGCGCGACATTGTGACCATGTCGTTGATCTGCTCGCACTGGCCGCCTGGCCGGGTGCGACAGCAATCGCCCGTACCGCGCGGGACGAGCTGCTCAGCGACGCGGACGCCAGGCACGCCGCTTCCCTACTAGACACCCTGCACAGGAAGCTTCGCCGCTCTCAAACGCTGCGCTGGTCGTTGCGCGACATCGCATCGTTGACACCCGAGGACTGCAAGACCCTCGAGCTGCCGACGGGCCTGGCCGGCGATTGCTACGACCGGCTCCTGGCGCGGGTCGACATGGCGCGGCACGCGCTGGCGAATACGACGGAACCAAGCGGTGTCGCCACGGCTGCAACCAGCGTCCTCGACGCGTTGCCTCATCTGGTGAGCGGACTGGACGTCGGGGCCGCCCGGCTGGTGATCGCCAGCCTCGGCGTCGACACCGCGTCGCACCCGGGCGGTCGCCATGGCTGACGTCTCGATCACCACGGTCCCGGGCGCGTGGGCGCTGGGCGGTGTGGCATTGCTACTGTGCCTGGGCTTCTATGCGGCGACCCTCGACGGCGTGCTCGCTGCCCGTGGCGGCGGACCGGGCACTGCGCTCTACGAAGTCGCGCGGCTGATGCGGCAGCGCCGTCGCACCACAGTGGCCGCCGATACGTTGCTGTGGCGCGCCGGCGGAGTGGGCCTGATCGTCGCCGCGTCGCTCATGGTGACTGTTGTGCCGTTCGGACGCTGGACGCTGGCCGATCTCGACGTCGGAGTCATGTGGTTCAACGCCATGGATGTGATGGTGTGGGCACTGGTGTGGCTTGTCGGGTGGGGTCCGAATTCCGCCCATCCCCTGGTCGGCGGCTATCGATTCCTGGCTTATGGGCTCGGCTACGAGATGCCGTTGATGTTCGCGCTGGTCGCGCCGCCCATCGCTGCGCAGAGTCTACGGGTCGCCGATGTGGCCGCCGCTCAACACGGACTGTGGTTCGCGGTGTGGATGCCGGTCGCGTTCGTCGTGTATTGCCTTGGGGCAGTTGCCTTTTCGGTGTGGGGGCCCTTCTCCGCGGCACTGGGAGCTGATATTGCCGGCGGTGTCAGCGCGGAACTGTCCGGCGTGGATCGACTCGTATTCCAGGCGGGCCGCTACACCCTGTTGGCTGCCGGAGCGGCGTTCGCGGTGCCGATGTTCCTCGGCGGCGGTGCGGGTCCACTGTTACCGGCCTGGTCCTGGATGTTGCTCAAGACCATCGGCTTGCTGTCGGTGTTCGTGTGGCTGCGCAGGCGGCTTCCGGTGCTGCGGCCCGAAAAGTTCCTGGAGATCGGCTGGATGGTGCTCTTACCGCTCACGCTTGTGCAAGACCTCGTCGTGGCCATCATCGCAGTGAGGAAGTGACTCTCATGATCGTTGACATCGTGTTCTGGGTCGTCGCCGTGACCGCCGTACTGGCCGGAGCCGCGGTCTTCGTCGTCGATTCCATGGCCCGCGCCACCTACGCTCTGGCCGTTTCGTTCATCGCGGTCGGCGTCGCGGTTGTGCTGCTGCAGCAGAACTACATCGGCATCGTCATCATCTTGATGATGGTGATGGAAATGGCGGTCATGGCGGTCTACATGGTCATGTTCATGGGCATGAACCCGGCGCTGATGCCCATGAGCATGGTGCACGACAACCGACGCGCTCTCGCCGCTGCGATCGGAACGTTCGCGGTTCTGGCGTCGGGGATCCTGCTGACCGACTGGCCGGCGCGGCGCGGCGCACCGCCGAAGGATCTGACCTTCGCGCTCGGCGAGGAGTTGATGGGCCCCAGCATGCTGGCCATGACGGTGATCAGCCCGGTGATGGTCGCGACCATCGTCGCCGGCGTCGTCCTGGCCGCCCACCGCGGCCGCTACGACCGGTTCGGCGACGATCTCAAACGCAGACCCGCGAGCGATCCACAACCCGGCGGGTTGGGGCGATGACGCTGCAAACCGTTCTGTTGGTGGCCGCGGCGCTATTCAGCGTCGGCCTTTACGGAGCACTCTCGCAGCAGGTCGTGGTCATGGTGATGATGGGCCTCGAGCTGATGGTGAACGCCGTCATCCTGGCGGCCGGCGGGTTCTGGTGGTTCTCTGCACCCGCACCGGCCGGACAGGTGGTGCTGCTGGTGATCATCGCCGCCATGACGGTGGAGATGGCGATGGGCTTCGCCGTGGCCACGCTGCTGCACCGGGAGCGCCGCACCGACATGACCGACTCGGCCGCCGACTTGGCCGGGTGAACTGGGTGACTTCGACAGCGCAGCCGGCCTTGTGGCTGTTGATCTGCCTCCCGGCAGGCTGCGGCGCGGCACTGCTTCTCACCCGCCGCGGAGATCGGTTCGCGGCTGGGATTTCGGTAACGGTATCGGCGGTTGTGGTGGCGTTGTCGATCGTGGTGGCGATGACTCACCCCGCTATCAGTGTCGCTTTTGTGGCTGGTGGGCAGTTCGGGCTGTCCGTCGATAGCCTGTCCGCGGTGGTGGTCCCCGCGGTCGCGATGGTCACCCTTTTGGTCCTGATGTTCGCCGTGGCGGACATCCGCGAAGCGGCGGGCCGATTCCACGGGTTGATGCTGTTGTTCGCCTCCGCCGCCCTGCTGACCGCAACGGCCGCCACCTTGCCCGCGCTGCTGCTGGCGTGGGAGGTGATGGGGGCGGCGTCGTATGCGCTGATCGGGTTCTGGTGGCGCGATGACTTTCGGATGTCGGCCGGTCTCACCGCGTTCGTGACCACCCGCAGCGCCGACCTCGGGATGTATCTGGCTGCCGGCGCGGCGCTTGCCGGCGGCGCGGGGCTGGCGCTGGCGGACCTGTCCCAGGCGAACACACCGTGGCGCAATGTCATTGCGGTTGGGCTGTTCATCGCCGCCTTGGGCAAGGCGGCGCAGCTGCCGTTTTCGTTTTGGCTTTCGCGCGCGATGGAGGGCCCCAGCCCCGTTAGCGCACTATTGCACTCGGCGGCCATGGTGGCCATGGGCGGGTACCTGCTGCTGCGCATCCAGCCGTTACTGGCGGCCACTGGATGGGCCGCCGAGTTGGCGGCCTGGACCGGCGCCGTGACCGCGGTATTGCTGGGCGCTGTCGCGGTGGCCCAACGCGACCTCAAGCAGTTGCTCGCCGCCTCCACCGCGGCGCAGCTCGGGTTCGTGGTCATGGCAGCAGGGGTCGGTACGGTCAGCGGTGGCGCCGCGCAGCTGGTCGCGCACGCCTTCACCAAGGCAGGGCTCTTTCTGGCCGCCGGCGCATGGCTCTCATTGCTCGGCACCAAGCGGCTTGACAAGCTGCACGGTGTGGCCCGGCGATGGCCGCTGGTCGGCTGGGGCGCCACCATCGGTGCGGCTGCTCTGGCCGGAATTGCGCCGCTATCCCTGTGGGCGACAAAGGACGCAGTGCTGACGGGCGCGCTTGACCACTCGATCGCTCTGTATGCGGTGGGGTTGGTAGCCGCAGCGCTGTCGGCGGCCTACGCGGCGAAGATTCTCGTTGCGGTATGGGGCGCGCCAGCGCCGGTCGGGGATCCAGGGTCTCCGAAGCTCAAGGCGCTCAGCACCTTTGCGCAGCTGCCGATCGTTGTGTTAGCCGCCGGCGCCGCCGTGGCGGGGGTCCTGGCATTGCCGCCCGTTGCCCCGACGCTCAGCCGTGTCCTCGACCAGCGATCGGCCGTCCACCTTGCCGTGCCGGAACTGGCCACGTCGGCGCTGTTGGCGCTTCTCGTCGTGGCTGTCGTGGTGCGGTGGGGGGTACCCGAGCCGCGATGGGCCGCCGACTGGCTTGGCCTGCAACGGGCCGCGAACGCGGTGCTCGCCCGTCCCACCATGCGCCTGGCTCATGCGCTGGCCCGGTTCGACGACGGGATTCTCGACCGGGCTGTGGACCGGATCGCCGCCGGATCGCTGGAAGCCGGCCGGTGGGCGGCGCGCATCGATGACCGCCGTGTCGATGCCGCGGTGGAATCGCTGGCGACGCGAACACGTCAGCTCGGGGCGCTGGCGCGCAAACCGCAGACCGGCCAGCTACACCAGTACTACCTCGTCGCCGTGGTGGTGGTCGTGGCAGGCGTCCTGCTACTGATAGCGGTGAGGTGACCAGGTGCTCAGTTTGATCGTCTTTCTGCCGTTGGCCGCCGCGGTGGGTGTGCTTGCCATACCGAAGTCGGTCCAAGCCGCAGCCCGCTGGGTGTGGGTCGCCCTCACCGCTGTGGATCTGGCGCTGACGGTGCTGTTGTGGGCGCGTTATAGGGCACCGGCCCCCAACGGGCTGGCTTTCGAGGAGCGGGCCCGCTGGATCCCAGGGGTCAACAGCAGCTACCACATCGGCGTCGACGGCTTGTCTCTGCCGCTGGTGGTCATGTCGGCGGTGATCTTTTTGGGCTGCGCGCTCTATGGGCTGCGGGGTCGCGACCGGCCCAGGTCGCAGGCGGCGTTGTTCCTGTTTCTGCAGACCGTGAGCCTGGGTCTGTTCGTGGCCGCGGACCTGATCTTGTTCTTCGTGTTCTTCGACCTGTCGATCGTGGCGATGTACTTCGTGATCGCCGGATGGGGCCACGGTAGCGCCGCCCGCTCGGCGCTGAAGTTTTTCCTGTACACCTTTCTGGGTTCGCTGGCGCTGCTGGTGGGCTTCATCGGCCTCTACATCGCCGCCGATCCGCACACCTTCGACATGAACGAACTGGTCGCCACTTCCCCGCTGGCCGGTAGGCCGCTGGCCGGCGGGCTGGTCCTGGCGGCGATTCTGCTCGGTCTGGCAGTCAAGACACCCACGGTTCCGTTCCACACCTGGCTTCCCCCGGCCCACACCGACGCGCCGGCCATCGGCTCGGCAGTGCTGGCCGGGGTGTTGTTGAAGATGGGCACTTACGGGTTCGCGCGGATCGCGATGCCGATGCTGCCGCAGGCCTGGCGCGCCTGGGCGTGGGTGATCATCGCCGTCGGCGTGGTGTCGGTGCTTTACGGAGCGCTGGTTGCGTTGGCGCAGCAAAACTTCAAGCGCATGGTGGCCTATACCTCGGTGAACCACATGGGTTACATCGTGCTGGCGCTCGGCGTTGCCGGCCTGCTCTCGGGCAACACCGGTGAGGCGCGTGCGGTGGCGGTCACCGGAGCAGTCACGCAGATGGTCAGCCACGGTCTGATCACCGGGGCGCTGTTCTTGCTCGCCGGAGTGTTCTACGACCGCGCCGGCAGTTACGACATGGATTCCTACGGCGGTCTGGCTGCACCGGCCCCGAAGCTGGCTGTGCTGTTCACACTCGGCGCATTCGCCTCGTTGGGGCTGCCGGGATTCTCCGGCTTCATCGCCGAGTTTCAAATCTTCACCGGCAGCATCGCCGCCGCACCACTCACCGCGCTCGCGCTACCGGGCATCCTGATCACCGCAGCGTTGTTTCTGCGCGCCCTGCAGCGCATCTTCACCGGCGAGACCCGTGGCCGCTCGCAGAACTTCCTGGACCTGCACCCTTCCGAAACCGGCTCGGCAGGAATGTTTCTCATGCTCTCCATCTTGATCGGCGTGCTGCCGCGCCCACTGCTGGATGTGATCGAGCCGGCGTCACGCACGCTGATCGGGCTGGTGGGGAGATAGCTGGTGAACACCGGGATGCGGCCGCTGCTGATGCTGCCGGAGATGCTGACATTCGGCGGTGGCCTGCTGGTGCTGATCGGCGGATCATTTCTGCCCCGCAAGCGTCAATGGTGGGCCCGAATCGTCGCAGCCGCAACGCTTATCGGTGTCGTCGTGGTCGCGGCGGTCGGAATGGCGGCCCCGGATCAGACCGCGTTCGAGGGAGCCTTCGCCGTCGACACCGCCACCGCCGTGGCGCGGATCACCGCCGCGGTCGGGATCCTGATGGTTCTGACGCTAGCCGGCGACGACATCACAGCAACGGCGCGGGAAAGCGAAACCTATGCGCTGCTTCTCTTTTCGACCGCCGGCATCATGGTACTCGCCGGAACTGACGACCTGCTCGTCCTGGCCACCGGGTACCTGCTGGCCAGCATCCCGCTTTACGGACTGATCGGACTGTTGCGGTCGGGCCTGGCGGCCGAGGCAGCGTTGAAGGCTTACCTGATCGGCGCCATGTTCGGGATCACGTTGCTGCTGGGTGTGACCGTCCTCTACGGGATCAGCGGGGCTACCCGCTATAACGAACTCGCCGCACAATTGCGCGGCGCGCCAGCCGCGGTAGTGGCGACCGGCGTCGTGGCTGTGGTGGCAGGACTGATGTTCGAAGCAGGCGGCGTGCCCGCCCACTTCTGGGTTCCCGACGCCGCCCAAGCTGCCAATGGTGTAGCGGCCGTATTCTTGACAACAGTGCCCAAAATCGGCGCACTGATTGCGCTGTACCGCGTGACCACCGTGCTGCCGCACACGGTTGCGTGGCCACTGCTGATCGCGATATTCGCCGTGGCGAGTATGACTTTGGGCAACTTGGCCGCCTACGGGCAGCAGGATCCTCGGCGGCTCCTGGGTTGGTCGACTGTGAGCCAAGTCGGCTACCTACTGGTGCCGATCACCGTCGCCGGCCGCAGCGAGTTTGCCCTTCCGTCGTTGCTGTTCTATCTGGTCGGATACACGCTGACCAACAGCGCCGCCTTCGCGGTGAGCACCGCACTACCCGATCGGCGCGACCTTGACGCCTACCGTGGGCTGGCGCGAGCCCGGCCCTGGCTGGCCGGCGCGCTGGTGGTGGCCCTGCTCGGGCTAGTCGGGACCCCACCGACCGCGGTCTTCATCGGAAAACTCACCACCGCCGCCGCCGCCTGGGACGGTGATTACGCGTGGCTGGCCACAGTGGTGTTCGTCAATAGTCTTCTCAGCCTGTTCTATTACTTGCGTTGGATCGTCCCGATATTCCAGAAGTCTGAAGCCACAGACGATTTCATCACTGGCGATTGGTCCACAGCCACCGCGATGGTCGCGGCGGGCCTAAGCCTCGGGCTCGGCATTGCAGCAGGACCGCTCTGGGACGTGCTCGCGGCAGCGCCGCGGTAACTAATTTAATCGGATGCGTGACCCTGTTGCTCAGCGGGTTCACCGTGTTCGACCTCCTAAGCCCTCAACGCTGCTCTACGACCTGACCTTCGGATTGCTGGCAATGTCAGGAATGCCCACCCGTCGTGGCGCTGGGATCGTTCGCGGTTGCGGTCTATGTCCACCGGATGCTGCCACGGTATACAGCTCACCTCGCGATCGCCGGCGCCGCAATACACCCCTCTGCTCCTCGCAGCATTCATCGTCCATGATGGGCCGCTTTCGCTTGAGGGTTTCTCGATCACGGCAATGCCGGCTTTCCTGTTGCGTGGATTCTCGGAACTGCACTCACGATGCCACGCCCGCCTCGGCGATCAAGGAAGTCGAATTCTTAACCAGCCCGGCGCATTCGGAAAACGATGCCGGATCGCCTACCCACCACGCCGTACAGCTCAACCACCAAAATATCCAAGTCGCGGACACTGTCCACGACGCAGACACCCTGCTCACGCCGCCAAGCTGGTGACCCGACCCAAGATAACGATCGTCTGCTCAATTCCCGGTTCTCCTTACCGAAGCTCCCGAAGCTCTCGACTCTCCTCGGTGGAAACTCCCGGCGCTTCACCGGCGTCAATCTCGGCTTGGCGCAACCACTTGCGTAGCGTCTCCGCGATCATCCCCAACCCGCCGGCGATCGCCTTCATCGCCGCCCATTCTGAGTCGTAATCATCGCGGTGTTCGCGGACCGGCCGCACAGTCCTGGCCTTGGCGTTCTCGTCATACTTGCTCGGCATCGCGCCATCCTTCCCAACAAAGGAAGTACGCATAAAACCGGCGCCGCAATACAGGGGTCCGGGTCGCCGATCTGGTCAGCCGCCAGCCGTGGGCGGACGACGTGCCGGTCTACCGGTACCCGTAACGGTCGATAACCTCGCCCCAGTGTTGTGTGACGGTCGTTCGTTGTTCGGCGGTCAATTGGTAGGTGTTGGTTTCGTAGTCCGTCCGCTCGGCGAAATACCGGCGCAGCCGCGGCCGCAGCCGCTCGAAGTCGCCCAGTCCCAGGTGCTCGTACAGTCGGCTCAGCTGACCTTCGGGATCGGCGACCAGGTCCTCATAGCGCAGTTCGTAAAAGCGGGACGGATCAACGAGTTTGCGTCCTTCCTCCAGCTTCCGGTACAGGTCGACGTAGGTGGACACCACCTTGTCGTCCAGCCCCGCGAACGTCGGTGGCTGCAGGGCGTGTATCCGGGTGAACGCTTTGTGAAGGTGAATGGTCGACGGGTAGACGACATACGGGTCTCGGACGATGTGGATGAACTTCGCTTGCGGAAAAACGTCCAGCAGCACCTTGATCCGGAAACTGTGGATGGGATTTTTCAGGATCACCGTCTTGCGGCGACGGAAGTACAGCTGCTGGACGAAGCGGAACAGGGTTCGTTTCCACGCTTCCAGCTCTCGCGGCGTCAATTGCTCCAAGTCCAGGTACCGCTCGTGCGTCAGCGGCCGGTTGGGGAAGGCGATGGCCAGGTACGGCGACGGCAGTCCTTGCACGCACCAGATGAATTCGTCTTCCTGGGGGTGCTGCAAGCTCAGCTCCATGTTGTCCATGGGCCGATGCTTGGGCACCAGGAAGCCCGCCCAGGGAGCGAACCACTCGGTCAGCAGGAAATGCTGTGGCGCAAGGCATTCGTAGCCGGTAGGCGCGGTGTGGTGATCGTCGAGGATCAGCAGTTCGTGCAGCAACGTGGTGCCGGTACGCCAGTGCCCGACGATGAACACCGGCGGATCGGCGATCACCGTTTCGGCCACGCGCCTGCCGAACACGGCCTGCTGGCAAAGTCCCAGAACAGAATTCACGACGCTGAGAAACGTGTAGAGGACCGCGAAGTGCCAGCGGCTCCAGTGCACGGCGAAACGGTTATGGATCAGCAGGCGCGTCCAGGCGGAGAAATTGCAGCCGATCCACAGTGGCGCCGCCCACTCATGCCACCATGAGCGCGGCGTCTTCATCGAGATGCGCGGGGTGTCACGGCAACTCGGAGCCGGGTCGGGCCGCGAAGGTTGGCATTTGTCGTCCATGCCGGCGGCTCGACCACCTCTATTCGGTCGATGTTGGTGACGATCTCGCCTAGCACGGCGTGGCCCTCCATCCGCGCCAGCTGGGTCCCGGGACACAGGTGGATGCCGGAACCGAACGCAAGATGACCGGTCGGGTTGCGGTCGGCGCGAAAAACGTCCGGGTCGTCGTACTGGTGCGGGTCGCGATTGGCAGCACCCCACGCCAGCAGCACCAGCGAGCCCGCCGGGATGACCGTCCCGCCAACGGGATAGTCGACTCGCGTTGTGCGGCAGATGTTCTGGATCGGGGACACGAAGCGAAGTTGCTCCTCGATCGCCGAGGGAATCAGATCGGGTCGGCGCGCCAGGAGCTTGAGCTGATCGGGAAACTCGGCCAGCGTGAGAAACAACGTGCTGATCATGTGCGCGGTGCTCTCATAGCCGGCAACCAGCAACAACACCGCGAAAAAGAAGAGTTCGTCATCGCTGAGGCGACCGTGCTCGGCATGCGCGGCGAGCCTGCCGAAGACGGTGTGTTCGCCCAATAGCCCGCTGGCGCGCCGCTGCGTGAAGTGTGCGCGCAATCGCCGAAAACCGGTGAAGCCCTGTGCAAGCGAAATCAGCCCGGAAGCCGACAGGGTGACGTCGGTGATCCGAGCCGCCTGTTTGGACAAACGGCAGAACATGGCCTCATCGGGTCCCGGCACGCCCAGAACGGCGGTGATGGTGCGCATCGGCAGCGGTGCGGCCACGGTGGCGACGTCCGCGGATGTCCGGGTCAGCAGTTCGGCGACCAACTCGTGGGCCAGTTGGTCGATCATCGGACGCCATGACTCCACCGCCCTGCGCGCCATACTCGGTGCCAGCTGCTTGCGCAACCGGGTGTGTGCCGGCGGGTCAGAGGTGGGAAGGAAGGGCAGGC
Organism: Mycobacterium innocens; assembly: GCF_900566055.1. Lineage (GTDB taxonomy): Bacteria > Actinomycetota > Actinomycetes > Mycobacteriales > Mycobacteriaceae > Mycobacterium > Mycobacterium innocens. Next base: position 23,245 of record NZ_UPHQ01000168.1, read on the forward strand.
ACCCGCGGGAAAAGGTGACTCCGCCGGTGCTGGACAACGCGTGGTGGTTGCGCGCGGCTTCGCGGACGTCGGTGTATCGACTCAGGATGTAGACGTCGCGTTTGGGGTTGTACTGGACCCGCTCGCCCGTCAGCAGCTCCCGGTAATGCGGGTAGGGGTCGGCGGCTGTCACCGGATCGAACGGATCGAAATCGGTGTGCTGGACCTGCTTTTGGGAACGATTGCCGACCAACCGCGACCGGACTTTGCCGGCGGCCCTGAGCGCGAGTCGCTTCGCGACCTTCGGGCCATAGGTCCCGACCACCCGCGTGTCGCGCCACAGCGCGTTCCCCTCGAGATCAAACCAACCGGACGAAGACCGAGTCGAGCCGTATGTGGTCGGCCCGCGGCCGGGTAAGCCACGCGCCATTGGGCATCCGCCGCGCGGCATCGCCACCTCGGAACTGGTCATAACCCTCCGATACCGGCATATACAGGCCGAAGCAGCTCCGGAACATTGACAGAGTAGCGTTGGGCCAGGCGGTGGGTGGCCAGTTCGGCAAACCGACACGAAGCCGAAACCGCTGGTCAGGTGCTTAGACCGACTAAATGCGAGCAGAAGACATTTCGGCGCAGACGCCACGGCGGTCCGACCGGGCAACCATGGGATCGGCGTCGTTTCTCAGCAGGGCATTTCACCGCGCCACGGCACGGGCCCTGGCTACACTCGGTCGACGTCGAGCGCCTGTCCCCCGACTTTCTCTGGGAGTTGCCCCGTGGCCGATCACCACACGCCCGCCGGCACGCAGGGCGCTGACAGCCCAGCCGAGACCGAGCCCGACTACCGGTTCACCCTGGCCAACGAGCGGACGTTCCTGGCTTGGCAGCGCACCGCCCTGGGACTGCTCGCCGCGGCGGTCGCGCTGGTGCAACTCGTCCCGGAGCTGGCGATCCCCGGCGCCCGCCGGATGCTGGGTGTGGCGCTCGCGGCACTGGCAATCCTCACCAGCGGGATGGGCCTGCTGCGCTGGCGGCAGGCCGACCGCGCTATGCGCCGCGGCCTGCCGTTGCCCCGTCACCCCACGCCCGCATACCTTGCCGTGGGTCTGGCCCTGGTCGGGATCGTCGCGCTCGGTTTGGTGATCGTCAAGGCGGTCCGGGGTTGAGCCGGTCGGCAGCGCCGAGCGGGACATCGGATCGCGGGCTGCAGGCGGAACGGACAACGCTGGCCTGGACCCGGACGTCGTTCGCATTGCTGGTCAACGGGGTGTTGCTGACGCTCAAGAATCTGCACGGCCACCACGGAGCGGCGGGGTTGATCCCGGCCTGCCTGGCCGCCCTTGCGGCCTCGTGCGGCTACGCGATCGCCTGGCAGCGGCAGCGAACGCTGGGCCGCCCGAGGCAGACCCGAATCACTGCCCGCCGCCAGGTCTACATCGTCGGGACGGCGGTGCTGGTGCTCATGGTCGTGACCGCGGTTGCCCAACTGCTGTAGACACATCGCGGCGCAGTTGCTCGGTCAATGTCCGGATCTCGGTACGTAGTTCCTCGATCTGCGCGGCCGTAGCGGCCCGATTCTCCGAATCGGTTTCGGCCACCCGCTTGCACTATCCACGACGCAACCGAGGCCGTCACCACGCCGATCAGACTGATCCCGCCGATCATCAGCAACACGGCGATCACCCGGCCGGTAACGGTAACCGGGTACAGGTTGCCGTAGCTTACGGTGGTCACCGTCGTGGTCGCCCACCACAAGGCCTTCCCGAAGGAGTCGATGGTGGCACCCGGGTGGCCGCGTTCCTGGTCGAGGATGGCCAGCGAGGTGATGTAGACCAACAGCGAGATACCCGAGATCGTGTAGATGAGGATGCGCCCGCGAACGGCATTGCCCACGGCCTTCTGCAACGCGCCGACGAGCACCACCAAACGCAGCAACCGCAGCGGCCGCATCATCGGCAGCGCCACGATGAGCAGGTCGAAGATGTGCTGGACGAACCATTGCCGGCGATCGGGTGCCAGCGCCAGCCTAACGAGGTAATCCACGACGAAGACGCTCCAGGCGACCCAGCCCGCGGCCCACCAGAATGCGCGCCTCGTCGCCGTGCGGCTGGTAGAGCACTTCCACCGAGTAGATGGCCAGGAATGCGGCGGCGACCACGGCAAGTGGTCATTCGGTGCGCTGCTGCCAAAGCTCGTCTTTCGATGGCTCGGTCATTACGGCTGGGCCTCCGAGTTGGGTACCAGTCCAAACTTCTGCTCGGTATAAGGTAGCGCGCCGTCAACGTGGCAACGGACTGACCCAATTCCGTTGCGGTGGGGTTTCTTTCGATGAAAAAGGCAGTTAGCAGCCGAGCTGATCGGCAAGGTCGAGGAAATCGGCGGCGTTGATGTCGAACTCGTCTTCGTAAGCCACATCGGCGTCACCGCCGGGACCGAATTCCAGCGGGCGGGCGACAAAAGCGGTGCGGAACCCGAGTTCGGCCGCGGCACGGATGTCGTACTTGTGGCTTGCCACCATCATGATCTCGGCGGGTTCGAGTCCCAGGTAGGTCGCGGCCATGTGGTAGACGGCCGGATCGGGTTTGAAGGCGCCCACCATCTCCGCGGCGAAGATCGCATCCCACGGCAAACCCGCCCGTTTGGAAATGTTGATCACAGCACTGACGTCGGCGTTCGACAGGGTGGCTAGCGTGTAGTCCCGTTTCAGCCGGGTCAGTCCGGCCACCGTATCCGGCCAGGGCCTCAGGCGCTGCCAGGCCAGGGTGAGTTCGTCGCGCTCGGCGGGGGAGAAATCGGTGATTCCGCATTCGTCGAGCACCGTGTCGAGGGAGCGCCGATACACCGAGTACACCGAGATCCACTTGCCATGCTCGCTCGGTGCGGCTTTCAACGTGGTGAAGTAGCCGGCACGCCAGCGCGTGACCACCTCAGGCCAATCCACACCCGGGTGTCGGCCGGCGCTGATCCGCTGCGCCTCGTCGCAGACGGTCGAATGGAAATCCGTCGCCGTCCCCTGGACGTCGAAAAGTATCGCTTTCACCATGGGTTCATCATGCAGCCTCATCCGCAAACCGTGGTGTGGCGTGCCGAAAATAATTTCGGCAGGTCCAACGTCGGTGGCCTGAGTTTGAACAACTATGCTAAGGCGCGACATTTGCGCTGACAGCAGCGGGAACTGCGGCATAGTCCGGGGCCGTTCGGGCGCCGGCTCGAGCTGGAAATCCGACTTTCAATCTCCGTCAGGAAATATCTTTTGCATTCTTTAACGCAACGGTGCGGCTGCGAATCGGGCGACGCATCCCGTCGACAACGAGCCGTTATCGAATCCGGTGTGGAGACCCACCGCTGCAGTCCTCACCGGACCCGCGAACACCATCTCAACCCGCCACCTCTCGGTCCGGCTGCGCAATTCGAGGCGGTGTCGCACGGCGCGGGCCTCGATGCTGGATACCATGAGCCAACACGCGGAGATCCGCCGCTGACCTGGGATGAATGGGCGTGAGCAAGTTGCTGCCGACCGGAACGGTGACGCTGCTGCTGGCTGATGTCGAGGGCTCGACGCGGCTGTGGGAAACCCAGCCCGAGACGATGACCGCCGCGCTGGCCCAGCTCAACCGCACCGTCGACGAGGCCATCGCCGCTCACGACGGGGTACGCCCGCTGGAACAGGGCGAGGGTGACAGCTTTGTGGCCGCCTTCGCCCGCGCCAGCGACGCGGTGGCCTGCGCGCTGGAGTTGCAGCGAGCGCCGCTGGCTCCGATCCGGCTGCGTATCGGGATCCACACCGGCGAAATTCAGCTGCGCGACGAGGCCAACTACGCCGGGCCGACGATCAACCGCACCGCGCGGCTGCGCGATCTGGCCCATGGCGGCCAAACCGTGCTGTCCGGGGCGACCGAGCCGCTGGTGGTCGACCATCTCCCCGACGGGGTGTGGCTGGCCGATCTGGGTAACCACCCATTGCGGGATCTGCCACGCCCGGAACGCGTCGTCCAGCTGTGCTATCCTGACTTGCGCAACGACTTCCCGCCACTCCGCGTCCGCAATGTTGGTGCCTCACATAATCTTCCGGCTCAGTTGACGACTTTCGTCGGGCGCCGGGCCGAAATGGCGGAGTTGCGCCGGCTGTTGACCGGCGAGCGGCTGGTGACGTTGACCGGGGCCGGGGGTGCCGGCAAGACCCGCCTTGCGGTACAGGTCGGCTTCCAACTCGCTACCGAGTTCCCCGAAGGGCTGTGGTACGTCGACTTGGCTCCGATCACCAACCCTGAGGTTGCACCGGTGACCGTCGCACGCACGTTGGGTCTGCCTGATCAACCGGGCCGCTCCACCATGGACTTGCTGGTCCGATTCCTCGGCGAGCGCAAAGCCCTGCTGCTGCTTGATAATTGCGAACATCTGCTCGACGTGTGCGGGACCATGGTGGTCGCGCTGCTGGCGGCGTGCCCGCGGTTGACGATCCTGGCCACCAGCCGTGAGCCGCTGGGGGTGCCCGGCGAGCTGAGCTGGCGGGTGCCGTCGCTGTCGGTGACCGGCGAGGCGGTCGAGTTGTTCACCGACCGTGCCCGCCACGCCCGCCCCGAGTTCGGTGTCCACGACGACAATCTCGCGCTGGTTGAAGAAATCTGCCGGCGCTTGGATGGCATGCCGTTGGCGATCGAGCTTGCGGCGGCGCGTATTCGGGCGCTGTCGTTGCGGCAGATCGTGAACGGCCTGCATGACCGGTTCCGGTTGCTCACCGGGGGTGCGCGCACCGCGCTGCGCCGCCAGCAGACGCTGCGGGCCTCGGTGGATTGGTCGCATGCGCTGTTGACCGAACCCGAGCGGGTGCTGTTCCGCAGGCTCGCGGTGTTCGCCGGTGGATTTGATCTCGACGCCGCCCAAGCCGTCGGCGCCGGCACCGCAGTCGAAAGCTACCAGCTTCTTGACCAACTGGGCCTGTTGGTCGACAAGTCTCTGGTCGTTGCCGACGACACCGGTGACGGGATGCGATACCGGTTGCTGGAAACCGTGCGCCAGTACGCTCTGGAAAAGCTCGACGAGTCCGGCGAGAACGACGAGGTGCGCACCCGGCATCGCGACTACTACACGGGTATGACCACCGAATTGGAGGCGCAGGGCCACCGGGCAGACGAGCGGCTGCTGCATTGGGCGCAAACCGAAATCGACAATCTACGAGCCGCATTCGCCTGGAGCCGGGAAAGCGGCCACCTGGACACCGCGTTGCAACTCATTTTGTCGTTGCGGCCCTTATGGTTACGGGGCGGGCGCGCCCAAGAGGCGCTGGCCGGTCTATCGGCCATATTGGCCGAAAAGGATCACTCGGCAATCGCACCGGCGGTGTGGGCGGGAGCGGTGGCCCAGCACAGCATCCTCGCCGGCTGGGTCGGCATACCGGCGGAGCTGGAAAGAGCGCAGGAAGCGCTGGCCGTCGCGCGTGAGCTCGGCGACCCCGCACTGATTGCCCGCGCCCTGATCGCCTGCGGAATGCTTGCCCTCTACGATCCCGGGCTGTCCCAGCCCTACTTCAACGAGGCGATCGAGCTGGTCCGCGCGACCGGTGATCGGCGAAGCCTGTGCCAAATCTTCAGCTATCAGGCGACCGCGGCAGTCATGGCCGGTGAACCTGTCCCGGCGATCGCGGCGGGCGAACAGGGACGTCAGCTCGCCGACGCGCTGGGCGACCGGTTCTTCTCGCGGAACTGCCGGGCGTGGCTGAGCACCGCGTTGATGATTCAAGGGAACCTCGACTACGCGGCCAAGGTAGCTCGTTCGGTGACCGAGGAGGCCGAGGCGGTCGATGACCTCACCATGGCGGTCTTCAGTTACGTGAGCCTCAGCGAAGTGCTCGCATTCCATGGCCAGGCTGACGCTGCGCAGACAGCGGCGCAGTCCGCGCTACAGGCGGCAACCAGGATGGGCGGTTACTTCGCCGACGCGGTGTACTCGGTGTTCGCCAATGCCGCCCTGGCGCGCGGCGACGCCGCGGCGGCCAGGAAAGCAGCCGAGACGGCCCTGCAGCAGACCAATCCGCTGCGCGAGGTATTCACCAGGAGCGTCGCCCCGTTGCCCGAGGCTTGGTTAGCCTGCGGCGACCTGAGCGCTGCTCGGCGTTTCGCCGACGAGATGCTCGCGGTGGTGCCCGGTTGGTATCGCATGAAGGCGCTGCTGGCGCGGGCGTTCATCGCAATGGCGCAGGACGAGCCGGAGCTGGCCGCACGCGATGCCCACGATGCCCTGACCGTCGCCGCTCGCACCCAGGGATACCTGCGAGTGGACGACACGCTGGAATGCCTTGCCCGCCTTGCTGTCAACGACGACAACCATGCGTACGCAGCGCGTCTGCTGGGCGCGGCGGAGTCGATCCGGCGACGCATGGGCCACCCCCGCTTCCCGATGTATCAAGCCGGGTATGACGCTGCCGTCGCCGCTGTCCGAGAGGCGTTGGGGCAGAGCGATTTCGATGCCTTCTGGGCGGAGGGTGCTCAATTGTCCACCGAGGAGGCGATCGGGCATGCGCAACGCGGTTGAGCTTGGCCGGGTGCGCGAGCAGCCGTCAGCGGGTGTCGCGGTGCGAGCCGCGGCGGCGGCGGGCCCTGTCTTCCCCTCTTTAATCCGCGCAGCCAGCAGGCGGTGCCAGCATTCGGCCAGCAGCCGCACGTAACGGCCCCAGCCGTAGCGGACCGGTAGTTTCGTAGTGGCTGGTCCACAACGCGAGCGCGGATCGGTAGCGCCGTGGCGCATCGAAATGCCCGCAACTGTTGCCGGTGCCGCGTATGGTCTGGCCAGTTGCTGGCGGTTGCTGGGAGGGCTCGTTGGAGGGAACTTCGTTCGGGAGATACCGGCTGACCGAGTTATTGGGCCGCGGCGGCATGGGCGAGGTGTGGCGGGCCTATGACACCGTCACCGACCGGGTCGTCGCGGTCAAGATCCTGCCCGCCGAGATTTCCGACGACGAGGTGTTCCAGCAGCGGTTCCGTCGCGAAGCTCATGCCGCCGCACGATTGAGCAACCCACATCTCATCCCGATCCACACCTACGGGGAGATCAACGGGCGGCTGTTCGTGGACATGCGGTTGATCGAGGGCCGCGACCTACAGTCGGTGCTCAGCCGCGGGCCGCTGCAACCGTTGCGGGCGGTGCGCATCATCGAGCAGGTTGCCAAGGCGCTGCACGCCGCGCACCGGGATGGACTGTTGCACCGAGACGTCAAGCCGTCAAACATTTTGCTCGACGCCGACGACTTCGCCTATCTGATCGATTTCGGAATTGCGCGCGCGGCGGGAGAACTGGGCTTGACCACGGTCGGCGATGTGATCGGAACCTGCTATTACATGGCCCCGGAACGGCTCAGCATGGGGCAGGTCGACGCCCGCTCGGATATCTACTCGTTGGCTTGTGTGCTCTATGAGTGCTTGACCGCGCAGCACCCATTCCCCGGTGACAGCCTGGAGCAACAGATCACCAGCCACCTCGAGATTCCACCGCCGCGGCCGTCGAGCACCATTCCCGGGCTGCCGGTGAAGTTGGACATGGTCGTCGCCAAAGGTATGGCCAAGAATCCCGGCGACCGCTACGAGACCGCAGTCGAATTGGCGCGGGCCGCCCACGATGCCCTGACCACGCCCGCGCCGCAGCCGTCCGTTCGGCCACAGCCGCCGATCCCGTACCCCGTCGATGCCCACGCCCACCCTGACACTCGCGGTCAACCGCAGATCGCGCCTCGGTCGCCACCGCAGCATGTCCCGGACCCGCCGACGATGCCGCGACGGCTGGCAGAGGCGCTCTCAGTCCCTACGCAAGAACCCGCCGCCGCACCGCCGGCCGAGATGACACGGTCACCGTCGCGGCCCTGGTGGCGGCGCAAGGCGGTCGTTATCACGGCCGCTGCCCTGCTCACCGTGGCTGTGACTGTTGCGGCCATGGTCACCGTCAGCAAGTTAAGTCCAGAACACACCGAGTTTCAGCAGGTGGTGCTGCCTTTCACCGGCCTTCGGGACCCGCATGGCCTGTCGGTCGACAGTGGGGGCACGGTATATGTCGGTGACACCCTCCACAATCGGATACTGGCTTTGTTCGCGGGCTCAACCACGCCCGTCGCACTACCTTTCGACGGCCTCAGCTATCCGACCGGTGTGACAGCCGATAACAGCGGCACCGTCTATGTCAACGATGCCGGCAACAGGCGGGTCGTGGTACTTCCCACCGGCTCGAAAACCCAAGTCACCCTGCCGTTTACCGACCTCAGCAATCCGACCGGGTTGTCGGTCGACAGCAGCCGCACCGTCTACGTCACCGACACGGCGAAGAATCGAGTGGTCGGACTTTACACCGGTTCGAACACACAGTTCGAACTGCCCTTTACCGGCCTTAGCGATCCAACCGGTTTGGTAGTGGACAGCAGCGGAACGGTGATCGTTGCCGACGGCGGCAACAACCGGGTCCTGGCGTTGGCGGCCGGCGCGAAAACCCAAGTCACCCTGCCCTTTACCGGACTCAAGCAACCCGGCGGCGTCACCGTGGACAGCGAGGGCGCGGTCTACGTCACCAACACGGGCAACGGCCGGATACTCAAACTCCCGCCAGGCTCTTCAACGCAAGTCGAGCTGCACTTCACCGGCCTCGACAATCCCTGGGGTTTGGCGGTCGACAACATGGGCACTGTCTACGTCGGCGGCCGCAACGACCAGATTGTGGCACTTCGGCAGAAGTAGGCAGGGCAGGTGGACTGCGCTGGCTCAGCTGGAGCTGCTCGAGGCGCGTACCGATAGAACGACGCGACTGCGTTTGACGATGATTGCCCGTAGCGCCTGACCGCGACGCTCGTCGGCACGTACAGCGACGCCGCAGCAGTCGGATAGCGGAACCCAAACAGGGGGTTGACACACATAGTTGCCGTATGCAACTGTGTCCAATACAGTTGTATTTGATTCAATACACACATATGCCTCGGCGGAGCGCCGGGCCAAGGGCAGTTTCGCAGCGGGAAATCCATCGGAAGGGGTTGTGGCGGTGACGTTGTGGGTGGTTCCTGAAGGCTTGGCGGGCGCGGCTGCCGTCGATGCATTGAACGCTCGGCCGGCAGCTGCGCATGCCGCGGCCGCACCGATGATTTCGGCGGTGGTGGCACCGGCGGCCGATCCGGTGTCGTTGGGCACCGCGGCCGGCTTAAGCGCTTGCGGTCTCGAGCATGTGGGCGTGGCCACCCAAGGAGTCGAAGAGCTGACCCGCTCCGGCGTCGGCCTCGGTACCGCCGGAATCAGCTACGCCGCCGGCGATGGCGCAGCAGCACTGACCTACGGCGTAGCAGGCGGTGCAATGTGAGCGCACCGGTCTGGATGGCCTCCCCACCAGAGGTGCACTCCGCGCTGCTAAGCGCCGGACCCGGACCGGCCCCGCTGATCGGAGCCGCCACACAATGGTCATCGCTTAGCGCCGAATACGCCGCGGTAGCCGAAGAACTCACCACCGTGCTGGCCGGAATGCAAGCTGTTGCATGGCACGGCCCGAGCGCCGAGATCTGCGCGGCCGCCTACGCGCCATATCTGGCGTGGTTGACCCAGGCCAGCGCCGACACCGCCGCCACCGCCACCATCCACCAGACCACCGCCACCGCCTACCTCTGGGATTCCCCTCGTAGCGTGGAGACGTCGCTATTGAGGAGGCGGCGATGGCAGCAAACAGGCGGAAGTTCGATGAGGACTTCAAGGCTGGCGCGGTGCGGATCGTGCGAGAGACCGGCAAGTCGATC
>NZ_UPHQ01000170.1 GCF_900566055.1 Mycobacterium innocens
GCACCACGAAGCCATGGTGCTGTGGGCCACCGTGACAATCATGACCCGCAAACTCCAACAGGCGACATCAGGCGCACCACCACATCCCAGATGGGGACGCCCCCGTAGCGGCCCGCCAGCGCCCATCGAGCAGGCAGCATAACCGTTTGTGAACAGGCTCTAAGGAGCCGGCGAAAAAGAAGCAGCTGATGACCGACATCTTTGCGCTCGCAATGGAATTGGGCGGCGCGATCTCCGGCGAACACGGTCTGGGCCACGCCAAGACCCCGTACTTCCTGCAGCTCGAAGACCCGGCGAAGATCGCGCTGATGCGCCGAATCAAGCAGAGCTTCGACCCGGCGGGGATCCTCAACCCCGGTATTCTCTTCCCCGCCGAAACGATGTGAGGCGGCCACCCCGTGGTGCGCTCGCGGCCGCTGCAGCGACTCATCGACTGCGCTGGTGCCGTCCGGTCCACCGATCCATCTCGAGACGTCGAGAGGATATCCAGCGATGCACTCAGGTAGGCCGCTGGCCGCGTTGGTAGCGGCGATTGTCGGCGTGCTGCTGAGCGGTGCGCCACCGGCGGCGCACGCCGATCAACCCGCGTTCGTCGTGAACCCCATCAGCCACGTCGACACGCTCATCGGCACCGGGACGGGCGGCGAAACGGTGGGCGAAATCAACAACTTCCCCGGGGCCTCGGTGCCCTTCGGCATGGTGCAGTACTCGCCGGACACCACTGACACCTATGCCGGCTACGACCACGATAACGAGCGCTCGACCGGATTCAGCATGACCCACGCCTCGGTGGGCTGCGCGGCGTTCGGCGATATTTCGATGCTGCCGACAACCACCCCGATCGGCCCGCGGCCCTGGGACGATTGGGAGGAGATCGCCCACGACAGCACCGAGGTGGGCGTGCCCGGCTACTACACCGTGCGCTTCCCCGCCACCGGGGTGACCGCGGAACTGACCGCCACCACGCGCACCGGTGTCGGCAGGTTCAGCTACCCGGCCAACGGTCACCATGCGCTGTTCCACGTGCGTTCCGGCGCGTCGCTGGGGGGCAAAGACGCCGCGACCATCCAGATCGGCCAGGACCACACCACGATCACCGGATCGGCGACCACCGGTGGATTCTGCGGCAAGAACAACACCTACACGGTGTACTTCGCCATGAAGTTCAGCCGGCCCTTCACCTCATATGGCACCTGGGACGGCGACGCGGTCTATCCCGGTGCCGGCACTGCGGATTCGATCTACAGCGGGGGGTACGTGGAGTTCCCGGCCGGCTCGGTGCTCGAGGCGCGGACCGCGATTTCCTACGTCAGTGTCGACGGGGCGCGGGCCAACCTCGGGGCCGAGGGCGGACGGAGTTTCGACGAGGTGCGCGCCGCCGCATTAGCGCAGTGGAACGCCGCGCTGGCCCGCATCACGGTGGCCGGCACCGATAGCGGCGACCTGCAAACCTTCTACACCTCGCTATACCGAACATTGTTGCACCCCAACACGTTCAACGACGCCGACGGACGCTATATCGGATTCGACGGCAACATCCACACCGTGGCCCAGGGGCACACCCAGTACGCCAACTTCTCCGACTGGGACACCTACCGGTGCTTGGCGGCCCTGCAGGCACTGCTGTTCCCGGCGCAAGCCAGCGACATGGCCCAATCGCTGGTGAACGACGCCGAGCAAAGCGGATCGCTTCCCCGTTGGGCCCTGGCCAATGCCGCGACCGGCGAGATGACCGGAGACAACGTGGTGCCGCTCATCGTGAACCTCTACACCTTCGGAGCCAGAGACTTCGACGTCAAGACGGCACTGCGCTACATGGTCAGCGGAGCCACCCAGGGCGGTGTCGGTCGGGGCGGCTACGTGGAGCGGCCCGGAATCGCCACCTACCTGGAGCGCGGCTACGCACCCCAGACGGACGAGTTCCGAGCCGACCACAACATCGTCGGCGCCTCGATCACGCTGGAGTGGTCGGTCGACGACTTCACCATCTCCCGGTTCGCCGACGCCCTCGGCGACACCGTGACCGCTGCCGAGTTCCAGAACCGGGCGCAGTACTGGCAGAACCTGTTCAATCCGGCCACCGGTTACCTCTCGCCCCGCAATGCCGACGGCGCGTTCCCTCTCGGGCCCGGCTTCCTGGAGCCTCTATGGGGCTTCGGCCAGGACGGATACGACGAGGGCAACGCCGAGCAATACCTGTGGTTGGTGCCGCACAACGTCGCTGGCCTGGTGGCCGCTCTCGGTGGCCGCCAGGCCGCGGCCGACCGGCTCGACCGCTTCCTGACTGAACTCAATGCGGGCCCCAACAGGCCGTTTATGTGGGCCGGCAACGAGCCGGACTTCGGGGTGCCGTGGCTGTACAACTACGTCGGTCAACCGTGGAAGACCCAGGAGACGGTCAACCGGGTGCGCAGCGAACTATTCGGCCCCAGACCCGACGGCGAGCCGGGTAACGACGACCTCGGCGCGCAGTCCAGCTGGTATGTCTGGGCCGCGCTCGGCCTGTTCCCCAGCACCCCGGGCACGCCGGTCCTCACCGTGAACACACCGCTGTTCGATCGCGCTCAGGTATCGATTCCGGGCGGCAAAACCATCCGGATCTTCGCCCCGGGGGCGTCCGGACGCTACGGCCTGAAGTACATCAACGGCCTCAGCGTCGACGGCCGGGCCACCGATCAGACATTGCTTCCGGAGTCGTTCATCCGCACCGGCGGCGACGTGACGTTCTCGCTATCCGCCACCCCCAATATGGTTTGGGGCACGGCGGAGTCCGCCGCGCCACCGTCGTTCGGCGCAGCAGCTCCGCCGTCACAGCAGCGGTCGTGATCGGCAATTCGCATGGTTGGGACCCGACCCGACAGCGTCGGGACCAGGTTGCACGGCCGCGTTACCGCACCCGAATTCACCACGCAAGCGACACGTTTAGCCTGCCGGGTGGCCCCGGGGGGTCTCACCCCGGGGCTCCCACAGAACGGAGCGTGACAGTCTCCCGTCACTCCGCTCTTCTCATCCAGTCCGTTTAGAACTCGGTCATCCACGCCCAGTGGGCGAACATGCCTGGTTGACGTTGCACCAGGTCTTTCCACCATCGCTGGGCCCTTTTGAA
>NZ_UPHQ01000074.1 GCF_900566055.1 Mycobacterium innocens
AGACCAGCGCGAAACCAGCGATACGCAGTCACCCGCGCAACACCATTGCGCTCAGCCCACGCCGCCAGATTCATACCTTTGTTCCTACCGCACACCACTGACAACTACCGACCACTCAACCCGCAACAGCTGTCAGCCCTCACAACCTGAAAGTTTAGGCGGATCTGCGTTGAAAGCGGGGCTGCGATCACCTCCGATGGCCGGTAACGCCGTCGAGTCTGCAGTGAGCGCGCCTAGCCGACCGCGATCGACGCTGTGGACGCAGCCTCGGCGCGGTCAGCGCAGGCTCGGCACCGTCACCGCCGGCTCGAATGGCCGTGACGCACAGCGATGACCAACCAGCGGTAGCACGCCGATCTTGCCCGCCACAGCTCGACCGGCACCGTAGGCTTGCCTTTGTGCAGCGGTGGCGCGGCCAAGACGAAATCCCCACGGACTGGGGTAGATGCGTACTGACGGTAGGGGTGTTCGACGGCGTGCATCGCGGGCACGCGGAGTTGATCGCGCACGCGGTGAAAGCCGGCCGTACCCGCGGGGTGCCGACCGTGCTGATGACATTCGATCCACATCCCATGGAAGTGGTCTACCCCGGCAGTCACCCGGCGCAGCTGACGACGCTGACTCGCCGCGCTGAGCTGGTCGAAGAGCTGGGCATCGACGTATTCCTGGTGATGCCGTTCACCACCGACTTCATGAAGCTCACCCCGGACCGCTACATCCACGAGTTGCTGGTCGAGCACCTGCACGTGGTTGAGGTCGTCGTGGGCGAGAACTTCACCTTCGGCAAGAAGGCGGCCGGCAATGTGCACACCCTGCGACGGGCCGGCGAGCGGTTCGGGTTCGCGGTGGAGGCGATGTCGCTGGTGTCCGAGTACCACAGCCACGAGACCGTGACGTTCTCGTCCACCTACATCCGCTCCTGCGTGGACGCGGGTGACGTGATGGCGGCCACCGAAGCACTGGGCCGCCCCCACCGCGTCGAAGGCGTCGTCGTCCGCGGTTACGGGCGGGGGGCCGAGCTCGGTTTTCCCACCGCCAACATCGCACCCCCGATGTATTCGGCCATCCCCGCCGACGGTGTGTACGCGGCCTGGTTCACGGTTTTGGGCCATGGTCCGGCGACCGGGGCGGTGATTCCCGGTGAGCGCTACCAGGCCGCGGTGTCGATCGGGACCAATCCGACATTCTCCGGGCGTACCCGTACCGTCGAGGCGTTCGTGCTCGACACCACCGCAGACCTGTACGGCCAACATGTGGCCCTGGACTTCGTCGCTCGGATCCGTGGCCAGAAGAAGTTCGAATCGGTGCGTGACCTCGTCGCCGAGATTGCCGCCGACACCGAGCGCACCCGCGCGTTGCTGGCCGGGGGCTGACGGTTATGCCGCACGGCTGAACCGCTGCTAGACTGCCCGTCGTTGATCGGCGCGTGCTGCGGTTCGCGGCGGCCGTGCCCGGAAAATTCCTTGATCGCGGACCAATTGATGGAGATGTTTCGTGGCGCTGACTGCCGAGCAAAAAAAGGAAATTCTCAAGACCTACGGTCTGCATGAGACCGACACCGGATCCCCCGAAGCGCAGATCGCGCTGCTGACCAAGCGGATCGCCGACCTGACCGAGCACCTGAAGGTGCACAAGCACGACCACCATTCGCGCCGGGGGCTGTTGCTGCTGGTGGGCCGCCGGCGACGGCTGATCAAGTACATCTCCCAGATCGATGTCGAACGTTACCGCTCGCTGATCGAGCGGCTGGGTCTGCGTCGCTGACCTCTCGCGCGATGCGCGCCCTCATCCTGGCCGTTTTCCCGGCCGTCGTGGTGACGGCGTGCGCAGTACTGATGGGGTGCTCGTCAGCGACCAACCTCGCCGACCTCAAGGTGGGGGATTGTCTCAAGCTCGGCGGCACGCCGGACCGACCGCAGGCCACCAAGGCGGCGTGCGGCAGCCCGGACTCCAATTTCAAGGTCGTCGCCGTGGTGAAGCCCGGGGCCGAGCGCGCGCAATGCCCGGCCGACGTCGACTCCTCGTATTCCGTGCACAACTCGTTAACCGGCGAGAACAGCACCTTATGCCTGGACGTCGATTGGGTGGTCGGCGGCTGCATGAGCGTCGACCCGGCGCACAAAACCGACCCGTTCCGGGTGGACTGCAACGACGCGTCGGCGCCGCATCGGCAGCGGGCCACGCAGATCCTGGAAAACTTGGAGCCACCCGTCACCGCCGACCAATGTGCCAGCGGCGTGGGCTACACCTACACCCAGCGGCGGTTCGCCGTGTGCGTCGAGGACGTCACCAACGGAGCGCGGACATAGTGGTCGGACATATCGGGCATCCGGGTCTTCCCGGAACGTGGAGTTAGCCGGTGTACAGTAATGACGTTCTGGGCCGGTTCGGCCCGAGCACATGGTGCGGTCCACGTAGATCCGCGTGTACCGCTCCAGCGAGTCACTATGTATGTCCGAGGGAGCAGCCCGGCCTGTATCGGGCGGTCTTCGGTAGTGGCTGCCGGGCTCCCCGGATCTGGGGAGGTCGGCCGCTTCGATCGATGGCCGTAGCCGCATTCAGGCTCTCTTTCATAAGGGACGCTCCCAGGGCGGCTCGCAGGTCCGTCCGGGCCCGCGAGTCAGCCCTGCCAACCCTCGGGTTGTACGTGACAACGCGAAACAGTTGAACAATCCAGAGAGGGCGCGCGGACGTCATGTCTGTAGCTGAAATTGAAGAAGGCGTGTTCGAAGCGACCGCCACCATCGACAACGGGAGCTTCGGCACCCGCACCATCCGGTTCGAGACCGGCCGGCTGGCCTTGCAGGCGGCCGGCGCAGTGGTCGCCTACCTCGACGAGGAGAACATGCTGCTGTCGGCGACCACCGCCAGCAAGAACCCCAAAGAACATTTCGACTTCTTCCCGCTGACCGTCGATGTAGAGGAGCGGATGTATGCGGCCGGCCGCATCCCCGGTTCCTTTTTCCGTCGTGAGGGACGACCCTCCACCGACGCCATCCTGACCTGCCGACTCATCGACCGGCCGCTGCGCCCGTCGTTCGTCGACGGTCTGCGCAACGAGATCCAGATCGTGGTGACGATCCTGAGCCTGGACCCCAACGACCTGTACGACGTGCTGGCGATCAACGCCGCATCGGCCTCCACCCAACTGGGTGGACTACCCTTCTCCGGCCCCATCGGCGCCGTGCGGGTGGCGCTGATCGACGACACCTGGGTTGCGTTTCCGACCGTCGAACAGATCGGGCGTGCGGTGTTCGACATGGTGGTCGCCGGCCGCATCGTCGGTGACCGGGGCGGCAGCCCCGAAAAGAATGATGTCGCCATCATGATGGTCGAAGCGGAGGCCACCGAAAACGTCATCGAGCTCATCGAGGGCGGTGCCGCGGCGCCGACGGAAAGCGTGGTGGCCCAGGGGCTGGAGGCAGCCAAGCCGTTCATCGCCGCGCTGTGCACCGCGCAGCAGGAACTTGCCGACGCGTGTGGAGCGTCAGCCCGGACGACCGGTGAGTTCCCGGTGTTCCCCGACTACGGCGACGACGTGTACTACGCGGTGTCCTCGGTGGCCACCGACGAGTTGGGCGCCGCGCTGACCATCGCCGGCAAGGCGGAACGCAATCAGCGCACCGACGAAATCAAGAGCCAGGTGCTCGAACGGCTCGCCGACACCTACCCGGGCCGGGAGAAGGAGATCGGGGCCGCGTTCCGCGCGCTGACCAAGAAGCTGGTCCGGCAGCGCATCGTCACCGACCACTTCCGCATCGACGGCCGCGGCATCACCGACATCCGCGCATTGTCGGCCGAGGTCGCCGTGGTTCCGCGGGCACACGGCAGCGCGCTGTTCGAGCGTGGTGAGACTCAGATCCTGGGTGTGACGACGCTCGACATGGTCAAGATGGCCCAGCAGATCGACTCGTTGGGCCCGGAGACGACCAAGCGCTACATGCATCACTACAACTTCCCGCCGTTCTCCACCGGCGAGACGGGACGGGTCGGCTCGCCCAAGCGCCGCGAGATCGGCCACGGCGCGCTGGCCGAGCGCGCGTTGGTGCCGGTGCTGCCGGGTGTCGAGGAGTTCCCGTACGCCATCCGCCAGGTGTCGGAGGCGCTGGGCTCCAACGGCTCGACGTCGATGGGGTCGGTGTGCGCGTCCACGCTGGCGCTGCTGAACGCCGGTGTGCCGCTGAAGGCGCCGGTGGCCGGGATCGCGATGGGCCTGGTGTCCGACGACATAGAGGTCGAGGAGGCCGACGGCGGAAAGCGCGCCGAGCGGCGATTCGTCACCCTGACCGACATCCTGGGCGCCGAAGACGCCTTCGGCGACATGGACTTCAAGGTCGCCGGAACCAAGGACTTCGTCACCGCGCTGCAGCTGGACACCAAGCTCGACGGCATTCCGTCGCAAGTGCTCGCGGGCGCGCTGGAGCAGGCCCGCGACGCCCGGCTGACCATCTTGGAGGTCATGGCCGAGGCCATCGACCGGCCGGACGAGATGAGCCCGTACGCGCCGCGCGTCACCACCATCAAGGTTCCGGTGGACAAGATCGGCGAGGTCATCGGTCCCAAGGGCAAAGTCATCAACGCCATCACCGAGGAGACCGGTGCACAGATCTCCATCGAGGACGACGGAACGGTGTTCGTCGGCGCCACCGACGGCCCCTCGGCGCAGGCCGCCATCGACAAGATCAACGCCATCGCCAACCCCCAGTTGCCGACGGTGGGGGAGCGGTTCCTCGGAACAGTGGTCAAGACAACCGATTTCGGTGCCTTCGTCTCACTGCTGCCCGGGCGCGACGGTCTGGTGCACATCTCCAAGCTCGGCAAGGGCAAGCGCATTGCGAAGGTCGAGGACGTGGTCAACGTCGGCGACAAGCTGCGGGTGGAGATCGCCGATATCGACAAGCGCGGCAAGATCTCGCTCGTCTTGGTGGCCGAGGAAGACTCCGCCAACGCGGCCGCCGGAGCCTCTGCAGCGCCAGCCGATGCCGCGACGGCCAGCAGCTGAGCCAGCGGCGGCCCAGGCAGTGCGCCGCACGACACTGCCGGGCGGGCTGCGCGTCGTTACCGAATACCTGCCGGCGGTGCGTTCGGCCTCGGTCGGGCTCTGGATCGGCGTGGGATCGCGCGACGAGGGCGCCACGGTGGCCGGCGCCGCGCACTTCCTCGAACACCTGCTGTTCAAGTCCACGCCCACCCGCACCGCCGTCGACATCGCGCAGGCAATGGACGCCGTCGGTGGCGAGCTGAACGCGTTCACCGCCAAGGAACACACCTGCTACTACGCCCATGTGCTCGACGCTGACCTGGCGCTGGCCATGGATCTGGTCTCCGATGTGGTACTCAACGGGCGCTGCGCCGCCGACGATGTCGAGCTGGAACGCGACGTCGTCGAGGAGATCGCGATGCGCGACGACGATCCCGAGGACGCGCTGGCCGACCTGTTCCTGGCGGCATTGTTCGGCGATCACCCGGTGGGCCGGCCGGTGATCGGCACCGCGCAATCGGTATCGGCGATGACCAGAGCCCAACTGCAGTCGTTTCACGTGCGGCGCTACACACCGGAGCGAATGGTCCTCGCGGTGGCCGGCAACGTCGATCACGGCGAGGTGGTCGCATTGGTGCGTGAGCACTTCGGGCCGCGGTTGGTCCGCGGGCGCCGGCCCGTCGCACCTCGCAAGGGTGCCGGCCGGGTGAACGGGATGCCCGGGTTGACGCTGGCCGAGCGCGGCGCCGAGCAGACGCACGTCTCGCTGGGCATCCGCACGCCCGGACGCGGCTGGCAGCACCGCTGGGCGCTGTCGGTGCTGCACACCGCGTTGGGCGGCGGCCTGAGCTCTCGGCTGTTCCAGGAGATCCGCGAGGCCCGCGGGTTGGCCTATTCGGTCTGCTCTGCGCTGGACATTTTCGCCGACAGCGGCGCCCTTTCGGTGTATGCGGCCTGCCTGCCCGAACGTTTCGCCGAGGTGATGCGAGTGACCGCCGACGTGCTGGAATCGGTGGCACGCGACGGCATCACCGAGGCGGAATGCCGGATCGCCAAGGGTTCGTTACGCGGCGGCCTGGTGCTGGGCCTGGAAGATTCCAGCTCACGGATGAGCCGCATCGGTCGCAGCGAATTGAACTACGGCAAGCACCGCAGCATCGAGCACACCCTGCAGCAAATCGAGCGGGTCACCGTCGATGAGGTCAACATGGTGGCCCGCCGGCTGCTGGGTAAACGCTACGGCGCTGCCGTTCTGGGTCCCTACGGCTCGAAACGACAGCTGCCGCAACAACTTCGAGCGATGGTAAATTAACCCGATGGTGCTGGGCTTCTGGGACATCGCGGTACCCATCGTTGGTGCGCCGATGGCCGGCGGGCCAGGCACACCGGCTCTGGCCGCGGCGGTGTCGAATGCGGGCGGGCTGGGCTTCGTCGCCGGCGGCTATATCAGTGCGGACAAGTTCGCCGACGACATCGCCGCCGCGCGCGCCGCCACCACGGGCCCGATCGGGGCGAACCTGTTTGTGCCTCAGCCCAGCGTCGCCGACTGGATGCAGCTGGAGTACTACGCAGAAGAGCTCGAAGAGGTCGCCGAGTACTACCGCTGTGAGGTCGGCCAGCCGATCCACGGCGACGACGACGACTGGCACCGCAAACTCGAAGTGGTGGCCGACGTCCGCCCCGAGGTGGTGTCCTTCACGTTCGGCGCGCCGCCGCCGGATGTCATTCGCCGGCTGAGCGCGCTGGGATTGCTGGTGTCGGTCACCGTGACGTCGTCCTATGAGGCCGGGGTGGCCATCGCGGCCGGTGCCGACAGCCTGGTGGTGCAGGGCCCGGGCGCCGGCGGGCATCGCGGCACGTTCGCGCCGGACATGGAACCGGGGGAGGAGTCGTTGCACCAGCTGCTCGACCGGATCGGCAGCACACACGAGGTGCCGCTGATCGCCGCGGGCGGTCTGGGCACCGCCGAGGACGTCGCGGCCGTCCTGCGCCGGGGAGCGGTCGCCGCCCAGGTCGGCACCGCGCTGATGCTCGCCGACGAAGCGGGCACCAACCCGGCGCACCGGGTTGCGCTGAAGAACCCGGAGTTCGACTCCACCCTGGTCACGCGGGCATTCTCCGGCCGGTACGCCCGTGGGCTGGCGAACAACTTCACCCGGCTGCTCGATCACGTCGCGCCGCTGGGCTATCCCGAGGTCAACCAGATGACCAAGCCGATACGCGCGGCAGCGGTCGCGGCGGACGACCCGCATGGGACCAACCTCTGGGCGGGAACGGCCTACCGGCAGGCCCGGCCCGGCCCGGCGGCCGACATCGTCGCGGCGTTGGCTCCCGACTTGCGAATGCTGTAGCGCTATTACGTAATAGGTTGTGCGCGTTGGTATTCGACGCGTTCGCGAGGTGCTCGACCGTCGCGGCCCACGCCGTGGCGCGGCTCCCGCAGCACCGACGACGTCGGCAGCGGCGACGGACCC
This sequence comes from Mycobacterium innocens, assembly GCF_900566055.1. Classification (GTDB taxonomy): domain Bacteria; phylum Actinomycetota; class Actinomycetes; order Mycobacteriales; family Mycobacteriaceae; genus Mycobacterium; species Mycobacterium innocens. Next base: position 7,456 of record NZ_UPHQ01000074.1, read on the forward strand.
GACGGGCAGCGGGTACTGCTGCCGGTGCCCCGGGCTGGCTATGATCAGCCAATGACTGAGCCTTCGGTGTCGGCCACTGTCCAGATCAACGCCAGTCCGCAGCAGGTGTATGGGCTGATCACCGATCTGCCGACACTGGCCTCGCTGGCCGAGGAGGCGGTGTCGATGGAATTGCGCAAGGGCGACGGAGTCCGCAAGGGGGCCGTGTTCGTCGGCCACAACCAGAATGGCAGCCGTCGGTGGCACACCACGTGCACCGTCACCGATGCTGAGCCGGGCCGCACCTTCGCATTCGACGTGCGCAGCGCTGTCATTCCGGTGGCGCGGTGGCAATACGACATCGTCGCGGCCGGCGGCGGCTGCCGGGTCACCGAGAGCACCTGGGACCGGCGGCCGCGCTGGTTCCGCAAGATCGCCGGTATGGCAACCGGGGTCGGCGATCGGGCGGCGGCAAACGCCGATCACATCCAGCTCACCCTGCGGCGCCTGAAGCAACGCGCTGAGGCCGAGTAGCGGACGCGCCACCTATACTTACCGGCACATGGTGTCCACGGGGATGACATTTCGGTGCTGATGTAAACGGCTAGGCAAGGGGGCCTGATGTTCACCGTCGATGAGCGGGCAGCGGGGCTGCACTCTGGCAAGCCGGGTCGCGCCGACCAGGAGCATCTCGTCCTCGAGGCGCGCGACGTCGAGTTCGACTGGGCGCTTCTACCGTTCCACTATGTGCCGAACGAGCCGTTGGCCACGCACTTCATCAATGTCCTGCACCTGCTGCTGCCGGCCGGCGAGGAGTTCTTCGTCAAGGTGTTCAAGAAGACGCTGCCGCTGATCAAGGACGATCAACTGCGACGGGACGTACAGGGATTCATCGGGCAAGAGGCGATGCATTCGCAAGCACATTCCGGCGTGTTGGCCCACTTCGATGCCCGGGGCGTGGACGTGACGCCGTTCACCGACCAGATCGGCTGGCTGTTCGAGAAGCTGTTGGCCGACAAACCCCGGAAAAGCCTACGCAGACAGCACAACTGGTTGCTGGAGCAGGTCTCGTTCATCTCGGCGATCGTGCACTACACCGCTGTCTTGGGCGAATGGATATTGAACTCCCCGCAGCTCGACGCCGTCGGCGCTGATCCGGTGATGCTGGACATGCTCCGGTGGCATGGCGCAGAAGAGGTCGAGCACAAGGCGGTGGCCTTCGACACCATGAAGCATCTACGCGCCGGATACTGGCGGCAGGTGCGCGCCCAACTTGCCGTCACCCCGGTGCTGTTGCTGTTGTGGATCCGCGGAGTGCGGTTCATGTACTCGGTGGATCCCTACCTGCCGCCGGGGGTCAAGCCGCGTTGGCGCGACTACCTCGACTCGGCGCACCGGGGCTTGCTGCCGGGCCCGTGGCGATTGCTGCGGGTCGTCGGCCACTACTATCGGCCGGGTTTTCACCCGTCGCAGCTGGGCGGACTGGAGAGGGCGGTCGATTACCTGGCCGTCTCACCCGCTGCTCGGGCGTCGCACTGACTGGATGGCGGACCCGGCGGTGATTCGGATCCGTGCACAGTCGAATTCCAGTGTAGTGGAAAGCATTTGGGCGAGTAGGCCCGCCGATTTGTACGACGGTAGCCGGCGGGACCGCTTTGCCACCGCGTTGTGGGGTGTCCGCACGCTGTTCGGCGGATTCGCGTCGGCCTCGCGATGGGACCCGTCGCGGGTCAGCCCGGTGCGACGGACACATCTGGCGACCGTCGTCGGACGCGAACTCGTGGCACCCGACGTGGTGGCGCTGACCCTGGCCGACCCGGACGGCGGATTGCTGCCGTCCTGGACACCCGGCGCTCACATCGACGTGCACCTGCCCTCGGGCCGGCGCCGGCAGTACTCGCTGTGCGGGCGGCCCGGCCGTCGCACGGATTACCGCATCGCAATCCGGCGCATCGCCGACGGTGGCGGTGGTTCGGTAGAGATGCACGAGGCCTACGACGTCGGTGACCCCCTGGTTTTCGAGGGGCCTCACAACGCGTTCTCTCTCGGAATGGCCGAGCCCGACCTGCTTTTCGTTATCGGCGGCATCGGAGTGACACCGATCCTGCCGATGATCCAGGCGGCTCAGCAGCGCGGAACCCATTGGCGGGCCGTCTATGCCGGCCGAAGCCGAGACCACATGCCGCTGCTCCGCGAGGTCGTGTCGGTGGCACCGGAGCGGGTGACGGTGTGGGCCGACGACGAGCGCGGCCGCTGTCCCTCCGTCGATGACCTCCTGGACGGCGCCGGGCCGACGACGGCCGTCTACGTGTGCGGGCCGACGCCCATGCTGGAGGCGGTGCGCGCGGCCCGCGCCCGGCACGCCCACGCACCGCTGCACTATGAGCGGTTCAGCCCGCCGCCGGTTGTCGACGGAATCCCATTCGAGCTGGAACTCGGGCGGATGGGGAGGGTGCTGAGCGTCCCGGCGAACCGGACGGCGCTGGACGTCATGCGCGACAGCGATCCGACCACCGCGTACTCGTGCCAGCAGGGTTTCTGCGGCACGTGCAAGGTCAAAGTCCTTGCCGGACAAGTGGATCACCGCGGCCGCGCAGGTGAAGCCGACGACGAGATGCTGGTGTGCGTGTCCCGGGCGAAGAGCCGCCGGGTGGTCATCGACGGCTGAAGGGTTCCCGCCATGCGGCGCGTCAAGTTTTCGTAGAGGGGACTGTGCTTTTCCTGCGGTGGCCGCCTATCATTCGTACCCAAGGAGGACCGCTCAGATGGCCAAGCCGCCGCTGTCGATGAAGCCGACCGGATGGTTCCAGGTCGCCTGGTGCGACGAAATCGGTGTCGGTGACGTCCTCCGGATGAAGTACTTCGACCAGGAGATGGTCGCCTGGCGCGCCGAGTCGGGCCGGCTCACCGTGATGAACGCCTACTGCGAACACCTCGGCGCCCACCTGGGTTACGGCGGCAAAGTCGTCGGCGAGGTGCTGCAGTGTCCCTTCCACGGCTGGCAGTGGAATCAGCAGGGCCGCAACGTGTGCATCCCGTATCAGGACCGGCCCAACCGGGGGCGGCGCATCGCCACCTATCCGGTGGTTGAGCGCAACGAGTCGGTGTACATCTGGCACGACGTCGAGCGCCGCGAACCGTTCTTCGACCCACCGGATGTGTTCGCCAGCTTCGACGACGGTGCTGCCGCGGACTACTACCCGCAGCAGCGGTTGTACCGGCCGGGACTGGAGCTCCATCCGCAGTACGTGCTCGAAAACGGGGTGGATTTCGCGCATTTCAAATACGTGCACAACACCCCGATCGTGCCGGTCTTCACCCGCCACGACTTCGCCGAACCGGTGTCCTTCGTCGACTTCACCATCACCTTCGAAGGTGACGACGGTCAGCAGATCGAGGACGTCAACAGCGGCGTACAGGCCGTCAACGGCGGCTTGGGAGTTGCGGTGACCAAGAGCTGGGGCATGGTCGACAACCGCACCATCTCCGCGATCACGCCGGTGGACGAATCCACCTCCGATGTCCGGTTCATGGTCTACATCGGCCGGACGGCGGGCAAGGATCCGGCCCGCGCCGAGCTCAAGGCGCGCGAGTTCGGGCAGGAAGTGATCCGGCAGTTCGAGCAGGACATCGACATCTGGGCTCACCAGCGCTACTCCGACCGACCCGCACTGACACCCGACGAGTTCCAGGGTTTCACCGCAATTCGCACCTGGGCCAAGCAGTTCTATCCGGACGGTCTTGGCGGCAGCGCTGCCAACGTGTCCGCAGCATCGGTGAAAGGTTGACGAGAATGAATGCCCCGGTTCGCCAGATCCGCGTCTTTCAGGTCGCCACCGGCAACGTCGGTCGCGAGATGATCAGGCGACTGCACACGCGGCCGGACCTGGAACTGGTCGGAGTGCATTGCTATTCGCCGGACAAGGTCGGCACCGACGCCGGAGAACTCGCCGGTATCGGGCCCATCGGTGTCACGGCAACCGGCAGCGTCGAGGACATCATCGCCGCCAAGCCGGACGTGCTGACCTTCCACGGGGTGTTTCCCGACGAGGACCTGTACGTGAAAGTGCTTGAGGCGGGGATCAATGTCGTCACCACCGCCGACTGGATCACCGGGTGGCACCGCGACCATAACCATCCGCATCCATCCGGCAAGCCGGTGACCCAGCTGTTGGCAGAGGCCTGCGAGAAGGGCGGTGCGACGTTCTACGGCACCGGCATGAACCCTGGCCTGAACCAAATCCTCGGCGTGGTGTGTTCGGCCGACGTCGCCGAGATCGAGAACATCACCACCATCGAGTCCGTCGACGTGTCCTGCCATCACTCCAAGGAGACCTGGATCGAAGTCGGCTATGGCCAACCGGTCGACGACCCGGAAATCCCGGCGAAGCTGGAAAAGTACACCAGGGTCTTCGCCGACAGCGTGCTGATGATGGCCGACTGCTTCGACCTGCCGCTTGACGGGGTTACGTTCAGCTATGAACTGGGAGCCTGCACCAAAGACGTCGACCTGGGCTGGTACACGCTGCCGAAAGGCTCGGTGGGCGGCAGTTACATCAAATACCGGGGCCTGGTCGACGGAGTGGCGCGGGTCGAGACACACCTGGAGTGGCAGATGACTCCGCACACCGACCCGAGCTGGAAGATCAAGGGCTGCTACATCACTCGGATCCAGGGTGATCCGTGTGTCCATAACAAGCACATGATCTTCCCGAAGCCCGGCATCGATTTGTCCAACCCGGACAGCTTCGCCTCCATCGGCATGACGGTCACCGGAATGCCGGCGCTCAACTCGCTCAGGTCGGTGGTCGCGGCCCGGCCCGGTCTGATCACCAGCGCCGACATTCCACTACGCGGATTTGCCGGTCGATTCGCAAAGTAGACCGGTCAACGGGCGTCGTGGAAGGTTCTTACCAGCCGCGCTCGGCGAGCCGGTGCGGCTGGGCGATCTGTTCGACGTTGATGCCGACCATCGGCTCGCCCAGCCCCCGTGACACCTTGGCCAGTACGTCGGGGTCGTCGTAGAAG
>NZ_UPHQ01000176.1 GCF_900566055.1 Mycobacterium innocens
GCTACAAGCCCTCGTCGCCGCGTTCGCCGCCGACAAGGCCATCGTCGACGAATCCTCCACCCGCACCGCTGTTGCCGAAGTCACGGCGGACTGAACACCACACCGACACCCCGAACACCACCGACCCTGCCGGACATCCACCGGCGGGGTCGTTTCACACCCGCACATCCTCACGATCAACGCCGCCATCATCCTCATCGTGAATGCCGGTCAACAAGGGTCGCGCGGCGATCGCCATCGGTAACCCGGACCTGGCGAAGAACACCGCGGTGATTGTGCCGGGCACCAGTAGCAGCGTGAGGGGTGGTTGGCTGCACGACGGCCACAACGACGCGCTGAACCTGTTCGAACAGGCCAACGCCGCCGACCCAAAGAACCCCACCGCGGTGATCGCGTGGATGGGCTACGACGCTCCCAATGACTTCAACGATGTTCAGCGAATTTCCACCCCGGAGCTGGCGCGAACCGGCGGTCAGGCCTTGGCGCAGGATGTCAATGGTTTGTGGGCCACGCACCTCGGCGCCGGTCAGCACGTCACCGTGCTAGGCCACTCATATGGTTCGACGACGGTAGCCGACGCGTTTGCGTTGGGCCAGATGCACGCGGACGATGCGGTGCTGATCGGCTGCCCGGGTACCGATCTCGCCCCCAACGCCGCGAGTTTTCATCTTGACGGTGGGCACGTGTACGTGGGTGACGCCTCGACGGATCCCGTTGGCATGCTGGGGGAGCTGAATGGCCTTAGCCACTATGTGAACCGAGACAACATTGGCGGTCAGGTGCTCGGTTTAACACCTGGCCTGGGTGCTGACCCGGCCGCCGACGGATTCGGATCGGTGCGATTTCGCGCCGAGGTGCCCGGATCTGACGGCATTAATCCGCATGACCATTCGTACTATTACCATCGTGGGAGCGAGGCCTTGCACAGCATGGCCGACATCGCATCCGGTCACGGCAACGCGCTGGAATCTGACGGCATGACGGCCCAACATCGCTATCAGGTGGGCAAGGTCGACATTCCGGGCGTGGGTCCGGTCGGTGTCGGTATACCCGGCACGCCCGCCGTCATTGACCCAGAGTGGGGCCGCCCGCCAGGATCTGTTACCGATGATCACGTTTTCGACGAACAACACCACCACTGAGCGGCAACGCGTTTGGTTACGGCAAGCGCGGCTTGCCTCGGCCGTGGTCGTCGTCATGCTGTTAGGAGGGTGTTCGCTGGTGTTTCCCAAACCGCACTCCCCGGGCTCGTCTAACCCCTTTGATGATTCAGCCCACCCCATGACCGACGATCAGACCAAGGCCCAGCTAATCGAGCCGGCCAAGCAACTCGTCGCCGTGGCCGACCTGCAGGGCGTCTCCGGGGCATTTTCGTTCGCCTCGTGTAACGACCAAGGCGACCCGCCCTACCAGGGGACAGTCACGATGAGCTTCCTCATTCACGGCGATCCGGACGCGTACTTTCAGCATATCCGCGACTCAATGCACTACCACGGCTGGAACGAGAGCGCTCCACCGGGACAGCACTATCACGGCACAACCCTGAACAGGAACGGCGTGACCGCAAATATCAACTTCTTCCCGTCCGACCACACCTACGGCGAAATCATCCTTGATGGCGAATGCCGCAACACCACCAACCACAAGGGCGACGGTCGCTGGATTGATATCACCAATCAAATAACTGCGCCCTGAAGGCTCGGCTGCGCTGAGGACATCTCAGAACGTGTTTGCGACGCAGCTCGGCGTTCTGCTTCGCTAATCCGCCGGTTCTCTTCCAACATCTCCGTCGTTGGACGATCGTGCCGTAAAGCCTTGGCGGCGACGATCGCCTGGCTGTTCGCTAAACACAAGGGCACCTGGGGGTCGCCCCGGATCGTGATGAACCTGCGGGAAATGGGCTGGCGGGTGTCGGTGAACACCGTCGCGAAGCTGATGGCCGAGCAGGGCCTGGTGGCCCGGCGCCGGCGCGGCACCACCAAACCAGACAAGTCCAAACGTAAGGCCCCTGATCTGCTGGGCCGCGACTTCACCCCACCACCGCAACCGAACGTGGCGTGGGTCGGAGATCTCACCGAGACCTGCATTCACGGCGCGTACCAGGCTTCGCTATGGACGTCCACCATGACGCGGCGCTGGCCCGGGCGGCATTGTGCATGGCGATTGCGGTGCGCGGCGGGTCGGTGACCGGGGTAATTTTCCACACCGACCAAGGCGGTGAGTACACCGGTGAGCTGTTCACCCAGGCCTGTCGGGCCGCCGGTGTGACCCAGTCGATGGGCCGCACCGGGTCGGCCCTCGATAACGCGGTCGCGGAGTCGTTCAACTCGACACTGGAATGGGAACTGTTGCGTAACAACCACTTCCAAACATGTGAACAAGCGCGCCACGCCGTCGCTGCCTGGATTGAGGACTACAACAGTAACCGGAGGCATTCCACCGACGGCATGCTCAGTCCCATCGACTATGAACGAGCCTGCGCCCAGCAGCGCAGCGCAGGCGACAGCGGCGATCCGAGGGCGGCATGACCGAAAATGAAGGCGGCTTCGCCGCCGCTGTCCTTCCCGATGAGCCCCGGGCGAGGCTACGGGGCCGCCCCTCCGGCCTAATGAGAACTAGCGGGTCGGTCATCGGGCAGACTCGCTACCGGTAGCGGCCGGTGGGATGAGCACTTACTCCTGCCAGGACCTCGAGTCCTGCCTTGAGATCGTCGCCTCCCGCCGGTTCGCCGGGAGAAGGGATCGCTGATGGGATGTCGTGCCCACCGTGCATGGTGTGAGCACTCGATCATTAGGCCGCCGACAGTTCTCCCGCGCACGTTGCCGAACCAAGTTGGGTTGTTGTGAGCGACAGGAGGATTGGGTTTGCTGTTCGTGGGAGACGATTGGGCGGAAGAGCATCACGACGTCGAACTGATGGACCAAGCCGGGCGCATGCTGGCCAGGGCGCGGTTGCCGGAGGGCGTGGCCGGGATCGCCCGGCTGCACGCGATGATCGGCGAGCAGCTCGGCGACGACGCCGAGGAGGCCGAGGTGCTGGTCGGGACGGAAACCGACCGCGGCCCGTGGGTGGCCGCCCTGCTCGCCGCCGGCTACACCGTGTACGCGGTGAACCCGCTGCAGGCGGCTCGATATCGGGAACGGCATGCCGTGTCCGGCGCCAAGAGCGACCCCGCCGACGCGCACATCCTGGCCGACATGGTCCGCACCGACGCGCATCAGCTGCGGCCCATCGCGGCCGACAGCTCCCAGGTGCAGGCGATCAAAGTGGTTGCCCGCGTGCATAAGACGCTGATCTGGGAACGCACCCGCCATGTGCTGCGTCTGCGGCACGCGCTGCGCGAGTACTTCCCGGCCGCGCTGGAGGCCTTCGAGGACCTAGACGCCGCCGACACGCTTCAGCTGCTGAGCAAGGCGCCCGACCCGGCCTCGGCCGCAAAGCTGAACCGCAGCCAGATCCGAGCCGCGCTTAAACACGCCCGCCGCCGCGACCTCGACACCAAGACCACCCGCATCCAGGCCGTACTGCGCAGCCAGCAGCTCGGCCGCGACCCGGTCATCACCGGCGCCTACGCGGCCACCACCCGCTCGATCGCGGCCGTACTGGCCACCCTCAACGAACAGATCACGGCGCTCGAAGAGCAGGTGGAGCAGCATTTTGGCCGGCACCCGGACGCTGAGATCATCTTGTCCCAGCCCGGCATGGGACCGGTGCTCGGTGCCCGGGTGCTCGGCGAATTCGGCGACGCCCCAGGCCGTTACGCCGACGCCAAGGCGCGCAAGAACTACGCCGGCACCAGCCCGATCACCCGCAGGTCCGGCAAGCGCAAGAGCGTGCACGCCAGGTTCGTGCACAACGACCGGCTCGTCGACGCACTCATGCTCCAAGCCCAGTCCGCGCTGCGCGCCTCACCCGGCGCACGTGCCTACTACGACAAACAACGCGCCCGCGGCCTCAGCCACAACGCCGCACTGCGCCAGCTCGCCAACCGGCTCGTCGGCATCCTGCACGGCTGCCTGAAGACCGGCGCCGTCTACGACGAATCGACGGCATGGCTCAGTCACAACCAAGATCAACAGAGTGCCGCTTGACAAACAAGCTCATGGGTTCCTCGTGATCCATTTTCCTGGTCGGCTCCCGCCCATCTTGGGGCGTGCTCCGGCCCGCAGGCGCGGTCAAGCGTAGTTTGCTTGACGGCGCCGAGGACCGGTGCAGGCTTTGGCCGGCGGGGGGATCGACAAGTCCTCCGCGGCCGTCTCGTATTCCAACGGCTTGACATCTCAAGCTCCTGGGATGTCTCAAGGGCGCTATGCGTCGCTGCGCGACGGGCCTACGGCCCGCCCTTGACCCCGGAGCCTCTCCGGCCCCTCACCGCGCAGCGGCACGGGGCAGGAGCAAAGCCCCTGCCCGCCCAAACGCCCGGCGCTCACAACCACGTCCCACCCAAACAAAGTCTCTACGGTTCGAGGGGATTGCCAGTGCACTTGGTGGCAGGAGTGTGGCTGTCCGCAACCCGTGATGGTTCGCCGATAAGGAAGGAAGTGTTCGAGATGGCTTGGCAGGGACTTTGGGCGAAGGCGGTGCCCACAGTGGTGACCGGTGCAGTAGGCGCGGCTGCCTATGAGGCGCTCCGCTGGGTGGTGGTGAAGTTGCCGCTGCGCGAGGCGACCGTCACCGTAACCGCATGGGGCCTGCGTGCTGCTCGCGAGGCAGAGCGCAAGGCGGCGAAGAGCGCTGAGCAGGCTCGGCTGACGGTCGCCGACGTGATGGCCGAGGCAAGGGACCGCATCGGGGAGCCAGTTTCACCGCTGGTGGTGGCCGACTCGGGCCACGACCATGACCACGGTACAAGACATCGTCGGGTTGCATCTGGAGCCGCCGGAGAAGGTGCTGGCGCTCAGCGTCGATCAAAATCCCAGATCCAGGCGCTCAACCGCACCGCGCCGGTATTGCCACGATGCCGGGCATGCCCAAGCGATGCACCCACCCCTATGTGTGTCACGGCGTAACCATCCTGTTTGCCGTATTCAATGTGGACAGCGGCACGGTGACGAATCGATCCACCGCCGCCACCGCGCCCCCGAATCCGAGGCATTTATCACCAAGCTCGACAACAACATCGCCGCCGAGCTGGATCTGCGACAACTACGCCACCCACCATCACCAGCTGGCTGGCCCCGCCGTCCGCGGTTTCACATGCACTTCACCCCGAGCTACTCTTGCCGGCTCAACCAGTCGAACGCCGGTTTGCGTTTCTGACCGACAAGCGCATCCGCCGCGATACCGCACCAGCGTGACCGCGCTGGAAAAAGACATCCGCAGCTAGATCGCACATGAAGCGAGGACCCAAAACCATTCGTACGGACCAAAACCGCCGACCAGATCCTCCAACGACTCGCCACATCTACAGGGATTCCTCGCGCAGGACTGCGCTTCCCGCCCACCGACCCCTGGCTCATCGTGGGACGCGGCAAGATCGATGTTAAGGGTAAGAAAAATGCTGAATTCGCTCCTGTGACGCTGTCGCGGGTTGGTTGGCGTCGTGGTCCATCGATCATGTCGTCCAGCAGCGCTTTTCGATGGCCGACGGCAACATTGCCGCAAGCCTTGTGCATCGCATTATGACCGGGGTGTTAACGCAATCGCACGGTCGCCCGCGGGTATCGGTGCGTATTCTTGACAACCCAAAAACCTGCCTTATCCTCGGTCAATGACTGCGCGATAGTCGGTGTCCGAGGGGAGGCAAAGTGGTCGATCTGAACGCGAGTCGACAGACCGCCGCTGACGCCTTGCTCGGATTCAGCAAATATTTTCATCGCGGCGAGATCTCCCCGGATCACCGCGCGCTACACAAGGTCGGTGGCCGGTCGGCGGACGACTTCTACCGAGACCGGTGGGCCCACGACAAGGTCGTCCGCTCGACACACGGCGTCAACTGCACCGGTTCGTGTTCATGGAAGATCTACGTCAAGGACGGCGTCATCACCTGGGAGTCCCAGCAGACCGACTACCCATCGGTCGGCGCCGACAAACCGGAGTACGAACCGCGAGGCTGCCCCCGCGGAGCCTCGTTCTCCTGGTATACGTATTCGCCTGCGCGCGTGCGCTATCCGTATGTGCGCGGTGTCCTGCTGGAGTACTACCGCGAGGCAAAGGAGCGACTGAACGACCCCGTGCTGGCCTGGGCCGACATCGTCGATGATCCGGTTAAGTCGGCCCGCTACAAGGCAGCACGTGGCAAGGGCGGGCTTGTCCGGGCCGAGTGGTGGGAAGCCGCCGAGATCGCGGCGGCCGCCCACGTGCACACGATCAAACGGTACGGTCCGGACCGAGTGGCCGGCTTCTCGCCGATACCGGCCATGTCGATGGTCAGCCATGCCGTTGGGGCGCGGTTCATTTCGTTGATCGGCGGGTCGATGCTGTCGTTTTACGACTGGTACGCCGACCTTCCGGTGGCTTCGCCGCAGGTGTTCGGCGACCAGACCGACGTCCCCGAATCGGCCGACTGGTTCGACGCCGGTTACCTGATCATGTGGGGCTCCAACGTTCCGGTCACCCGCACACCCGATGCGCATTACATGACCGAGGCGCGCTATCGCGGCCAAAAGGTGATCGTGGTCTCGCCCGACTACGCGGACAACACGAAGTTCGCCGACGAATGGCTCCCGGCGCGCCCGGGAACCGACGCCGCGCTGGCGATGTCGATGGGACACGTGATCCTCAGGGAATTCTTCGTCGACCGGACGACCCGCTACTTCTCCGACTATGTGAAGAAGTACACCGATCTGCCGTTTCTGGTGACGCTGACCGAGCGCGACGGTGCCTGGCTGCCCGGAAAGTTCCTCACCGCCGGCGATCTCGGCGACACCGGCGAAGGCGCCTCGTCCAAGACGGTGCTGCTCGACGCGCACGCTAATCCGGTGGTGCCGAACGGTTCGCTGGGATACCGGTTCACGGCATCCGGCGAGGGTAAGTGGAACCTCGACCTGCAAGGCGTGGACCCGTTGCTCACGCTATACGGCGCCCACGACGAGGTGGCCGCCGTCAAGCTGCCCCGCTTCGACAGCGACCGCCCGGAGGTGCTGACGCGAGGTGTGCCCACGAAGATCGTTGCCGGACAACGTGTCACGACGGTATTCGATCTGTTACTCGCGCAGTACGGCGTGCACCGGGAGGGCCTGCCCGGTGACTGGCCGGCGGGCTACGACGACGCCACTGCGCCGTACACCCCAGCCTGGCAGGAGCCGATCACCGGCGTACCCGCCACGGCGGTGGAACGGATCGCGCGTGAATTCGCCGACAACGCCGAACGTTCGCGCGGCAGGTCGATGATTCTCATGGGCGCGGGAACCAACCATTGGTTTCATTCCGACCAGATCTACCGGTCGTTTCTCACGCTGGTGATGCTCACCGGCTGTCAAGGTGTCAACGGCGGCGGCTGGGCACACTACGTCGGACAGGAGAAGTGCCGACCGGTAACGGGCTGGTCGACACTGGCGTTCGGGTTGGATTGGCAGCGGCCGCCGCGGCAGATGCAGGGCACAGTGTTCTGGTACCTGTCGACCGACCAGTGGCGCTACGACGGGTTCACGTCGGAGGTGATGGCTTCCCCGCTGGCCGAAGGCCGGTTTGCGGGCCGAACGGCGGCCGACAACATCGCGCTGGCGAGCCGGCTGGGATGGATGCCGAGTTATCCGACGTTCAACCGCAATCCGCTCGATCTGGCCGATGAGGCGACGCGGTTGGGCAAGGACGCGTCGGCCCACGTCGTGGATGGTCTGAAATCGGGCCATCTGCGGTTCGCTTGCGAGGATCCGGACGCGCCGGAGAATTTCCCGCGCTGCCTGACCGTGTGGCGGTCGAACCTGCTCGGCTCGTCGGCAAAGGGCAACGAGTACTTCCTCAAGCACCTGCTGGGCACCGATTCCAATGTCGCCGCGCGCGATGCGGACGCGGTCCATCCGCAGGAGGTCCGCTGGCGTGACGAGGCGCCGGTCGGCAAGCTGGACCTGCTGTTGTCGTTGGATTTCCGCAGCACCAGCACCACACTGTTTTCCGACGTCGTGCTGCCCGCCGCCACCTGGTATGAGAAGCACGATCTGTCCAGCACCGACATGCACCCGTTCGTCCACGCGTTCTCGCCGGCGATCTCACCACCATGGGAGACCAAGACCGACTTCGAGGCGTTCCATCGGATCGCGCGGGGGTTCTCCTGGCTCGCCGAGAAGCACCTCGGGAAGCGTAACGACATCGTCGCGGTGCCGCTGCAGCATGACAGCGCCGACGCCACCGCGCAGCCCGGCGGGCGGGTGCTGGACTGGAAAGCCGGTGAGTGCGAACCGATTCCCGGCAAGACGATGCCACGGCTCGTTGTCGTCGAGCGGGACTACCCGGCGGTCGCTGAGAAGATGGCGGCGCTGGGGCCGATGGTGGAAACCGTCGGCCTGACGACCAAGGGCGTGACGACGCATCCCGACGCGGAGGTCGAGTACCTGCGCGGTGTCAACGGCGCAGTGGTCAGTGGCATGGCCGTCGGGCGGCCGTCTTTGGCCAAGGACACCCACGCCGCCGAGGCGATTCTGGCGCTGTCCGGCACGACGAATGGGCGCCTCGCTGTCGAGGGGTTCGAGGCGCTGCAACGCCGCACCGGCACCGAGCTGGCAGACCTCGCCAAGGAGAACGAGGGCCGACGAATCACGTTCGCCGACACGCAGTCTCGGCCGGTGCCGGTGAACACCTCGCCGGAGTGGTCCGGTTCGGAGACCGGGGGTCGTCGGTACTCACCGTTCACGATCAACACCGAGCGGCTCAAGCCGTGGCATACCCTGACGGGTCGGCAGCACTTCTATCTCGATCACGACTGGATGTGCGAGCTTGGGGAGCAGTTGCCGATCTTCCGTCCGCCGCTGGATATGACCGCGCTGTTCAACGAGCCGACGGTCGGCGACACCAGCGGCGGCATCACGGTGCGGTATCTGACCCCGCACTCCAAATGGTCGATCCACTCCGCGTACCAGGACAACCTGCACATGCTCACGCTTTCCCGTGGCGGGCAGGCGATTTGGATGTCGGATGTGGACGCGGCGAAGATCGGCGTCAAAGACAACGACTGGATCGAATGCACCAACCGCAACGGTGTGGTCAACGCGCGTGCGATCGTCAGCCACCGGATGCCCGAAGGCGTGGTGTTCATGTACCACGCGCAGGACAAGGCGATGGACGTGCCCCGCACCGAGAAGACCGGCAAGCGCGGCGGCATCCACAATGCGTTGACCCGGATCATGATCAAGCCGTCACACCTGATCGGCGGCTACGCCCAGCAGTCCTTCGCGCTGAACTACCACGGCCCCACCGGAAACCAGCGCGACGAGGTCACCACGATCAGGCGACGCTCGCAAGAAGTGGAGTACTGACGATGAAAGTCATGGCTCAGCTCGCGATGGTGATGAACCTCGACAAATGCATCGGCTGCCACACCTGCAGCGTCACCTGCAAGCAGGCCTGGACCAACCGCGGCGGGATGGAATACGCCTGGTTCAACAACGTGGAAACCCGTCCCGGACAGGGATATCCGCGCCGGTACCAAGACCAGGAAAAGTGGAAGGGCGGCTGGACACTCAACAAGCGCGGCAAGTTGACGCTCAAGTCGGGATCTCGGATCAAGCGGTTGCTGAACATCTTCGCCAACCCGGATCTGCCTACGTTGTCGGACTACTACGACCCGTGGACCTACGACTACGAGAACCTGCTGTCCGCGCCCGCGATGGACACCACGCCGGTGGCCCGTCCCAAGTCTCTGCTCACCGGCCAAGACACCAAGGTGACCTGGGGCGCCAACTGGGATGACGACCTCGGCGGAGGGCCCGAGCAGATTGGCCGAGATCCACTGCTGGCCAAGCTGTCCGACAAGGTGAAGCTCGAATTCGAGCAGACCTTCATGTTCTACCTGCCGCGCATCTGCGAACACTGCCTCAACCCCTCATGCGCCGCGTCGTGCCCGTCCGGCGCGATCTACAAGCGCAGCGAGGACGGCATCGTGCTGGTCGATCAGGACCGGTGTCGTGGTTGGCGGCAATGCGTCACGGGCTGCCCCTACAAGAAGATCTACTTCAATCACAAGACCGGCAAGGCCGAAAAGTGCACGTTCTGCTACCCGCGCGTCGAGGTGGGCATTCCGACAGTGTGCTCGGAGACCTGCGTCGGGCGGCTGCGGTACATCGGGGTACTGCTGTACGACGCCGATGCTGTTGCGGCCGCAGCGTCGGTGCGAGACGAGACGGATCTGTATCCGGCGCAACTGGGCGTGTTCTTGAACCCGCACGACCCGCGGGTGGTGGCCGAGGCCGAGCGCGCCGGGATCTCGAGCGAATGGATACAGGCCGCCCAGAATTCGCCGGTCTACCGACTCATCGTCGACTACCAGCTGGCGCTTCCCCTGCACCCGGAGTACCGCACCATGCCGATGGTCTGGTACATCCCACCGCTTTCCCCGGTTGTCGACATTCTCGCCCAGACCGGCCACGACGGCGAGAACAAGAACAATTTATTCGGTGCCATCGACGCCCTTCGAGTCCCGGTCGAATATCTGGCCGAACTGTTCACCGCAGGCGATGTCGGGCCGGTTCGCCTTGCGCTGCAACGGCTTGCGGCGATGCGCTCGTACATGCGCGCGGCCAACCTGGGCGAGGAATTCGACGACGCGATCCCGGAATCGGTGCGGCTGACCGGCGAAGAGATCGAGTCGATGTACCGGCTGCTGGCGATCGCCAAATACGGCGACCGCTACGTGATCCCCAACGGAGCGGGGTCGGACGCGCACCGCCTGGACGCGCTGGCCACCGGATGCAGCCTCGACGGGGACGGCGGGCCGGGGATGACGGCGTTCGACGCGATGGCCGACAAGTTTCATCTCACCAACGGCAACGGCAACCGCAGCAAGTCCGGTGGGGCGAACCTGCTCAACTGGGACGGCAAGAGCACCGACGGGTTGGTGCCTTCGAAATGAGGACTTTGGCGCTGAGTCGGCGACCGGTACGCAGTGCCGCGCTGTCCGTCCGCGAAGCGCGGGTGCTCTGGCGCATCGCCGCGCTGCTGCTGGACTACCCCAGTCCGCAGACGCTGGCGATGACTGGTCAATTGGCCGCTGCTGCAACGGAACTGCCTGCCGTTGTACGCGCACCGATATTGGACTTTCTGGAAGAATTCAGCTGCGCGGACCCGCTGCAGCTCGCCGCGCGCTACGTCGAGACATTCGACATGCGTCGCCGCGCCTGCCTGCACCTGACGTACTACGCGTATGGAGACACCCGCAAACGCGGCATGGCACTGCTGCGGTTCAAGCACGCCTACCGCCAGGCAGGGATGGCTATGGGTGATGACGAACTGCCCGATTACCTGCCGCTGGTTCTCGAGTTCGCTGCCACGGTCGACCAGCTTCAGGGCGAGCGGTTGCTTTCCGAGCATGTCCCGGTGCTCGAGTTGTTGCGACTATCGCTGCTGGACAGCGGTTCTCCGTATGCCGGCGTGGTGGCCGCCATTCTGGCGACGCTGCCGGCGATCAGCGGCGCCGACCGCCGCCGGATTGCCGAGCTGGCCGCGCAGGGGCCTCCGGACGAGGACGTCGGATTGGAACCGTTCGCAATGGATCCACTCACGGTCGGAAGCCGCCGATGACCACACTGCTCTGGATGGCCGCACCGTATGTCGCCTTCACGTCCTTTGTGCTGGGCCATATCTGGCGCTACCGCACCGATCAATTCGGCTGGACCACCCGATCTTCGCAAATGTACGAGAGCTGGCTTTTGCGGATGGGTAGTCCGCTGTTTCACTTCGGTCTGCTCGGCGTCTTCGGCGGCCATGTCGTCGGCCTGCTGATCCCCGAATCGTGGACAACAGCGGCAGGGATCCCCGAATGGTTTTATCACCTGACGGCCGTGACGATGGGCTCACTCGCCGGGTTTGCGGTTCTGGCCGGACTGGGAATCCTGCTGTACCGGCGTATCGCGGTCTCTGCGGTTCGCCAGGCGACGACGCGTGCCGACAAAGTGATGTACGCGCTGCTGACGGGTGCGCTGGCGACTGGGATGCTCAACACTTTGACCAACGTGTTCGCCGCCTACAACTATCGCGAGACCGTGTCGCCGTGGTTCCGCAGCCTGTTGTCGGTACACCCGGTGGTGGAGTTGATGGCGCATGCACCATGGAGCTTTCAGATGCATGTCTTGATTGTCCTTGTGCTGCTCGGTATTTGGCCTTACACACGGCTGGTACATATGTTCAGCGCGCCGGCCGGCTACCTGATGCGCCCGTACTTGGTCTATCGAAGTCGCGACCCGCAGAAAGCATCCGGCAACCGTTATGCAAAAGCCTGGGTAACGCCTGTCGCGCCACCCGCACGTAGCCGCTGGATCTGACTTCGACTCAGACAGCCGACAGGTGGCCTAGAACCGTGGCCGCATCTCGACCTCACCTTCCCAACGGGTGGTCGGTGAGCAGGTTGTAGCACTCAAGTCACCGCGGGAAGCGTTGCCGCAACAACGCTTTCCTACAGTGATGGCATGCCATTACTGGTGCGCCAACACATCATCGCTGACTGGGACGCTGAAGACGTCGACGCCTGGAACAACGGCGGAGCCAAGATCGCGCGCCGCAACCTGATCTGGTCCATCTTCGCCGAGCATGTCGGATTCTCCGTCTGGTCGATCTGGTCGGTGATGGTCCTGTTCATGCCGCAGGACGTCTATCACATCGATGTCGCCGGAAAATTCTTTCTCGTCGCGATGCCGACGCTGGTCGGCGCGGTGCTGCGGCTGCCCTATACGTTCGCAGTCACGAGGTTCGGCGGTCGCAACTGGACGATGTTCTCCGCGCTGCTGCTGGCGATCCCCACAGTGCTAACGCTGTATTTCATGGCTCATCCCGACACGTCCTACACAACATTCATGATCGTGGCGGCGATCGCCGGGTTTGGCGGGGGCAACTTCGCGTCGTCGATGACCAATATCAACGCCTTCTATCCACAGCGGCTCAAGGGGTGGGCACTGGGCATGAACGCCGGCGGCGGCAACATCGGCGTCGCGACGATCCAGATCATCGGGCTGCTAGTGATCGCCACTGCGGGCAACCGTTCCCCGCACTGGGTGTGCGCGGCGTACCTGGTGCTGCTGTCGATCGCCGCGATCGGCGCGGCGCTGTTCATGGACAATCTGACCAACCAGCGCACCAATAGCCGCTCGATGGTCGATGTGATGGGATACCGCGACTCGTGGCTGATCGCACTGCTCTACATCGGCACGTTCGGATCGTTCATCGGCTTTTCGTTCGCGTTCGGGCAAGTGCTGCAAATAGGCTTCCTGGCCAACATCAGTCATGGCATCAAGGTGACCCCGGCGATGACCGCCCAGGCGGCGCTGCACGCCGGGCAGATCGCCTTCATCGGACCTTTGCTGGGCTCGATCGCGCGGCCGGGTGGCGGTTGGTTGTCCGACCGCCTCGGTGGCAGTCGGGTCACGCTGTACACGTTTGCCGCGATGATCGCCGCCGCCGGCTGGCTTGCGGTTGTTGGCGAGATGGGTGATGCCGCGCATCGCGCCCCGTCGGGCGGTATTTTGGCCGCCTACGTGGTCGGGTTCGTCGCGCTGTTCATTCTGTCGGGAATCGGCAACGGGTCGGTGTACAAGATGATTCCGTCGATCTTCGATGCCAAGGCGCAAAACATGGACAGTTTTAGCAAGGCCGAGAAGGCCGACTGGTCGCGTCGGATGTCAGGTGCGCTGATCGGGATCGCCGGGGCCATCGGCGCCCTTGGCGGGGTCGGCATTAACGTCATGCTGCGGGCGTCGTACCTGTCACCGGCGAAGTCGGCAACGATGGCATTCGGTATCTTCCTGTGCTTTTACGTATTGTGCGCGGGGATCACCTGGTTCGCGTATGTGCGCACGCCCAGCAGGGCACCCGCGCCGAAAACCACGACGTTCGAAGAGGCGGTCGCACTGGCGTGACCTGAGCCGAAGTCGGGTAGTGGTCGTCGGCCACGGCATGGTGGGCCACTGTTTCGTCGAGGCGCTGCGCGATCGCGACCTCGACGGCCGGTGGCACATCACCGTGCTGTGCGAGGAACCGACACCGGCCTACGATCGGGTCGCGCTGCCCTGCTACGTCGGCACCTGGGATCGCGGCACGCTCGCGCTGACCGGAAATGACTACGCCGGTGACGATTTGGTGCGGTTACAGGTGGGCGAGCGGGTCATCACCGTCGACCGCGACGCCCACACCGTCACGACATCGCAAGGGCAGGAGATCGGCTACGACGCGCTGGTGCTGGCAACCGGTTCGTACCCGTTCGTCCCGCCGATCCCCGGCAACGACCTGGACCGCTGCTTCGTCTACCGCACACTGGATGACCTCGACGCGATTCGGGCGGCGGCCGAGGCCAGCGAGCCCGGGGCCGTCGGGATCGTGGTCGGCGGTGGGCTGCTGGGTCTCGAGGCCGCCATGCATTGCGGCTGTTGGGTTTGACCCCTCATATCGTGGAGCTCGCGCCGCGGCTGATGCCGCTTCAGGTCGATGAAGGCGGCGGTGCGGTGCTGGCCAACCTCGTCTCCGCACGGGGTCTGACCGTACATACCGGGGGTGTCTACCACCGCGATCGACAACCATGCCGGCGGGCTGCGGGTCACGCTGTCCGACGGCGATACCATCGACGCCGCGGTGCTCGTGTTCTCCGCCGGCGTGCGGCTCCGCGACGAGCTGGCCCGCGCTTGCGGTCTCGACGTGGCCGACCGCGGCGGTGTGATCACCGATGTCGCCTGGCGGACAAGCGATTCGGCCATTTATGCGGTCGGTGAGGTGGCGGCGGTCGAGGGCCGCTGCTATGGGCTGGTCGCGCCCGGTAACGCCACCGCGGAGGTGGTCGCCGACCGGCTGCTCGGCGGGAACGCCGAGTTCCCCGGCGCGGACTTGTCGACAAAGCTCAAGTTGCTCGGCGTAGATGTGGCCAGCTTCGGCGATGCGCGCGCCAGATCCGAGGGCGCGCTCGAGGTCGTGCTCAACGACGCCGTGAAGGGCACCTACGCCAAACTCGTTGTCTCCGATGATGCATCGACGTTGCTGGGCGGAATTCTGGTCGGCGACGCGACCGCCTACGGGACGTTGCGCGCCCTAGTCCGTAGTTCCCCCTATTGAGTGGGCTTCGAATTCTCAATGTTGTTCGTGAGCAGGTGTTTTACGGTCATGCGATGCGGGTGAAGTAGTCATGTATTATCGTATCAGTGTCGGCGTGTTCAGTTGCCA
>NZ_UPHQ01000177.1 GCF_900566055.1 Mycobacterium innocens
GACCGTGGAACCCGGCGTCAGCGCACGACACGCGGCGGTGCCGCCTACGGACAAGCCGGAAATCAAGATCAACTCGTGATCTCAGCAGCCGCAAGGGGAGAACTCCGGCGACCGTGAAATTTTGAGGTTGGTGGCAACCAGAACTCAGTTGCGAGGAATTGCGATGGAGTAATCCGCTTTCGTCGCGCCATGCTGCCACGTGTGCTGCGATCGATCTGAGCCCAGAAGGACGGCGCACGAGTGACACCCCGAAAAAACTCCGGAGCCATGACCGAGCGATCGATAATGAACGTCGGGAATTCTGCTGAGACGTAGTAGTTTTGGAAGCTGGAATCGACGACGGTGACGGCACCCTCCCAGCCTCCCAACTTACTTACGACAACATCACCCTCATTCAATAACCCAAGGAACTTGTAGGAGGTTTCTGACCCCGCGATTACACCTCGGTCGATAAGTCCTCTCCCGAAGCTATAAACGCCCGCGATTGGGTATCGATCGAGCGGATTAACTTGGACTTGAGCCGTAGAGGATCTCATGACGTCGCCGAGGCATACCTGTCACCAATCCGGTGGGCTTCCGCGAGCACGTCAACCCGGCTTACCAAGGGCTGCGCCATATTCCGGGGCGCGGACCTTACCCGCTGCAGGAGAGCTTCTTCGCACGCGGGTTCGGTACCGGCACCCGGCACCGAGGCGCGGCGGTCGTCGTGCAGATCACCACGAACCTCAGCTACACCGCGCCCACGATAGCGACGTAACAATGAGCCGTCACTACACGCATTCGCCGGAACCGTACCGCGACCCGCCGCCGCCAAAGCCGCCACGTTGCGGGGCGCAAGACCCACTGCGGCTCCACTGTGAACAGTCGGGTGACCAGAGCACCGAGTTCAGCTGGGGACCAGGGCCAGTCGCGCCGCACCTCAATGGCCGGCCACCGAGCGAAGGTGGTATTTACATGCCCCGCGCGCCGCGCGTTGACCCGCCTCGCAACCCGTACGGCGTCGGCCGACCCCGACAACACCGCCGACCGCCTGATGAAGCGCGGGGCTACCCCGGCGAGCAGATTGCCCCATGAGTCGTGGCCAGGGCGGGATTGTGTACCCGGTGCCCGCCCTGGCCGCCCACCGCGCCAGTGCCGCCGAGCCGCGCATACGGCTACGTGTGCGCTAGGCCCCGAAGCGGCACACCCCTAGTCGGTCGCCGGGGCGGGTTGAGGGGTTGTCGGCCAGGCTCCCCGCCTCGGCTGCCCCAGAGCTCAGTCGAGGAACACCGTCTGGGTTTCCTCTTGCGGCTCACCGTTTTCCAGCCACCGCATCTTGATCTTCACGGAATCGTCGGAGCCCATGAACAATGTCACCCGCCAGCGCGCATCCGCTTGTGGCAGCAAGTCGACCGGCCCGCCATCATAGTCGATCAAATACTTGCCATCAGGAATGTCGAGCGTGAACTCGTCGGCGCGAACCGTGGTGCTGTAGTTCTCCGCAATAAGGCGGTTGGCGAACCCGTCGTACCGTAACCGTGGCATCGCGTGGTCAGGTGCAGCAACCGACAACGCGGACACGCCCAAGTCCATCATGACGATGTCGTGCTCGACAGCCTCGCGGACCTGATAGCCAAGGTCAGTGGGATCCACGTACACGCCCAAGAGGTTTTTGGCCTCCATCTCCGCACGGAACTTGTTGAGCCGGACCAGTTCTTCGGGGTCCGCATTCCGGCTGACGGGCTCGTCGGAGAAGTAGACATGTACCGGCTTGCCCGCCTCGGCGGTACGTTCGATTTCGTGGGCGGTACCGGAAACTGCTGTCGGCGTGGCGGTCCCGAGGCGGCTGTCGAACACTGCGATCACGATGTCGGCGTCATCCACCAGCTGGGAGTCGATGACGCTCTGGGGCCCACCCGAGCTCATCAGTGGTACGGCGTCGAACTTCCAGAAGCGCGGGAGCAGTATCACGCCCTCCGCTTCAGCACGGCGTCCGTTCCAGCTGTGGATGCTCTTGATGATCTCGTCGACCTCATCGCCGGTATCTCCCGGCGTGGCGATCAACACTTTTAGTACATTCGCAGTGAACACTTCAGTTGTTCCTTGTAGTGGTTGAGTTAGGCGCTACCGGCTCGATCAGTTGTTCGATCAAGCGGGTCCAATGCTATGGTCGCGATCCGACAGGAGCTTGGAAGACACGCCGGTGAACCAATCCGGGCGCGTCGCCCGAACGTGGTGTATATGCACAATTTTCACATCCGTCACACAGCACATCTGGCGATTCTTGAAATAGCGCACCATCTAGTGGTTCTTCGCGGGCGTAGGTGTTGAGCAGCGGTACCTCGCGACGTTGAACGGCACACCGACGATCAGCGCGAGTTAGCTAGCGCCGAGCACGCTCGCCCACACGCCGGTAAAACGCCGGTAAATCTGGCCCGCCGAGCGAGCACGCTGCCACATAACCCTGTCTGACCAGGCAATATATGGTGGGGCGGGCGGGGCTCGAACCCGCGACCAACGGATTATGAGTCCGCGGCTCTAACCAACTGAGCTACCGCCCCTTGTGCTAACTAGCTGCGGATATGTCCTCCACCGTAACTGAATCAGGTCCGGAACACCGCCGGGATGCCACAGTACTTTCGATGACCTTGCCGAGCGCATCTGCCACGCCCGCCAGATTGTCACTCAGCAACTGGCTATAACGGTCCAACGCCACGGCCGTGGCGTGTCCTAGAAGCCTCTGCACGACTTTGACATTAGCGCCCGCACTGATCGCGAGCGACGCCATGGTGTGCCTCAGCCCGTGCGGTGCCAAGTCGGTAATGCCAACCGCCTTGCATCCCTTATCGAAGGCTCTCCGGTATTCCTCGATGGGAAGGTGCCCGCCGCGATGGCTCGGGAACACGAGGGCATTGGGCTCGATTGGCAGCTCATCCCGCAGCCGCTCGCATACCGGCTAAGGGACAGGCACGTGGCGCACCCGGTTCGTCTTCGTCGTCGCCACGTCAATCCCAGCCGCCGGTCACATACGTGGCCGATGAACGAATCGTCAACTCCGGGTCGCCCACATGCTTGCGCCGCAGCGCCGGTCTCACCGAAGCGGAGTCCGCGGTAGCCAAGAACGAGGGTCTTCGCTGGAGAAGCTCGGCGTGGGTCAGGTAGCGCCGCACCTGCTCGGTCGAGGTCGGCAAGTCTTCGGTCCGCTTGATCCCGCCAGCCACATTCTTGGCGATCTTGCCCGTGCGTTGCGCGTACTTCAGCACTGCGCCGACGAGCTGATGAGCCTGCGTGATGCGACTGGCCGAGAGTGCGATGCCGCGCTGCGATCCGTCCACCGCCAAACCGCCGTGCCATGCTGAATACGCCTGGTAGTCAACCTTTTTCAGTGGCACCTCACCCCACTTCGGCAGCACGAGGATGTCCAGGATGGACCGGTGTCCCGCGACAGTCTTGGGTTTTCGATGACCTTTGGTGGCGAACCACTGTTCAGCGACCGACGCAAACGTCTCAGCGCTCGTGCGCGGGTCAACGTACATGCCCCGCTGAATGTCCCCCGTCAGGCCGTCCAGATAGGCGCCTGCGCGTCCGGTCTGCGCTTGAAGACCCTTGTGTGCTCCCTGCCGCCGTCATCACCGGCGCACGCGCCATCGCGTGACCTTACCGTAGACAGCGGAGCGTTCCTTGCGAATCTTTCGTGCCCCAACGCCGAGGTTGTCACAAGTGAGTACGAATGAGAGAAGTCGCCAGGGGCATCCCGAGATAGTTCTTGCTGGTCGAATTGCTTCGAAAAATATTGTGAGACAAAGACATTCAATCGACCCGACTGGGGGCCAAGTGGTCGCAGGTTCACATCCTGTCAGCCCGACATCTGTCAGCCCGGCAACTTGAGAAACGTGGTTCACCAACGCGGATGCTGTTTCTGGCAACCTTCGCGCAGTTCCGCTTGGGGACCTCTGCGGGGGCCACAGACGGGTCGAACGCGGCTCATGGACTCCACGATGGATTGCCGATCGGGTTGAAAACGTTGCCAGCAGTCGGGCTTTCGCGGGCTGCGGCCAAACAAACCCGCCGTGATCTGGAACAAATTAAGCGTGTGGCCGATGCGCTGCGTCCCATGGTTGGCCTCCGCGTCGATATCGGTTCAACTGTGACTCGGTGTCCTGGCCGTCACACTGTGGGGATCAGGCGACGAGCTCGATCTCTGCATCGTGGCCGTGGGATTGCGCGAGTCGCCCGTCGCACGTGATAAGCCTTACGCCGAAGCCCTCGGCGAGGGCAACGTAAACTGCATCGCCCACGGTATGAGTGGTCCGCAGTTGATACGCGCGCTGGACGAATGGCTTTATAGGCCAACGTCGAACCTGCAGGCTCAGAAAGTCGGCAACCGCGACGATTCCTTCATGATCGCTGATCAGCCGGCGCACGACCGCTCGACGTATCGCCCCAATCACCTCGACATCGATGTGGGCAGGCGCATGCACGGTCTCGCCGCGCAAGCGCCGGGCGACGGCGGCACCGGGCGGCGTCGCGAGGACGAGCTCGACAGCCGCCGAGGCATCCAACACAATCACTCGGATCGAGCCTCGCCAACCAGTTCAGCCGCGCTCGCGCCGAGATCCCGCCGTGGCAGCGCCGCGAGACGGTCGAGAACATCGTCGAGGGCCGGTTCTTGCGCAAGCTCGGCGAGCCGTGCCAGCAGAAAATCACTGAGGCTCATTCGTTGCGCCGCTGCACGGGCCTTCAGCTCGTGGACAAGCTCGTCAGGAACGTTGCGGATTTGAACCATGGACATGCGATAAGCATAGCTCACATTTTCAACACATGTCATGGCTCGCTTCGGTTGCACGTCCGCGTCGTACCGACAAAGCGGCGCTCACCCACGACAATCGAGCCTAGGAAAGCCTGCGAAAGACTAGACCAACGCCGAACCAGCCTGACGCCACGAGGCCGGACGCGCGGGCACGACAGACCACCCCGTCGATAGCATTTCGGCTGTTGCCAGCGATTCATGCGGAAACGACCGATTGTCAACATCCGCGGTTAGCGTTGCGTCAAGACGCGGGACGCAGAGACCCACCGAGACCACCTATTGACAACGCCAGCTACGCGGCCCAGAGGAGGACCATGGCCGATGTCCTACCGCCAGGGCTGACGACGGCCGAGGCCACCCAGCGGCGCGCAAAAGACGGCGCCAACCGGCTCCCCGCGGCCAGGCGGCCGTCGGTCGTCCGCCGCCTGCTCGGGGAGCTGACGCACTTCTTCGCCCTGCTGCTCTGGGCCGCCGCGGCGCTCGCGTTCTTCGCCAAACTTCCCCAACTGAGCATCGCCATCATCGCGGTGATCGTGCTGAACGGTGTCTTCGCCCTGATCCAGCAGGCGCGAGCAGACCGTGCCGCCGACCGGCTGCAGCAGATGCTGCCGACGCGCATCACGGTGTGGCGTAACGGACGCCGGCAAGTGATCGAGGCCGAGGACGTGGTGGTCGACGACATCCTGCTCCTGGAAAGCGGCGACCGGGTGCCCGCTGACGCAGTGGTGCTCACCGAGAACCGGTTGCTGGTCGACTCCTCGATGCTGACCGGCGAAAGCGTGGCCGGCGCCGCGGCCGTGGGCGACGCGCTGTTCGCCGGAACCTTTGTCGTCGAGGGCGATACGTGCGCCCGGGTCACCGCGATCGGCCAGCACACGCGGCTGGCCGGTATCGCCCGGCTGACGACCTCGACCACGAAACCCGACACGCCACTGACCCGGGGCCTGCGCGGTGTGGTCCGCCTCACCGCGGCGATCGCCGTCGGCGTCGGAGTCGTCTTCCTGCTCATCTCGATGCTCGTCGGCAACCCCGTCCAGCAGGCCTTCGTGTTCGCGATCGGGGTCACGGTGGCCCTGGTTCCGGAGGCGTTGCTGCCGACGGTGACGCTGTCGTTGGCCTGGGGCTCCGAGCAGATGGCCAAGCGCCAGATCCTGGTCCGCAACCTCGAGGCCGTCGAGACGCTCGGCTCGACAACCTTCATCTGCACCGACAAGACCGGCACCCTCACCCGCAACCAGATGACCGTCGTCGACGCCTGGACGCCCGCCGGCTCGCTGACCGTCGACGGCGCCGGCTACGGGCCGACGGCCAAACTCGCGTGGTCGTCCCCCACCGCGGCGGACCCGGTCCGCGAGCTCGCCCTGGCCGCCGAACGCTGCTCCACCGGGTACGCCGAAGAGATTCAAGGCAATTGGCGCCCCCACGGCGATCCGATGGAGGCGGGCCTCGACGCCTTCGCCCGGCGACTGGGCATCGATACGGACCAGGATCGTCGCGTCGTTTCCGCTGAGTTGCGGTTCCCCTTCGACCCCAGGCTGCGCCGGATGGCTGTGGTGTTGGCCGAGGAGGTCGTGGTGAAAGGCGCGCCGGACACCGTGCTTCCGCTCTGCGGCGACGATCCGGCGGCCCACCAGGCGGTGGATGCCCTCACCGACCGTGGGCTGCGGGTGCTCGCCGTCGCGTCCAGCCCGCGCGACGGCCGCACCCCACGGGACCAGAAGCAATGCGATCAGGGATTGCGCCTGCTGGGCCTGGTGGCACTGCAGGATCCGCCGCGCGACGAGGTCTCCGAGTCGCTTCAGGCCTGCCGACGGGCCGGAGTGAAGGTGGCGATGGTGACCGGCGATCATCCCGCCACCGCCACGGCCATCGCCGACCAGGTGGGGCTGCGCTTTCCTAACTCACTCGTGCTGTCGGGGGCGGACCTGCCGGAGGACGAGCAGCATCTGGGCGCTTTGCTCGACCGCGACGGGGTGGTGATCGCCCGGGTCTCCCCGGAGGACAAACTGCGCATCGCGCGCGCAGTGCGCTCCAGGGGCCACGTGGTGGCGATGACCGGAGACGGCGTGAACGACGCCCCGGCGCTGCACGAGGCCGACATCGGCGTGGCCATGGGCGAATCCGGCACCGACGTCGCCCGCGAGGCCGCCGACCTGGTGCTGCTCGACGACTCCTTCGCCGGCATCGCGGCCGGTATCGAGCAGGGACGGGCGACCTTCGTCAACATCCGCCGGTTCCTGACCTACCATCTGACCGACAACGTCGCCGAGCTGGCGCCGTTTCTCGTCTGGGCGCTCTCGGGCGGCCTGTTCCCGCTGGCACTCGGTGTCTTGCAGATCCTCGCGCTCGACATAGGCACCGACACCCTGTCGGCGGTCGCGCTGGGGGCCGAGCCGCCGGCGCAGCACCTGCTCGAAGGTCCCCCGGTGCGCGGCCGGTTGATGAACCACACCGTGCTGCGCCGGGCCTTCGGACTGCTGGGGCCACTCGAGGCAGTCCTGTCCCTGGCCGCCTTCCTGGTGTCCATGCTGGCGCTCGGCTGGCGTCCGGCCGACCCGTTCCCCACCGGGCACGCCTTGGCGGCCGCATCCGGCGCGGCATTCATCACGGTGGTCTTCGCCCAGACCGCGAACGTCTTCGCCTGCCGGTCATCCTCGCGCTGGCCCGGGGCGCTGGGCTGGACCAGCAACCGGCTCTTGGTGCCGGCGGCGCTCATCGGTCTGACATTGTCGTTGGTCGAGTTGTGGGTGCCGCCGGTCGCCAGGTTGCTCGGCCAGTGGAACCCGCCGCTGTGGGGCTGGGTCGTCGCGCTCAGCTCGATGCCGATCCTGCTCGCTGTCGATGCGCTCGACAAGCACCTGCGTGCGCGTCACCGCCGCCGCTCGCCAAGCAGCGGATCACCTGAAGTGGGCCACTCGAAAAGTGTTGAGCGTCAAGGTCTTCCGAAGAAATCGGGATGTGGCGGCTAAGCGGTCCGGCCCACCCTTCGGATCAGCGTTCGCCGGCTTCCAGGCTGGCGAGGGCCTCCCGGATGCTCTGATTCATCTGCTGCGGGCTGGGGGCCGGAGGCTTGTCGACCGGCTGGTCACAGTTACAGGTTGTCACCGGCGCAGTTGGCTCATCAGCCATCGCCGGTGCGGCCACCCCGATCGCGGCACCGACGGCGATAGCGGCGCTGATCAGCACTTTGGTGATCATCTGGACGTTCTCCTTGGGCACGTAGACCGCGATCCGGCGCCGATCACAACGCTGTGTCTTCGACTACCCAGACCATATCCGGTGCGTAGACGTAGATCGCTGCCGCCACCTCGAACGCAGCCTGCTCCGCGGTCAAGTTCGTCCCATAATACACCTCATCGGCAATGGTCGACGCCCGTAACGACGGGTTGTTTGCCATCCGCACATCGTTGGCGATTTGCTGGCCCAGCGCTGCCACGTCGCAGTCGGTGCTCCCGGAAGCCGCGCCGATCTGCCGGCGTGCCAGCAGTGCGATGTAATGCTGGTCCTGCGCGGTCAAGACGCAGTCCGCCGATGCATGCGGCAGCGGCAGCCCGAGTTGGCCCAGCAGCGCCGCCGCAAATACGGCAGCCAACCGCAATCGAATTCGACCGGTTGAGCCCATTCGAGTGACCTTCCTTGCTAAACCTGCCGTTGCGCGCAAGTCCGATCCGACCCCTGACATATCGAAGTCAACGCCCAAATCTCACGCAGTGCCAGTACTTATGGGCATTGCCAGCCGCGGTGCCCGCAGTCCAGCCGCGGGCTCCCCACCATGGATAGCGCCGGCCGCGTCCGACGTCTCATGGCGCGCGTCAGTTCGCGAGGGTGGGCGTTGGCGTGACCTTGAGCGCGTAGGCCGGCCAAACGTCCAACGCGTCGGGGAACGTGACGTTGATGCGATCGCCGGCGCACTCGTGTTCGAGTGTGCCGCCACCAAGCAACGCGACGGTGGTCTCCGAGGTCCCCAATAGGCCGCGCAGCCCGACGCGGCGCTCCCCCGGGGCCCGCAGGAACGTCACGTACAGGGCGTCATCGGTCTGGGTGAAGCGCAGCGGGGTGCCGTCGGTGGCGGTGGCTTGTGGGGTCGTCCAGGGGCGGGTGTCGAAGTAGGCTTCGCCGGTCACGTCGAGCCATCCGCCGAAGTCGGTGAGCAGCTGCGCTTGCAGCTCCGGGATCGTCCCGTCGGGGTAGGGCCCGATGCCAAGCAGTAGATTGCCGTTCTTGCTCACCAGGTCGGCGAAGCTGCGGGCCAGATCGGTGAGGGTCAGCATCTCGTCGGGACCTTCTTGGCGGTTGTTGCCGAACGAGTTCCCCACGCCACGGGTGGATTCCCATTTGTACGGTTTGATCTCGTCGTACTGGGCGTATTCCGGGGTGCGGAAGTCGTAGTGGAAACCGGTCGGGAAGTCCAGGACCCTTACCCGGTCGGGCAGGAACCGCCACAGGGCACCGGCCAGCCCGAGACCTCCCATGACCAGCGGTTCCACCCCGGGGACTTTGGGCAGCTGAAGCTGGGCCCAGCGGTCGTTGATGACTCCGTCGGGCACCTGGTTGTAGTAATGCGCGAACAGCTCGGCGAGTTTGGACTGGGGCGGGTAGCCGATATCGTTCCACAGCACTGACGGCTGATAGCGGTTGACGAGCTCACGAATGTGGTTGTCCGCGTATCGCGCGTACTCGGCTGTCTGGACGAGCGAGCTCGCCAGCCCCGGCAGATCGGTGGTGACCGTCGGGTCGAACGTCCAGTCGTACCCGCCCGAGTAGTACAGACCCATCTTCATGCCGCGGTCGCGGACCGCGCTGGTCAGGTCGCCGACCAGGTCGCGGTTGGCATGCCAGGATTCCTTGTGCGGGTTGGGGTGCCGGCTGGGCCACATCGTAAACCCGTCGTGGTGTTTGGTGGTGAGCACCACGTAGCGCGCGTTCGCTTGCTCGAAGAAAGCGGCCCAGGAGTCGGGATCGAATTGCTCCACCGCTTCGTTGAACATCGGCTTGAAGTCGTCGTAAGTGAAGTCGGGGCCATAGGTTTCGACGTGGTGTCGCTGTGACGGGCTGCCCGGGATTGCGATGGTGTTCTGATACCACTCGGCATACGGGTTGTATTTCAGCCAATACGCGGGTCCCTTGGTGGTCATCAGCTCCTGGGTGTCGGCCTCGAGCGGAGCCCAGCCGGGCACCGAGTACAAACCCCAGTGGATGAAGATCCCGAACTTTGCGTCCTCGAACCACTCGGGCACCGGATGCGTCGCGAGCGACTCCTTGGTCGGTTCATAGTCGGCCATCCACGCACCTTACTCGGAACGGCCGGTGTCCGTGGTTATGTCACGGATTTCGACGGCTGGGTCTGGCCACGCCAAAGACCAACGGACGCAAGCGTTTTCGTGGACAAAGACCGCCGAACAGGGCCCCCGGTCCAGCCGCCGACCGGCCGAGGTCGCCGGTGTCCGGGGCGTATGAGTGCCGCGCACATCCCCGGCGTTGCGACTGTTGTCCCATCAGTACAGGTAGACGACGGCGTCGTCGCCGCCGCGGCACACCACCAATCCCCCGTCGGCTGAGCAGGTCATGGTGTAAGACTGACCGGTCACGGGGCTGACGGCGCTGACCTGCCGAGGTGCCGGGCCAGCTGGCCCGCTGGCTCCGTATGCAAGCCGAACCTGTTCGGCGAACTGGCAGGATGTCGCCGCCGATCCGACCGCGGACTGGCTCAGCCCGCCGGCGGGCCCGGCCGTGGTCGGACATGCGTGGGCACCCTCGGGCAGCTTCACCGAAGTCGTCGAAGTCGTCGAAGTCGTCGAAGTCGTCGCAGCACCGGAATCCAGCGTCCACGTCGGGCAGCCCTGCGTCTTGAACCCGACGTCCGTCGGCGCAATCTGCACGAGCTGCGGCCCGGTTCCAGCGCCGTTGGCGATGATGTCGGCGACGGTTCCGCCGAGCCCCCTGAGCCGTTCCCAATAACAGGCGTTGCTGCCTTGCGACCGGTAGGTTCCGGGCCGGATGTCCACCCCGACCCGGTAGGTGCCGTCACCCGGGATGGTGTTCGCCGGACCCGTTGGCGTCGTCGACGGCGGAATGGACACCGTCGTTCCGGGATATATCGGCGGCAGTCGTGATTCCTCGCGGTCGTGAACCGACACCGTCGGCCGGGCGGTCTTGCCACCTGTGCCGAAACACCCCGCCAGCCCGCACGCCGACGCCACCCCCACCGCGATGGCCAACATCGCCCGGACCATGCTTCCGGTGCCCATCGGTCAGCCGAACACCGTCTGACCGTCGGCCCCGATCAGGTACCGTTCGGTGCCCTGCTCCACCCTCGGCGCGTCAGCACCCAGCGACACGGCAATTTTGTTGCTGGCGTTACGCATGATGTCAAAAGTCAGCTCGATGGCCTGGGACTCGGAGAACCTGGAGCGCACCTCGGCGGCAACGTCGACGGCGAGGTGCGCAGGCGTCCAAATTAACGCATCCGTATACCGCAGGGCGGCTTTTGCACAATCATCGAGCAAGATCGAGGTCTCGAAGCGCTCGATCTCGTCGTACAGCGTGTCCGAACCACCGGCATCCAGGGCGGTGCCCTCACGCAGCGACCTGCACAGCCGGCAGTTGTGTGCAGCCGCGCCCCGCAGCCGGACCAGCTCGGAGGTGACGGGATCGAGTGCGCGCATCCGCGCCACGGCGGGCAAGAAGTCGTTGAACAAAACGCCGGGCCCCTCGGTCGCCGCGTGGTTCCACCTGATCGGCCCCCGCACCCATCCCAGGTACTGCGAGCCCACGCCCAGCGCTTCCAGACCCGCGCGCACCCGCGGCACCAAGTCGGCGATGAAGATCGACACCACAGCCCCAAATGCATTGTCCCCCAACTGCTCAAGCAAACCCGATCGCTGCTCGGCGCTGATCTGCGAGACGTCGACGCTGAACTGTTCGGCGAACTCGGCAACGGCACGTTCCGCCTCCGACGCCGGCTCGCCGACGGCCACCTCGGAAGGCACAGCGGGCAGCGACAACGTCCGCGCACATACTCGCCGGACCAGGCTCGCCATGCGCCCGTCGCCCGGGGACCACCCAATCAACCGGGACAGGCCGTCACCAACCGGTGTCTCCGCCGCCATCTTTCACACGCTAGGACGTGCCCTACGTCCCGGCAATCGGCTATTGCGCCTGGCTGACCGACGACATGTGGAAATCCGGTATCCGCAGCGACGGCATCGCCGCCCGGGTGGCCCAATCGCCCCATTCCCGGGGCAGCGTCACCTCGCTGACACCGGCCTCGGTGGCGCGTCCCAGCAGGTCCAGCGGGCTTTCGTTGAACCGGAAGTTGTTGACCGCCGCCGTCACCGTGCCATCTTCGATGAGGTAGACGCCGTCGCGGGTCAGCCCCGTGAGCAGCAGCGTGGTCGGGTCCACCTCGCGGATGTACCACAACGTGGTCAGCAGCAGACCGCGCTCGGTGGCCGCGATCATCTCCGCCAGACCGGCCGAACCGCCCGTCATCAACAGGTTCTCGGCGGCCACGGCAACCGGGGCGTCGTACTTGGCGGCCGTGGCCCGCGGATAGGCCAGCGCGTTGATCACCCCATCGCGGATCCAGTCCACATGGCCGATGTCCATGCCGTTGTCGAACACCGACAGCGTCTCCGACGAGTTGCTCACCGCGACGAACGGCCGGCACGCCAGGCCCGGCGCCATCGGGTCGGAGAACAGCGTCAGCGGCAGTTCGGTGAGCCGCTCCCCCACCCTGGTCCCGCCGCCGCGGGCAGACAGCGCGGTGCGGCCCTCCTGTGCCCCGCGGCCGGCCATCGACCACGACAGGCACAGCATCATGTCGGCCACCGTCGACGGCGGCATGATCGTCTCGTACCGTCCCGGGGGCAGCTCGACCCGGCGTTGCGCCCACCCCAACCGGGTCGACAGCTGATCGAGCAGCACATCGATTGGCACACCGGCGAAGTCGGGAGACCCCACGCCCGCCCAGGCACTGGCGTCGCCGCGTTTGAGGTTGATCTCCACCGCGCCGGCCGGTTGCGTGTAGCGCCGCCGCAAACCGGTCGACGACGCCAGGAATGTCGTCGAAAGGCTGTGGTGCGCATAGCCGTACAGCCGGTCGCTACCCGCGAACTCGCGGCTCAGCGAAGCCGCGACGTCGGCGAATGCCTCGACACCGGTGCGGGAAACCGGCGCGTCCCAGTCGACGGGCATCCCGGCGTCGGCCAGCAGGGGTGCGACGTCACCGGCTTCGGGGGCAGAACGGGCCGCGTCCTGCGACGCGGCCACCAGCCCGGGCAACACCGATGGGTCGACCTCACCGGACTCCACCGCGCCGACGAAGGCGTTATCACCTTGGCGGACAATCGAAATAACGGTCACGCTGCGGCTTGTCGAAAGCCCGTTGGTGGTCATGGAATTGCCCGCCCACCGCAACGTCGCCTCGGTTCGGTCGACGACGAGCACCATGGTCTCGTCGGCACGGCCACGCTGTGCCGCTTCCGTCAAGACGATGTTGACGACATGCTGCGCAGTGATCATCGGCCGCCTTCGGTCCGGGTGTTGAGCACGTTGACGCCGCGGAACAGCGCCGACGGACAGCCGTGGCTGACGGCCGCAATCTGGCCCGGCTGGGCCTTGCCACAGTTGATCGCGCCGCCCAGTCGCCAGGTCGACGGGCCGGCCACGGCCTCCATGGAATTCCAGAAATCGGTGGTGGTGGCCTGATAGGCGACGTCGCGCAATTGACCGTCCAGGCGGCCGTCGCGGATGCGGAAGAACCGCTGGCCGGTAAACTGAAAGTTGTAGCGCTGCATGTCTATCGACCACGACTTGTCACCGACGATGTAGATGCCGTCCGGTACCCGGCTGATCAGGTCGGCGGTGCTAAGGTCTTCGGACCCTGGCTGCAACGACACATTCGGCATCCGCTGGATCGGCACATGATGGGGCGAGTCGGCATACGAGCAGCCATTGGAACGCGGCCGTCCCAGCCGCAGGGCGAACACCCGGTCGAGCTGATAGCCGACGAACACCCCGTCGCGCACCAGATCCCAGCTCTGCGCGGCCACGCCTTCGTCGTCGTAACCGATACTGGCCAGACCGAATTCGACGGTGCGGTCGGCCGTCACGTTCATCACCGGTGAGCCGTAGCGCAGGGTGCCGAGTTTGTCCGGTGTGGCGAACGAGGTTCCGGCGTAGGCCGCCTCGTAGCCGATGGCGCGATCGTATTCGGTTGCGTGGCCGATGGATTCGTGGATGGTCAGCCATAGGTTGGTCGGGTCGATCACCAGGTCGGTGCGGCCTGCGGTCACACTGGGCGCCTTGAGCTTCTCGGCCAGCAACGACGGCAGCTGGGCCAGTTCGTCGGTCCAGTTCCAGATCTCGTCGCCGGCGACCGCCTCCCAGCCCCGAGCCGTCGGCGGCGCCAGGGTGCGCATCGAATCGAAGGTGCCCGCCGCCGCATCGACGGTGACCGCCTCCAGCGACGGGTACAACCGCACCCGCTGCTGGGTGATCGACGATCCGAAGGTGTCGGCGTAGAAGGTCTGCTCCTTGACCGCATTCAAACTGGCAAACGCATGATTGACGCCGTCGGCGCTCAACAATCGGCCGGAGTAGTCCTGCAGCACGGCGATCTTCTCGGTTGCGGGCAGGCCGAACGGGTCGATCTGGTAGTCCGACACCCAGCTGACGTCGGCGTAGACCGGCTCGGGCGCCAGCTCGACGCGATCGGTGTTCAGCGCTTCCAGCGTGGTGGCCACCTGCACCGCGCGGCGCGCGGTATCGGCCGCCACCGACGGCGCCAGCTCGGCGTGCGAGGCGAAGCCCCACGTGCCGTCGACGATCACCCGCACCGCGAAGCCCAGGTCGTGACTGGCGATCGCGGTCTCGAGCTCTCCGTCACGCAGCTGGATGATCTCGGTGCTGGTTCGATGAATCCGCAGGTCGGCATGGCTGGCCCCGGCGGCGGTGGCCGCTGACAGCGCGGCGTCGGCCAACGTGTGGCGCGGCAGGTCCAGGAAGTCGGAATCGATCCCGCGCTTCGGTGTCACGACTCCACCGTATCGACCACGCTTTAATACACCCATGCGCGCCACGCCACGCCGATCCACCGCGCTGGCGTATGCCCTGCTGGCGCCCAGCCTGTTCGGCGTGCTCGCCTTCCTGTTGCTGCCCATCCTGGTGGTCGTCTGGCTGAGCCTGTACCGATGGGATCTGCTGGGCCCGCTGCGCTTCGTCGGGCTGGCCAACTGGCGGTCGGTGCTGGCCGACTCCGACTTCGGCGGCTCGCTGGTGGTCACCGCCGTCTTCGTGGCGATCGTGGTTCCGGCGCAGACGGTGCTCGGGTTGCTGGCCGCGATGATGTTGGCCCGGGGGCTTCCGGGCACCAATTTTTTCCGCACGCTCTACGTCCTGCCGTGGGTCTGCGCACCACTGGCGATCGCGGTGATGTGGCGCTGGATCCTGGCGCCTACCGACGGCGCCGTCAGCGCCGTGCTGGGCCGCCGTGTCGAATGGCTCAGCAATCCCAACCTGGCGCTACCGTTGGTGGCCGCCGTCGTCGTCTGGACAAACGTGGGCTATGTCTCGTTGTCGTTCCTGGCGGGCTTGCTGGCCATCCCGGACGACATCCACGCGGCCGCGCGCACCGACGGCGCGACTGCCTGGCAGCGGTTCTGGCGGATCACCCTGCCGATGCTGCGGCCGACGACCTTCTTCGTGCTGGTCACCGGAATCGTCAGCGCCGCACAGATTTTCGATATGGTCTACGCGCTGACCGGCGGCGGTCCGGAAGGCAGCACCGACCTGGTGGCTCACCAGATCTATTCCGAGGCATTCGGTTCGGCGGCCATCGGTCGGGCGTCGGTCATGGCCGTGGTGCTGTTCGTCATTCTCGTCGGCGTCACCTTCGTTCAGCACCTGTACTTTCGGCGACGGATCAGCTATGACCTCACCTAGCCGCCGTTCGGCGACGACGCGGGCCGGCATGGCCCGAGGAGGAGCCGGACCATCTGGACGCCGTTCGGCGACGACGCGGGCCGGCATGGCCCGAGGAGGAGCCGGACCATCTGGACGCCGTTCGGCCAACGCCGTCATCTACGCCGGCCTGATCGTCGGCGCGCTGATCACGTTGCTGCCCTTCTTGCTTGGGCTGCTGACGTCGTTCACCTCCGCCCACCAGTTCGCGACGGGCACGCCGCTGCAGTTGCCGCGCCCGCCGACGGTGTCGAATTACGCCGACCTGGCCAGCGCGGGCTTCGGCCGCGCGGCGGTGGTGACCGCGCTGATGACGGGGGTGATCTTGCTGGGGCAGATGACGTTTTCGGTGCTGGCCGGCTACGCATTCGCCCGGCTGGAGTTCCCGGGACGAGACGTGTTGTTCTGGGTCTATATCGCAACGTTGATGGTGCCGGCAACGGTCACGGTGGTGCCGTTGTATCTGATGATGGCCCAGCTGGGCCTGCGCAACACGTTCTGGGCGCTGGTGCTGCCGTTCATGTTCGGATCGCCGTATGCGATCTTCTTGCTGCGCGAGCACTTTCGCATCATCCCGAACGACTTGATCAACGCCGCTTTCCTGGACGGCGCCAACACCCTGGATGTGCTGGTGCACGTGGTGATTCCGTCCAGCCGTCCGGTCCTGGCCGCGCTGACGCTGATCACCGTGGTCTCCCAGTGGAACAACTTCATGTGGCCGCTGGTGATCACCAGCGGCCACAAGTGGCGGGTGTTGACGGTGGCCACGGCCGACCTGCAGTCCCGGTTCAACGCCCAGTGGACGCTGGTGATGGCGGCCACGACGGTCGCGATCGTTCCGCTGATCGTGCTGTTCGTCGCGGCTCAGCGGCATATCGTCTCGTCGATTCTCGTCTCGGGGCTCAAATGACGCGTCATTGCGCCGAGATTGCCGTCAGGGCTGTTGTGCTGGCCGATCCACGACCGTCACGGCAATCTGGACGTTAAACGATGACTCGCCCCCGCTTTTCCACATTGGTCGCCGCCGCGCTCACGTCGATCGCGGCACTTCTCGGGGTTACGGCGGTGATGCTGGA
Organism: Mycobacterium innocens; assembly: GCF_900566055.1. Taxonomy (GTDB): domain Bacteria; phylum Actinomycetota; class Actinomycetes; order Mycobacteriales; family Mycobacteriaceae; genus Mycobacterium; species Mycobacterium innocens. The sequence continues at coordinate 16,828 of NZ_UPHQ01000177.1, forward strand.
CCGTGCTGGCGAACCGGCCGCCGGCAGGATCGTCGTCACCGTCCGGCTGTGGGCCGAGCCGATCGCATTGGCCTATCAGCGCTCGTTCGACGCGTTCACCCGCACACATCCCGACATCGAAGTCCGCACGAATCTGGTGTCGTATTCGACCTACTTCGACACCCTGCGCACCGACGTGGCCGGCGGCAGCGGCGACGACATCTTCTGGCTGTCCAACGCCCACCTCGCCGCCTACGCCGACAGCGGCCGGTTGATGAAGATCGACCCAACCCTCGATCCGGGCGACTGGGAGCCGTCGGTGGTCGACCAGTTCACCCGCAACGGCGTGCTATGGGCGGTGCCGCAGCTGACCGACGCCGGAGTCGCGGTGTTCTACAACGCCGACCTGCTGGCGGCGGCCGGTGTCGAGGCGGCCGAGCTGGACCGGGTGCGCTGGAGTCCCGGCCCCGACGACACCTTGCGCCCGCTGTTGGCCCGGCTCACCGTCGACGCCGACGGACACGTCGCCGGCACAGCAGGTTTCGAGGCCCGACGAGTCCGCCAGTGGGGCTACAACGCCGCCAACGACCCGCAGGGCATTTACCTGAACTACATCGGCTCGGCCGGCGGGGTTTTCCAGCGCGGCAACGACTTCGCCTTCGACAATCCGCCCGCCATCGAGGCATTCCGTTACCTGGTCGGCCTGATCAACGACGACCATGTCGCCCCGCCCGCCTCCGACACCAACGACAACGGCGATTTCTCCCGCAACCAGTTCCTGGCCGGCCGCATGGCGCTGTTGCAGTCCGGCACCTACAGCCTGGCGCCGGTCGCTCGCGACGCCACCTTCCGCTGGGGTGTCGCGATGCTGCCGATCGGGCCGGTGGGCCGGGTGAGCGTCACGAACGGCATTGCCGCGGCCGGTAATTCGGCCACCAAGCATCCCGACGCGGTGCGCCGGGTACTGGGCTGGATGGGCAGCAGCGAAGGCAACACCTACCTGGGACGCGAAGGTGCGGCCATCCCGGCGGTGCTGTCGGCCCAGCCGGTTTACTTCGCCTACTGGAAAGCCAAGGGGGTCGACGTCACCCCGTTTTTCGCCGTGCTGAACGGACCGCGCATCCCGGCCCCCGGCGGCTCCGGATTCGCTGCCGGCAACGACGCCCTCAAGCCCTATTTCGACGAAATGTTCCTCGGCCGCGGCGATGTCGCGACAACCCTGAGGCAGGCGCAGGCCGCGGCCAACGCAGCCGCCCAGCGCTGATCGGCCGACATGCCGGGCCTAGGACGGCGCTGATCTAGTCCGAAGTTGTGGGCTGCAACCGCGGCTTTCCCATCAGCCACATCAGTATCCGCGGGTTCGGGATGTCTCGTTTGCCCACCTGGTAGCGACAAATTCGTTGCGCCCCTGAGCTCCTCGCTAAAAGCGGTCGTGGGTCTCGCCCCGGTGTGGGGAGATGGAAATCCCGTGCTGGTGCGGTTGGGTCAATGGCTGATGGCGTCGAGTGTGCACTGGCGGCGTCGACTGTGCACTGGCGGCGTCGACTGTGCGCTGGCGGCGTCGACTGTGCGCTGGCGGCGTCGACTGTGCCGTCAGGGCGGCCGATCGCGGCGGTTCCCGCCCCCCATACACAGTCAAAGCCGTCACCGCACACTCGATGCGGCGGCATGACGGCCGGCTCGGTGGGCACGGGAGCCTTCCCCCGAACGCCTGCCATCACAAGAGATTGAGCGAAGGTACGGTATCGGCGTGCCGAAACAGAGCCCAAGGTGTGCGTGGGCGGCCAAGGCTGCGCACGAGGACATCGTTGACCAGCAGCATTTGTGGTCACCATGAACTTCCGAGTGAGGCAGTCAACGCGCACCGAATCGACTTGGGGCCAATGTTAACGATGTGATCGCTTGGTCCAGGACTGCGCACAGCGCTGACCAGCACCGTCCTAGCCGGGCAGCACCAGTACCGGTACCGGGCTGTGGCGGATGATCTTGCCGCTGCGGGATCCGAGAAAGACTCTGGCGATATCGCCGCGCGGTGAGGTGCCCAACGCCAATAGCTCACCGTCCTGCCAGTCGGTGCGCTCCAGCGCGTGTTGCCACCCGTTTCCGGTAATCACTTGCAGTACAACGTCTTTGCCGACTACTCCGTCGGTCTTGAGCTTTTCCAGCATTTCTTGGGCCTGCGCCGCCCACGCCTCCAGCACCGATGACTCGGCGTGCAGGCCCACCTCGGGTGGATACATCGTCCGGCCGCGAACCGCGAAGGTGATCACCCGAAACGGCAGGCCGTATCGCCGGGCCAGCGCCGAGCACCGCCTCACCACCCCGGCCGAATCCGGTGCCGCCGAGTAACCGCAGGTGAGCCTGGTCAGCCGGGCGCTGTGGGAGTCGTACTGGCGAGGGCTGATCGCCACCGGCACCGGCGACGAATGCAGCAGCCAGTCGGCGGTCGAGCCGATCAATACCCGCGCCCGTCGCCCGTTCGGGAACGAGCCCAGCACCAGCATTTCGGCGTGGACTTCCTCGACCACCTCGATCAATCCGCCCGATACCGACCGGTGTTCGTGATAGCGATAGCTGACCTCGACGCCGTCGGCCACGGTGCGGAGGTAACGCTGAGCCTCCGTCGCAGAGTCAGCAGCCAGCTCATCGGCCCACTGCTCGTAACCCGGCTGAGTCAGCGATCCCGGCAGCCACGGCTTCTGGACGATGGTCGCCACCGTCAGTGACGTGTTCAGCGTCCGCGCCACCCGCACTGCCAGCTGCAGCGCCGACGGACCAACCCGGCCGGCCAGGTACCCGACGACGACGCTCACAGCTCCCCCGCAGGTGGATCCGCAAGCAGCGCAAGGTTATTGAGCGCGCTGTGGTGGCGCCCCCAGAAGAGGTAGAACAGCAGCGCGGCCGCAACCCAGACGGTGAACGCGATCCAGGTGTACCAGTGCAGGCTGTAGAGCAGGTACCCACAGGCAAGCACCGAGAGAACAGGTGTCACCGGGTAACCGGGGACCCAGAACCCCCGCGGCAGCTCGGGTTCACGCACCCGCAGGATGATCACCCCGACCGACACCACGATGAACGCGGTGAGCGTGCCGATGGACACCATGTCGGCCAAGCGGTCCAGCGGCACGACAGCGGCCAGGATCGACGCGGCGATCGCGACGATCACGGTGTTGCTCACCGGAGTCTGCGTGCGCGGATTCACCGCGGCGAACCGTGCCGGCAGCAGGCCGTCCCGACCCATCGCGAACAGGATGCGGGTCTGGCCGTACAACGTGACCAGTGTGACGGTGAAAATCGAGATCACCGCGCCGGCCGCCAGAATGGTGCTGGCCCAGGTGCCGTGGGTGACATTGTCAAGAATCGTGGCCAGCCCGGCCTCTTCCTGGCCTTCGAAAAGCTGCCATGGCTGGGTGCCCAACGCGGCAAACGCGACAAGCACGTAGACGCCGGTGACAACAACCAGCGCCGCCATCAATGCCCGCGGCAGACTGTGCTGCGGGTTGTTCACCTCCTCACCGGCGGTGGACACGGCGTCCAGCCCGATGAAGGAGAAAAAAATGGTGCCGGCCGCCGCGCCGATTCCGGCAACACCGAAAGGGGCGAAGTGCCTGAAGTGATCGGTGCTGCAGGCCGTCAACGCCAGGACCACGAACATGCCCAGCACACCGAGCTTGATCAGCACCATGATCGTGTTGACCTTCGCCGACTCACTGGCACCCCGGATCAGCAGCAACGCGCACAGCCCGATGAGGATGACAGCCGGAAGGTTCACGTATCCGTGTGGTTCGCTAGGCTGCGGATCCCACGGCGCCACCGACAATGCGCTCGGCAAATGGAATCCGAACACGTTGTGCAGCAGCTTGTTGACGTAACCGCTCCAGCCGACCGCGACAGCGGCAGTGGCCACGCCGTATTCCAGCAGCAGGCAGGCTGCCACGCAGATTGCCACCCCCTCGCCCAGGGTGGCGTAGGCATACGAATACGACGAACCCGAAACCGGAACCGCCGATGCCAATTCGGCGTAGCAGATGGCCGCGAGGCCGGCAGCGATACCGGCGATGGCGAAGGACGCGATCACGCCCGGGCCCGCCTGAGGCACGGCCTCGGACAACACGAAGAAGATCCCGGTGCCGATCGTCGATCCGACCCCGAACATGGTCAGCTGAAAGGTGCCGATGCTGCGCTTGAGGCCTCCGTCGACCCCCGCCGCGACCGCGGCACCGACCACCGGGCGGCGCCGCAGCATCTGCTCTCTCAGACTGGCCGAAGTTGCCGGCAAGTGCCCTCCTGGTGCTGGACCAGGCTGATTATGAACCCGGCGTGCCGCAATCCGGCAGCGAACCGCTGAATGGCCGGGCCGATCGGCGTCGAACCGCCGCTCAGGTGACCCGCAGCAGCGTCTCTATCACCACCGCTGCGCCGCCGGTCACGGCGGTGATCATCAGGGCCGTCCAGTCGGTGAATTTGGGTCGCGCCGGGTATGCCGACAGCTGGCCGGTGCCGCCACGGGCGGTGATGGCATCGCCCATCTCGTCTGCGCGTCGCAACGTCACAGTGATGGCGGCCGCGAGTAGGTCGATCACTTCGGTAGTGCGCCGCTGCCGCCGGGCCTTGCGGCTGCGCGGTATCCGTTTGGGCCGCAGCCGGCGGGCGGCGTAGAGCACCTGGAATTCGTCGATCAGCATCGGGAAAGCGCGAAGCGCCAGCGCCAAGGCGACCGCCCACTCGTCGACCGGGATCCGCAGCAGTCGCAGCGGCCGGCCCAGACTCGCCAGCGCAGGCCCGATCTCGGCGACGTTGGTGGTCCAGGAAACCATCGCACCCAAAGCCAGCAGCACGATCGACAGCGCGGTGATCCGCAGGAAGTTCAACGCTCCACCCAGTTCGAGCTCCACCCCGGCCACCGCGATCGACGGGGTGCCGCCGGCCAGCGCGGCCGTAATGCCGCCGATCGCCAGAACCACCCATAACCAGCGAGGTACCGACGGCACCGCACCGCGCGGGATGTGCGCGAGCCTGGCCGCCGTGAGCACCAGCGCCGCCATCAGCCCGATCGTCACCCAGCCCGGATAGAACGTCAGCAGCACGGAAATGCCGAAGACCACCAGCAGTTTCGTGCCGGCCCACAAGTCGTGGATGACCGAGCTGCCAGGTACCGGAACCAGCAGGACAACCGGTCGGGTGGGGCGACGGGCGCCGCGTCCGTCGGCGTCGGAGGCGGCGGCTGCCGACAGCGTCATGACATGCTCCCCGTCCCGCCCGCGGCGCTCGTCGACGCCGGTTCCATGGCGCCGCTGCGCAGATGCAGGGTCCGCGGGCAAAGCTCTTCCATCCCGACGAAGTCATGAGAAATGACCACCACCGTCAGACCCTGCTCGCGGCGCAGGTCTTCCAGCAGCCGCAGCAAACCGCGTTGGCTGGCGGCATCCAAACCCGCCAGCGGCTCGTCGAGAATCAACGCCCGAGGTGAACATGCCAGCAGCCCGGCCAGCACCACCCGGCGCATCTGGCCACCGCTGAGCTGATCGATGCTGCGCCCGGCCAGCGTGGGATCCAGCCCGACGACACCGAGCGCCGCGGCCACCCGGTCGTGATCGCGGGGCGAAAAGCCCGCCGCAGAGGCGACTTCCAGGTCGACCCGGCTGCGCATCAGCTGCAGCCGGGCCGCCTGGAATGACAACGCCACCGCACCGACCTGCTCGTGGGTGGGCCGGCCATCGAGCAGGCAAACCCCGGCGGTGGGAACCGTCAGCCCGGCCATGATCCACGCCAGCGTGGACTTGCCCGAGCCGTTGCCGCCGTGGATCAGCACCCCGTCGCCCTGTTCCACCACGAAGCTGATGTCGCGCAACGCGGTCTTGGCCCACGGTGTGCCCCTGGCGTATTCGTGTCCGACGCCGATCAGTTCGAGCGCCGGTTTGTGCCCCAGGTCACCCACCGCGACGGCCGGCGCCGGAACATCTGCCGTCTCGACCATGTCGGCGTTGTCGGGAGAGTCGCTGAGGTTGATCGTGCGGTCGGCCGAATCGGCCTCGTTGTTGTAGTGCGTGATGTGTACCAGCGCAGTGCGGTGATGTTTCGTCAGGCCGGACAACACGCCCAGCAGCGCATCGCGGCCCTGCTGGTCCACCATCGTGGTGACCTCGTCGGCGATTAGCAGCGCCGGTTCTCTGGCCAACGCCGCCGCCAGCGCTAGCCGCTGCAACTCACCACCGGACAGGCTGCCGGTGTCACGTTCGGCCAGTCCGTCCAGGCCGACTTCGGTGAGCAACCGGGCGACGTCGATCCTGGTGCCCGGCGGCAGGCCCCACACCACGTCGTCGGCGACCCGGGTGCCCAGCACCTGGCTTTCCGGGTGCTGCAAAACCACTGCCGTGCCGCGCAGCTTGCCCAGACCCACCGCGCCCGGACGCCGCACTGTGCCCGACGTCGGTTGCCGGCCCGCGAGTACCAGCATCAACGTGGTCTTGCCGGAACCATTGGCGCCGGTGATCGCCACGTGTTCACCGACCCGCACAGCCAGGCTGACCTCACGCAACGCGTCTTGGGCGGCACCGGGATAGCGGAACCGCGCATTGTCCAATCGCACCGGAACCGGCCCGATCGGGTCCGTTGAATCACCGGCCGGAGCGTCCAGCTTGTGCACATCGGGAATTCCGCGCATCCGCTCCAGCAGCCGCGACAGTGCCCACCAACCGATCAGCGACACGATCACGATCCCGAGTGTGGAATAGCCCAGCAGCACCCACGGCCAGTACTGCAGACCGTCGGCGAAGTATCGCTTCAGGTCGGCGGCGGCGCCCTGCAGATGGATCCGGGTCATAAAGGACGCAAGGCCCTCCACGTTTGCGGTCATCACGTCGAAGATCAGGTGCCGCAGCCGGCTCAGAGCCGCCAGCATCGCGACCATCGCCGCGCCGAAGGCCAACCCGGCGATCAGTGACGACACAACGACCGTCGGCGTGCCCCGTCCCCGGCGCTTGACGATTCCGGTCAGCCCGCCGATGTAGGCGCTGTGGACCACTCCCATGAAGCCGCCCATTCCGGCAATCAGGAAGGCGATCACCCCGGCGGCAACCGTCGCGGCAATCAGCACGCGCAGCCGGAAGCGGTAGGCCAGCAGCCCGGTGGGCACGGTGCCCAGCAGTGCCAGTCCCGCGGCGAACGGAACGATGACCGAGATGATGGCGGTCACCGCGCACAGCGCGGCCATCACCGATGCCTGGGCCAGTTCCGCCGGTTGCAGCGGCCCGCGTCGATGTCGCGGATGTCGCGAAGCAACGGGGGCCGGCACAGTCACCTCATCGATTCTGCCAGGTGAAGCCGCATGCGGCGGCAGCACACAGCCGCCCGCCGGATTGGCTTGCCAGCGCCCGCGATTGGTCTCACATAGCAAAGCTATGCAACGATGGGGCCATGAGTTCATCCGCCGCCACCGACCACGCCGGGGCCGTGGTGCCCGATCAGGGCCTCGGCGCCGATTTGCTGGGCGTGGTCGCGCGACTCAACCGGCTGGCGACCCAACGCATCCAGATGCCACTGCCGTCGGCGCAGGCCCGGCTGCTGGCAACCATCGAAGCCAAGGGCGAAGCCCGCATCGGCGACCTGGCCGCGGTCGATCACTGTTCCCAACCGACGATGACCACACAGGTACGACGCCTCGAAGAGGCCGGGCTGGTGACCCGGACGGTCGACCCCGGCGATGCCCGCGCGGTCCGCATTCGCATCACACCGGACGGGCAGCGCACGCTGGCCGCCGTGCGGGCCGACCGTGCTGCCGCGATCGAACCGCAACTGGCCCGACTGGGACCGGCGGACCGGCAGGTGTTGGCTGAGGCCGTCGAGGTGCTGCGCCGGCTGCTCGACAACGCGGCGGCCACCCCGGGCCGCAACACATTGTGACCGTCGCGGTGCATCCTGGATAGATAGACCCGCCCGCCGGGTACTCAGTCAATGTCGATCGTCGCTGCGGTGACGACATTCGGTGACGAAAGGTGGCGGCCGCATCTTGATACCGAACGCCCCGCCGTTGACCGTCTGGTTCGGATCGATGCGGTACGTCTTTGCCCCGGGCCGCGACGTGCTGGCCGGGCCCGGCGAGCACTGCGACATCCGCCTGGACCACCCCGGTCCCGGTGGCCGCCCCGCCCCGGATGTGGTGCTGCGGTTCCAGGGCACCCATTGGGTGGCCATGGACGGCAGCGGTAACGGCATTTTCGTCGACGGCACCCGGCTGTCGGCAGTCGACATCTGCGACGGCCAGACGATCGCGATCGGTGACCCCCGCCGGGGACCCCGGCTTACCTTCCAGCTCGCCGCACCCGCGGCAGCGCTGACGCCATCGGCCGATCCGCCGCAGGCGCATCGGCCGATGCCGCCGCCTACCGGTCAGTGGCGCAAACCCGTGAAACCGACCGAGCAAGCCACGCAGCGGATGCCGGCCAAGTCGATCACTCACCCAGAACCCGCCCAGGCGCTGGCGCAGCGCATCGTCGCGGAGTCGGCGACTCAGCGAATCCCCGCAGCCCCGACGTTCGGCAGGACTACCAAGCCCATCCGATTGACACCACCGGGACCGCCGCCCGCGCCGGAGGCCGGGCACCCGCCACCTGCTGACCAGTCCGCGCCGGCCGGTGAGCAGCCCGCGCCGGCGGCTGAGCAGCCCGAGGGACGCGGCCTGGTCGAGCGGATGACCGACGCCACCCGAAAGCTGCTCGCGCTTCGATCCGACGCCGGGTCCGCGGAGGAGGGGCCGGCAACCAGCCGGCTGCCGCTGAAACCCGGCGCGCGCACGGTCGGCGTGGCGGCATATCGATTGGGACTGACAGTCGACGGGCGGGAACTGCTTTCTGACATCTCGTTCACCGCACGCGCCGGTTCGTTGATCGCGGTCGTCGGGCCGTCGGAGAACCGCACCACCGCCCTGATCGAGCTGTTTGCGGGCCTGCGGCCGCTCGGTTCGGGAGTGCTGACCGTGGACGGCCACGACGTGCAGGCCGAGCCCGAATGGACGAGATCGCGCATCGGGGTAGTGCCGCGCGAGGATGCTGTACCCGGCTGCCTCACGGTCGAACGGGCGCTGGGTTACGCCGCAGAGTTGCGGCTGCTGCCCGATACACCCGCAGCGACCCGCGACCGGGTGGTGGACCATGTTCTCGACGAACTCGAACTGACGCCGCATCGCAAGACCCGGGTGGCCAAACTTGCGCCCGAGGTGCGCCGGTGCGCGTCGATGGCGACCGAACTCGTCTCCAGGCCTTCGCTGCTGGTCGTCGACGAACCGAGCGCCGGGCTCGATCCGGCGCAGGAAAGCCACGTCATGGCGATGCTGCGCCGACAGGCCGACCTCGGCTGCGTCGTCGTGGTGGCGACGACATCGCTTGCTCACCTGAACTTGTGCGACCAGGTGTTGCTGCTCACCCCGGCCGGCACTTTGGCCTTTGCCGGGCCGCCGGTGCAGCTGAAACCGGCGCTGGGCACTACCGACTGGTCCGAGGTTTTCGCGCAGGTCGACGCCGATCCCGGCGGTGCGCATCAGGCGTTCCTGAACCGCCAGCAGGCATCTGGTTCACTACCTCCGGCACCGCCCGCGGTGGCGGCTACCGGGCGGCCGCCCGCCGAGCTCACTGCCGACCAGCAGCTCGGGCTGGCGATTCGTCGTCAGGTCCGCCTGTTCATCGCCAGGCGGGTGTCCTTCCTCTGCATGTTGCTACTGCCGTTGGTGTTGGGCGGCTTGACGCTGCTGATTCCGGGAGATTCCGGGTTCGACCGCGCCGGCCGGTCGGCGCCCAACCCGCACGAGGCCACCGAGATCCTGGCCGCAATGAACCTCGCCGCGGTGCTTATGGGCATCCTGCTGACGATTGGCGATCTGGTCGGCGAGCGGCGGGTCTTGCGGCGCGAGCAGTCTGTCGGGTTGTCGACGCCGGCCTACCTGGTCGCCAAGATCACGGTGTTCGGCCTGGTCGCGGCGATCCAGGCCGGCATCCTCACCGCCATCGTCGTCGCCGGCAAAGGTCCGCCCGTCCATGAAGCGGTCCTACTGCGCAATGCCACTGTGGAACTCTACGTGAGCGTGGCGGCCACCGCCGTCGTCTCGGCGATCATCGGTCTGGCGCTGTCGACGCTGGGCAGGTCGCAACGCGAGGTTCTGCCGCTGGCGCTGCCGGTGATCCTAGCGTCCGCGCTCTTCGGCGGGGGGCTGCTGCCGCTGGTGGGCACCTGGGGATTCGACCAGATCTCCTGGCTGATTCCGGCCCACTGGGGCTTCGCCGCAGCCGCCTCGACCGTTGATCTGCGCCGGGTCGACCCGCTGGCGGCCCATAACGGGGTGTGGACGCACTACACCGGCTGGTGGGCCTTCGACATGGCCATGCTGGTCAGCTTTGGCGCGTTGTGGGCCGGTTTCGTGTTGTTCCGGCTGCGTCCGCCCGGTCACGGCATGAGCGCCGGATAGTGACGTCGCGGGGGCTCACAGCACGGCCGCGATCAGCAATCCCACCAGAAATCCCACCAGATAGGTGGCTGCCACGGTGGCGGCGCCGAAGAGCAGTTGCCGCGACGCCGCCCACCACACCGCTTTGCCGGTGAACCGGGCGGTCAGGCCGCCGGCGACCAGCAGCCCGGCCCCGCCGCATGCCAGCCCGGCGACCAACGACCCGAAGCCCAGCAGGTAGGGGATCAGCGGCAAGCAGCAGCAGCGCACCGATGGCGAACATCGCGCCGAAAGCGGCCGCCCGCGACCAGCCGCCGCTGACGTCGGAGTGCGAGTGCCCGACGTCGAAGACCGGTTCGCCGGATTGACCCGATTCGCCCGGTTGTGACCCGGCTTCAGGATTCGCCATTGCGCTATCTGATCCGAAAACAAGGTGATTTGGGCGCACGAAAGCTGGATGCGAGGTGAGGAGATCTCGCACCCAGGAGTAGGGCTGAGGCGATGTTGAGTTGGTTTAGGCGGCTTGGCCGGTGGGTTCGATGGTGACGCGGAATCCTAGTGCTTCGATCTGGTGGGCGAGGCGGCGGGCGTGGGCCTCGGGGCGGCGACGCACGAACCAGTCCGCGCCGAGATCCTGGTAGGCGACGTGGCGGTCGAGCACGTGGTAGGCGGCCACCAGGATCGAGTGTTCGACGGCCTTGCGTGCCTTGGCATGACCGCGTCGGCCACGGAGCCGCTGGAATTGGGCACCCAAATAGGTGCCCTTGGAGCGCCCGGCGGCTTCGGCGCACTGGGCCAAGGTGGCGGCCAGCCACTTGGAACCCGGACGCGACCTGCCCGATTTGTGTTTGCCGGCCGATTCATGATGCCCAGGGCAGCGCCCCGCCCAGCTGGCCAGACGAGCCGAACTGCCGAATCGTGACATCTCGACGCCGATCTCGGCGATGATGCACTCCGCGGCGCGTCGGTCGACCCCGGTGATGGTGTCCAGCAGGTCGAGCTCAGCGGCGAAAGGGGTGATCAGCCGATCGATCTCGGCAGACAGGTCCTCGATAGTCTCGTCCAAAAAGTCCAGCTTGGCCAAGATCTTTTCCACGATGAGCCGATGGCGTGACACGAAGCGGCCCTCCAAGGCCTGACGCAGCAGGGGAATCTTGGTGCGCAGCCTGCCGCGGGCCAGTTCGGCAAGAACCTCCGGATCATGAGTACCCGAGACAAGCGCGGCGAGCATGTCGCGCCCGGACTTGCCCAAAATATCGGTGGCCACCGAGGACAACTTGATGCCCGCGTCTTGG
>NZ_UPHQ01000150.1 GCF_900566055.1 Mycobacterium innocens
GGGTGTGTCCCGAACGTGGAAGGGAGTTCGATGTAGGTAGAGCTTTCCGAAGCGGTGCTGTGCAGGAGATGAGGGATTGTCGGCCCTTCGGAGTCGCCCTGCGGGGGGTGGCTTCAAACCGCCACATGCTGCAGGAGCGGTGACGTGACTGTGGTGAGCGATGTGGAAAAGGCACAGGTCGATGTGTCAGGTGGGGATCGGGAAGGCGAGCGCAAGCGATTCGCTGTTGACGTGTCGAAATGCACATAGATGACATCGAAACCGGGGTGTCCGTCATATCCCGGGATGAGTCTGGCGGGTGCCCGTTGATTGGCCAGGCGGTGTCCGGCATGGAGGCGACGCGAGCCCGGTCTGCGGCTTTTGCATGGAACGGGAGAAGGCCGGATTCGACACTGCCCGTCCGGGTTTTTCGGGTGGGCGAGAGGGAGTAGCCCGCGCTTGTCGTGGGTGTGAGTACCGTCGCGGGTCCGGTTGGCGGACCGGCTCGTAGTAGTGGTGAAGCTCCTGTAATGGGGGTGGAGCGAAGGGGCCGGGTCATCTGTGACTGTGTTCGTGTCGATCAACCGAAACCCGTGGGGTTCGGAAGGAGTCGGATGAGCGAGTTGAAGTCGCCGGGCAAGCCGTTCGAGATTTCGAAGTGGGCGGTCCAGGAGGCGTTCGAGAAGGTCAAGGCGAACAAGGGCGCGCCGGGCATAGACGGGGTAACCATCGAGGCATTCGAGGCCGACCTGCAAAACAATCTGTACAAGGTGTGGAATCGGATGTCCTCGGGCAGTTACTTTCCGCCTCCGGTGCGTGCGGTGGAAATCCCCAAGCCGCATGGCGGTGGGACCAGGATGCTGGGTCTGCCCACGGTGGCCGACCGGGTGGCCCAAACGGTGGTAGCCGAGGAGCTGAAGTCGAAGGTGGAAGACATCTTTCACGATGACTCCTACGGGTATCGGCCGGGCCGCTCAGCGATCGACGCGGTGGGGGTATGCCGGCAGCGGTGTTGGAAAACCGACTGGGTGATCGATTTGGACATCCAAAAGTTTTTCGACAGCGTGTCTTGGGACCTGATGCTAAAAGCGGTGGCGGTCAACACCGATCTGCCGTGGGTGATGCTGTATGTGCGCCGGTGGCTGCAAGCCCCGGTTCAGCTGCCCGATGGCACCCTGGCCCAGCGGGACCGGGGCACCCCACAAGGGTCGCCGGTCTCGCCCGTGCTGGCCAACCTGTTTCTGCACTATGCGTTTGACATGTGGATGGCCCGGGAGTTCCCGAGTGTCCGCTTTGAACGCTACGTCGATGACGCGGTTGTGCACTGCGTCACCGAGCGCCAAGCCCACCAGGTGTTGGCCGCGCTGCACGACAGGATGGGCGAGGTCGGGTTGCGGCTGCATCCCGACAAGACCCGGATCGTGTACTGCAAGGACGCTAACCGGCGTGGTGACTATGAGCACACGTCGTTCACGTTCTTGGGTTTCACGTTCCGGCCGCGCGGGATGCGGGCCAAAGACGGACACACGTTCCTGTCGTTTTTGCCCGCGATCAGCAGGGACGCCTTGACGAAGATCGGCCGGGAGGTGCGGTCATGGCGACTACACCATCGCACCGGGCGATCCTTCGCTGACCTTGCACGCTGGATCAACCCCATCGTGCGGGGCTGGATGAACTACTACGGCGCCTTCTTCCGGTCGGCGCTGCATCCTCTCCTGGCGCGCATCAACGCCTACCTGATGCGTTGGGTCCGCAACAAATATCGGCGGTATCGGAGCCGCGGTGCATTCCAGCAGGCATGGCAGCGGGTCACCACGCAGTACCCGCGCTTCCTCGCGCACTGGCAATGGACCACCACCGTCCCCGCCGTCTGGTGATCAAGATGACAAGAGCCGGATGAATCGAGAGGTTCACGTCCGGATCTGTGGGAGCCGGAGGGTGCAATCCCCTCCGGCCACCCGACC
>NZ_UPHQ01000179.1 GCF_900566055.1 Mycobacterium innocens
GGTTCATCTGGCCCATGGTGTCCAGCGAGGTGGCCTCGGCCAGACCGCTCCAGCCCGCGCCGGAGATGTTCTGCGAGGACGCCCACATCCGGCGGGCCTCGTCCTCAACCGTCTGAGCGTGCACCTCGAAGCGGCCCGCCATCGCGCGCATCGCGTGCGGGTCGGTCATAAAGCGTGTTGCCATGTTGCCTGTCTCCTTGTCAACTGGGTTTATATAGTCAACTGGGCTCTTAGTCGGGAGTTATTTGTGCAGATTGACTCCTAGTAGTGCCGACCGCGGTGATACCGAAGTCACCCAATCGGTCATGAAGAACGACAGTTACCCCTTTCTCTCAACCGGCCGCCGGAGAATGCGGTACGACCCTGCTGCTACGCGGCACCTCGAACCGAGGTTCGGCATTGGCTGCCTCCCACTCGTTCCACTCCGCCCACTCGTCCCACTCGTCGGTGCTGGATTCGGCGGGTTCGGGATCCACCGCACCGGGCACGACGGCGACCTCGGCCGCTTCATCCTCTTTGGCCCAGTGGTCATAGTCATCCGGTGGAACGGCCGTACCCCAGCTGAGCGGAACCGATAACCCGCCAAGCATCCCCGACTCACCGCGCTTCGCCGACACGGCATCGGGCGGCAAGGGCGGACCAAGAGGCAAAAGCACGCTGTCCCCTTCCAGTGCCGATTCCAATAAACCAACCCTCAATGGCAACCACAAACCATCGAGCACTTCGCATCGTATGACAATCCCGCGGCCAATATCCCCATTTTCTCCGATTTCTCTGCGTGCCAGCACGACCACTGGAGCCACGTCGGGCGGCCTGGCTGCGGCATCGCCGCTCGCAGCAGCCGAGCCTGCCGCTCGATCCGCGCAGCGGGAAACAACCCTGCACCGCACCGGCTTGCAGCGCAGGTCTGGTCTAAAGATGGATTCAAAAGGCATTCGGTAGGCATTCGGTAGGTATTCGGTAGGCATTCGATGCCTAGCAGATGCCGCTGGGAATTCCGCGGACCGGCCCCGATTCCTGGACCGGCATCGCCTGCGGATAAGGCACCCGATAGGGAAGCCCTTCGTTGAGAAACCCCAGGACCACGTTGGGCACACAGTTGACAACCTTCGGCAGTTGCCGAGCCGGGTGGTCCAAGTTGGGTCGCGACGGGTCGGGCGGGGCGGCGAAATTGAATGCCGACGTCATATCTCCGGTCACGCCGGCCCGCCACGGGGTCAGGTTGGGGATCGGAACCCCGAAGCGCTTACCGATGAGTTGCAGCTGCGACGTGTGGTCGAACTGGTCGTGGACCATCAGCCCGCCTCGGCTGTAGGGAGAGATAACGAAACATGGCACCCGGTACCCCAGACCGATCGGCCCCCGGATACCGCCCGAGCCGTCGACCTTGTTGATGTCGACGCTGTTGGGAATCCATTCGCCGGGTGTGCCCGGCGGCGCCGTCGGTGGCGTGACGTGGTCGAAAAATCCGCCGTGTTCGTCGTAAGCGATGATCAGCGCGGTCTTTTCCCATACGGCCGGATTGCGAAGCAACGTCCGGATCAGATTGACGATCGTGACGGCACCCACGGCGATCGGGAAGGACGGATGCTCGGAGTCGACGGTCAGCGGCACAACCCAGGAGACTTGCGGCAGCCTGTTGTTGATGACGTCGAGGACGAAGTCCGCGGGATATGTCGGCGCAATCCCGTATCGCGCCAGATCCGACCGCGGATCTCCCGCCGCCTTGAAACTGCCCACATAGCCGTTGCGGCTCAGCGACGTGTCGTTGAGGCCGCCGAGCAGCTTGCTGTTGTAGACCTTCCAACTGATGCCGGCGTCGCTGAGGTTCTGAGGCATGATGCGCCAACTGAACGTCAGTTTCGGTTGAATGGACGGCTCGACTATCTGTGGTCCGCCCTGGTCGCCGTCAGGGTTGACGGTGCCACTGATCCAGTAGAGCCGGTTGGGCATCGTCCCGCCGAGAAGCGAAGAGTGGTAGCGGTCGCAGACGGTGAACGTGTCGGCCAGCAGGTAGTGGATCGGTATGTCGGGGCGCGCGTAGTAGCCCATCACCACGGGCGTATTGGCCGCCGACCGGGTTCTGGCTTGCGCCGCAAGCCAGCCGTCGTTGGCCCCGCCATTCCACGACAAATGGGCCGCGATCCACTGGTGATCGGGGTCGTTGACGCATTCGCCAACGCCGTTGGGGCCCCTGGTCGTATCGATGCGATACGGCAAGGTAATGCCGGCGGGGTCAACCGCTTGTGTCTGCGGATTCCAGCCCTTCTGGGCGAACAGCGGTGTCGGTGCGTCGAACCCGTCCACGCTGGAGAGCGTGCCGAAGTAATGGTCGAATGACCTGTTTTCCTGCAGGCACAACACGATGTGTTCGATGTCGGTCAAATGCCCCGAGCACGGGCCGGCCGCATAGGCCTTCTCGATCACCGGGGCGGCCCAGTCCGTGAGAAAAGCTGCCGCCCCGACTCCGGTGGCCCTGGCCAGGAATTCTCGACGCGACATTCCAGCAAATGCACCGCCGCCCACCGGCCCTCCTTTATCGATGTTCGAGTTGACCGTATAGGCGTGACGGAAGTCGGCTGCGAAACGCAAACCGGCGTGTCCTGGCGTATTCAATCGCTCCGATGGCAGTCCGCGGTGCCCGGTTCGACCTTGAATCGGCCCTTCGACATAACCGGGCCCGCCGGGAATGCCCGTGCGGACCCGTTCCTGGCACCGGCATATTCGGCGCAGACACAACCCGATAGGGAAAAGGCATCGGTGCCGAAACTTGAATTGGGTTTCGACGGGTTCGGCGGGACCGCGAAATTGAACGTCGAAGTCATATCGCCGACCACGCCGTTTCTCCAGGCGCTGAGGTTGGGAACGGGCACCCCGAACCGCGCACTGATCAATTTCAGCGTCGAGGTGTGGTCGATCGTGTCGTGGACCATCAGCGGACCGCGACTGTAGGGCGAAATGACGATGCACGGGGTGCGGAAACCCGAACCGATGGGCCCGCGAATACCGCCCGAACCCGGCACTGCGTTGATATCGGGGACAGTGACGTACTCCCCGGGGGTGCCCGGCGGCGGTGTCGGCGGCGTCACGTGATCGAAGAAACCTCCGTTTTCGTCGTAATTGACGATCACTGCGGTCTTTTCCCACACCGCCGGATTCGACAGCAAAATCCGCAGCACGTCGACGATTCCGACAGCACCGATGGAAACGGGTAATGCGGGATGTTCGGACACAAGAATCCCGGCAGCACCCAGGAAACTTTGGGCAGCGCATGTTCTTGACGTCAGCGGCGAAGTCCAAGGGATACGTAGGGACGATGCCGTAGCGGGCCAGATTGGATCTCGGATCTGCGGCCCGCTGGAAATCGTTGATCAGTCCGTTGTAGCCCACAACCGTATTGTTGAGCGGCCCCAGAAATTTGTTCTGGTAGACCTTCCAGCTGACGGCGGCGTCTTCGAGGTTCTGCGGCATGATCCGCCAGCTGAGTTTTTGCTGCGGTTGGATGTTGGGTTCGATCAGAATCGGACCACCGTTGGTGCCGTCCGGGTCGATCCGGGCGCTCATCCAATACAGCCGATTGGGCGTGGTCCCGCCCAGCAGCGAGCAGCAGTGCCGTCGCAAACTGTGAATGTGTCCGCAAGCAGGCAATGGATGGGGGGTCCCCGCGAGTTAAATAACCCATCGTCACCGGGACGTTGCCCGGCAGCGGGCTGGACGCGGCCTGCGCCGGCAACCAGCCGTCGGTGGCGCCCCGTTTCATGAGTTATGCATGGTATGCATGGCGGTCCAGCCGTGATCGGGGTCGTTGACGCATTCGCCATCAAGCAGCGGCCCCCCGGTGGTGTCGAATCGAAACGGAATGGTGGTGCCGGCCGGGTCGACCGCCTGCGTCGCCGGATTCCGGCCCTTCTGCGCGAATGCCGGTGACGGATCGTTGAAACCCCGAGTCCCCGATAACGTGCCAAAGTAGTGATCGAATGACCGGTTCTCCTGCATCAACAACGCGATGTGCTCGATATCGGTCAAATGCCCCGAGCAGGGCCCGGCTCCATACGCCTTTTCGATAATCGGAGCGGCTAATGACGTGAGAGCGCCGGCGGTGGTGGCGGCAGCGGCTTTAGCGAAAGAATTGTCGACGGGTCATTCCGTCGACTGGGTGCTCGCTCCCCACACGCCCTCCTCGACGGCCGCTACGCACATTCCCGATCACGGTATAGTTGTGCCGGAAATCAATCTTGATAAGCCCACCGGCGTGTCGGACCCGATACGCAAGCCAGTGCTGATCATCATTTCGATCCCGGAGCGCAAAAAATCCGCCGCCGTCACCGAAAGCCGTAACGGCAGCTTCCCGGCCGATCAGCAAAGGCCGCTGGGAATCCCGCGGGTGGGGCTGCTTTCCTGAGTGGGCATCATTTGGGGATAAGGCACTCGGTACGGAATTGCCGGCAGCGTGCCGTCCGTCGTTCCCAATACGACGTTGGGGATGCATTGCGGCAGTTTCGGCACCGCGGCCAAGAGCGGATGGCTCAAGTTAGGTCTCGTCGGGTTCGGCGGTGTTGCGAAGTTGAACGCGGAGGTCATGTCGCCCACGACGCCATCGCGCCACGCGGTCAAATTGGGAATGGGCACACCGAACCTGGCGCGAATCAATTTCAGCTGCGAGGTGTGGTCGAAGGTGTCATGGACCATCAACCCGCCGCGACTGAACGGCGAAATGACCAGGCAGGGCACCCGAAAGCCCAGGCCGATCGGGCCCCGGATACCGCCGGACCCGGCCACTGCGTTGATGTCGGGCACCGTGACGTACTCACCTGGAGTACCCGGCGGTGCCGTCGGCGGCGTCACGTGGTCGAAGAACCCGCCGTTTTCGTCATAGCTGATGATCAAGGCGGTTTTCTCCCACACCGCCGGGTTGGAAAGCAGGATGCGCAGCGCATTGACCATCGCCACGGCACCCAGCGCCACCGGCAACGCGGGATGCTCCGACTGGATGAACGGTGGAACCAGCCAGGAAACCTGCGGCAGCCGGTTGCCTTTGACGTCGGCCGCGAAGTCCAACGGGTAAGTCGGTGCAATGCCGAACCGAGCCAGGTTCGACCTCGGGTTTGCGGACTGCTGGAAAGCCTGTACTAGCCCGTTATTGCTGATCGGAGTGTTGATGAACCGCCCAGCATCTTTGCTTTGGTACACCTTCCAACTGATGCCGGCGTCCTCGAGGTTCTCCGGCATGATGCGCCAGCTGTACTGCTGCTCGGGCAGGAAGCCGGGCTCCACCAACTGCGGTCCCCCATTGGTGCCGGCGGGATCGATGGTGGCGCTCATCCAATACAACCGATTAGGCAGCGTGCCACCGAGCAGTGAGCAGTGGTAGCCGTCGCAAATGGTGAAGGTGTCAGCCAGCAGATGGTGGATCGGGATGTCCTGGCGGGTGTAATAACCCATGACCATCGGGACATAAGGCCCGGTGCGCGTCGCCGACTGCGCCGGAAGCCAGTTGTCGTTGCCGCCGTTGTTCCAGGAGGTGTGCATGGCGATCCAGGCGTGGTCGGGATCATTGACGCACTCGCCGTCCAGTATGGGGCCACGGGTGGTATCGAGCCGGAATGGAATGGTGATTCCCGCAGGGTCGAGCGCCTGCGTCATCGGGTTCCAACCCTTTTGCTGGTATGCCGGCGACGGGTCGCTGAAACCTCGGGTGCTCGAAAGTGTGCCGAAGTAATGATCGAATGACCGGTTCTCCTGCATCAACAACACGATGTGCTCGATGTCGGTCAAATGCCCTGAGCATGGGCCCGCACCATACGCCTTTTCGATCACCGGGCCGGCAAAGTCCATCAGCAACGCCGCAGCGCCGGCGCCGGTGAGCTTTGCAAAAAACTCCCGGCGTGACATTCCCCGGAAGGGGTTTTCCGTCACGTAATTCGCCTCCCTGCGCGCAGTTCAGCTCACGGTATAGTTACCATGCCGATCGGTCGCGGCAGGCTGACCGGCGTGTCGCGGGCCTACTTTCACCTGCAGCAAACGCGCCGGAATCGGTTTCCGGGATCGGTATTGGCCGGTTGCGCTGTACCGGTGGGTACGGAGTTCCGGTCTGTTGGCCGGCGTGTCGAAGCCACGAGAACCGCGGCGAAAACCGCCGGGGCCTCGTTAAGCCCAGGCTGGGAGCGGTGCCCACGCGGCGGCGACCCTCCCGAAGCGCACCGGCCGGGCGCCCTGTTATCGAAGCGGACGTACGCCGTGCCGACGCAACATTGCGACCAACGTGCCAATACTCATCGGATTAAAGTGCGTCACGACAAAAATTTATCGAATCCCACATTCCTAATCGATCCCTCATAGTGCCATTTCTCGACCTGGCGCCGGCGCCGGCAACCTCCCCCATTACTCGAGGTCAGCGCCCGTTCTTCGACTTTTCAAACGAATGGCATTCGGCACCGTCGGTCTTAATCTGACGCCAGGAATGATGTCGTGCCGCGAGTAACCCGGTCGTGATCGGAAAACCATTGTCCCGACCGGGTTTCGTGATTGTCGTCGTCGTTGTAGCGTCCCTTGCCATGTGGGGTACGGTGCTCCTGTTGGCGCTCGTCGCGACGGCCGATCCGGTGCGGATCGGGATCAGCGTTCTCCTGTCATCGCGACCTCGTGCCGTCGGCCAGCTCGTTGCATTTTGGCTCGGCGGCATCGTCACCAGCGTTGCTCTGGCTACGGGTGTGCTCTTCGGACTACGAGGATTCGCGCTCGACGTCATGCACCGGGTGGAAGTTGCCACCGCCAGTTCCACCGCCGGACACATTCAGATCGCGATGGGTGTCATGGCCCTGCTCATCGCCGCGCTGGCGATCAGCCTCTCCCCGGGCCAGCGGATGCGGCCTGGGATGACAGGCGCCAATCCATCACAGTTGCAGGTCCGGACGTCCACGACGATCTCGAGGTTGTCGACGCGCGCCCAGTTCGCGCTGCAGGCCCGCCCGCTGCGGGTGGCGTTCGTCCTCGGAGTCGGGATGTTGGCGGATCTCCGGTTTCTGGTAGCGCTCACCGCGATTTTGGCCTCGGGAGCTGCGGTGGCCACCCAGGTCACAGCGGCGGGCGTGTACACCCTTGTGGCGCTGGCATTCGTCGAGCTCCCACTCGCCAGCCAGCTGGCGGCGCCGGCTAAGACCGGCCAGATCATGTCGGTGCTGCAGCGCTGGGTCAAGGCTCGGCGGCACCAGATCTTCGCTGTCGTCGTTGCCCTGCTGGGGGTATTCCTGATGACCAGGGGGATGGGCCGCGTATAAGCGCCCGCTCTGATTGCGGCTGCCGGCGCCGGTGCCCTTACCTCGTCACACATCGCCTCCGGCGCCGAGACCACGGATCGCTTTCGGCTGACATGGTGAGGGCCGCGGGTAACACTGTTTGGTTGGTGTGACCCGCGCCCTGTAGAGCTGGCTGGTGAGGCCGGGTCGGTGTTGGTCAGGCCCAGCTGGAGCCGGCGGCGGAGTCGGTTTGGGCGTGGGCGTTGGCTTGTTCGTAGATCACCTGGAAGTTGCGGCCTGACGCGGTGATGAACTCCTGGCAGGCCCCGCCCCGCAAGTCCCGGCGCTACCCGATACCGGTACGCGGGATCACACTCGGGCGCGCCTGCACCACATGCGGATTAGCACCCCCACGGCCCATCATCCCGCCGGGCATCCCCGCCCCGGCACCACCGCCACCCATCGGCATCGGCATCATCGGCATTCCCGCGCCGCTGCCACCAGCGGCAGCCGCCAATTCCGCCGCCGTGGGCACCCCACCCAAC
>NZ_UPHQ01000180.1 GCF_900566055.1 Mycobacterium innocens
GCCCACGGCCCACCCGTCAACCCCGCAATCACCGCATCAAACGATGACGCCGACCCCGCCAACTCCGCAGCCAGACCCTGCCACGCCCACGCCGCCGCAAACAACGGCCCCGCCCCAGCACCAGCAAAAATCCGCGCCGAATTGATCTCCGGCGGCAACCACGCAAACTCAGGAACCATTCCAACCCCAAACCAACCAGCCGCACCAACGGCACCGACAACCAACCGAACCCGAACACTCACCAACCCATCGGCGGATCGTAAGCCAACCCACAGCCGAAAACTCCAGATTCGCCAAACGCTGAAACCGCAGGGGCATTCGGTGACCTCCGTGAGTTACGTCCCACCGAAGCGCTGGATTGCGACCGGGCGGCTGACAGGATGCTGACATGGTGAGGGCGCGGGCAACACTGGTTGGTTGGTTGGTGTTACCCGCGCCCTGTAGAGCTGGCTGGTGAGGCCGGCTCGGTGTTGGTCAGGCCCAGCTGGAGCCGACGGCGGAGTCGGTTTGGCCGTGGGCGTTGGCTTGTTCGTAGATCACCTGGAAGTTGCGGCCTGACGCGGTGACGAACTCCTGGCAGGCCCCGCCCCGCAAGTCCCGGCGCTACCCGACACCGGTACGCGGGATCACACTCGGGCGCGCCTGCACCACATGCGGATTAGCACCCCCACGGCCCATCATCCCGCCGGGCATCCCCGCCCCGGCACCGCCCATCCCCATCGGCATCGGCATCATCCCCATCCCACTACCGGTCCCGGCCGCCTGCGCCAGCTCCGCCGCATTGGGCAAACCACCCAACCCCGCCATCGCCGCCGACGACATCCCCTTGGGCATCGACCCCTCCCAGGTCGGCGGGACCGACATCGCCCCCACCAACCGCGCCTTGCCCAACTCCGCGCCAATACCGGCGCCCAGACCCGCGCCACCGCCGAGGCCCTTCATCGGATTGACATCACCGACAAACTTCGGCGCATCAGCCAACCCCGCCGTCGCCCCCGCCAACCCCGCGGTACCCGCATTGGCCGTGTTAGCCAACTGCATCAGCGGCCCGAGCATCATGCTGGCGGGCTGCGCCGCGACCTGCGCCACCTGCATCACCGACGACACCCCCAACAACACCCGATTCGCCGCCACCGCCGCCGGATGCACCGTCGCCGACACCGCCGCCTCAAACGCCGTCGCCGCCGCCACCGCCGACGCCGCCGCCGTCTCCGCCTGCGCCGCCGCCGCGCTCAACCACCCCACATACGGCGCCGCCGCCGCCGCCATAGACACCGACGCCGGACCCGCCCACGGCCCACCCGTCAACGCCGCAATCACCGCATCAAACGATGACGCCGACCCCGCCAACTCCGCAGCCAGAC
>NZ_UPHQ01000186.1 GCF_900566055.1 Mycobacterium innocens
GGCCAGGGTGGAGCGGGCGCCTGGGTAATCGGCAGCGCCGGCGACGGCGGGGCCGGCGGCGACGGCAACGCCAACAGCATGGCCGGTGGCCAGGGCGGAAACGGTGGGGACGCCTTCTTCATCGGCAACGGCGGCAACGGCGGCGCCGGCGGACACGGTTTCGGCGCCGGCCCGCCCGGCAAGGGCGGAGGTGGCGGCACCGCTGGGGTAATCGGCCGGCCGGGAACCCCCGGTGCGCCCGGTTAGGCCAACCGGGTGATCTCCACCTCCACGTCGAGGTCGGTCGCGCCCAGTCCGGAGTAGATACCCTTCAGCGGAGACACGTCGCTGTAGTCCCGGCCGACACCCACGCTGATGTACTGCTCGGTGATCTCGGTGTCGTTGGTGGGGTCGTAGTTCCACCACGCGCCCGTCCAGGCCTGAATCCAGGCGTGGCTACGCCCGGCGACGGTTTTTCCGGCCACGGCGTCGCGCTCGGGATGCAGATAGCCGGATACGTAGCGTCCGGGAATCCCCATGCTGCGCAACACCATCAGCGTCAGGTGGACAAAGTCCTGGCAGACACCGCGGCCCTGCTCCAGCGCGTCGAGTCCCGATGAATAGACACCGGTGGTACCCGGAATATAGTCCAATTCGCTTCGCGCCCAACGGGATGCGGCAACGACAGCTTCCGCGGGGCCGTGATACTTGGTGATCCGCCGGCCCACGGCCGCGACGCGTTTGCCGGTCGGGGTGTACCAGGTGGGGCTCAGCACCTCGTCGAACCGGTCGATCACGGCCACCGAGTGCAGCTCCTCCCAGCTGGTCTTGGCCGTCGGCGGCTCGGGGCGCTCGGTCTCGACAACCGAGGACGAGGTGACCGTCAGCTGCGTGTGCGGCGCATGCAGGTCGAAGGCCGTCACCGCGGTGCCCCAATAGTCCACGTAGCGGTAGGACCGGGTGGCCGGGACGGTTTCGACCCGGTTGAGGATGACGTTTTGGCGGGTGTTGGAGCGCGGTGTCAGCCGGGCCTCGTTGTAGGACGCCGTGACCGGCGACTGGTATGCATACCCGGTGGTGTGTACCACCCGCATTCGCCACATCAGGATTCCCCTTGCCTGCCGAGCAGTTGGCCACGCTGCCCCGCATCGGTCCAGGCCACCCACGGCGATACGTGAAAGTACTGCAGCGCCAACGCTTCTCCGACATCTCGGCAGGTTCGTTGCAGGCCCGCCAACCGGTTGTCGAGGGACTCGAGCAGGACACCGGGCTGCACGAACTCGAGTTCGCTGCGCGCCTGTCCGAGCAGCCGTTGCGCTTCGGTGGTGGCCCCGATTCGGCTCTGCGGATTGTGCAGCAACTCCTCGAGGCTGTGTTCGGCCAGCCGCAGCGAGTAGTACACCGAGCGCGGGAACAACCGGTCGAGCATCATGAACTCGACCACCCGTCCGGCGTCCAGCACCCCGCGGTAGGTCCGCAGATAGGTGTCGTGCGCGCCGGCCGAGCGCAGCAGGGTGACCCACGCCGGGGACGAGGCGCTGTCGCCCACCCGCGACAACAGCAGGCGCACGGTCATGTCGACCCGCTCGATGGCGCGGCCCAGCAACAGGAATCGATAGCCGTCGTCGCGGGAGAGCGTCGAGTCGGCAAGCCCGGCGAACATCGCCGCGCGGCCTTCGATGAACGACAGGAATTCATGTGGCCCAAGACGTTTGGCGGCCCGCTCGCGTTCCGGCAGAGCGTTGTAGGTGGTGTTGAGGCACTCCCAGATCTCGATGGAGGTGACTTCGCGCGCCGACTTCGCGTTTTCCCGCGCCGCCGAGATCGCCCCGACGATCGACGAGCCCCCCTGAGCGTTGGTGCTGAAAGCCACCAAATCCGTCAGCGACCACAGGTCGAGCTCGTGGTCGGGGGGCTCGATGCCGAGCACCCGCAGCAGCAGCCGGGAGGCGTGGTCGGGGTCGACGCTGGAGTCCTCGAGCAGTTGGTGCACCGCGACATCCAGGATGCGAGCCGTGTCGTCGGCGCGCTCGACATAGCGGCCGATCCAGTACAGCGCTTCGGCGTTGCGGGCGAGCATCAGTCGGTCGCTTCCTGCTGTCGTTGGGATTGTTCGTTGCGGGGCGGGTCGGTCTGCGGCGGATCGGGCACCACCCGTGGCAACGACCGCACCACCTGTGCACGGCCCAGCTCACGATCGGCCGCCGAAGCGCGCGGTGCCAGCACCCAGGTGTCCTTGGATCCGCCGCCCTGGCTGGAGTTGACCACGCGGGAGCCCTCCACCAGAGCTACCCGGGTCAGTCCGCCCGGCAGCACCCAGATGTCGTTGCCGTCGTTGACCGCGAACGGCCGCAGGTCGACGTAGCGCGGCGCCAACGAGCCTTCGATCCGGGTCGGCACCGTCGACAGCTCCATCATCGGCTGGGCGATCCAGCTGCGGGGATTGTCGCGAATCTTCTTGCCGACGGCGGCCAGCTCTTTCTCGGAGGCTTGTGGGCCGAAGACGATGCCATAACCGCCGGAGCCCTCGACCGGTTTGAGGACCAACTCGCCGATCCGGTCCAAGACTTCCTCGCGTTCGTCCTCCAGCCAGCACCGATAGGTCTCCACGTTGGCCAGCAGCGGCTTTTCCCGCAGGTAGTACTCGATCATGGTGGGCACGTAGGTGTAGACGAGCTTGTCGTCGCCGACACCGTTGCCGATCGAACTGGAGATGACGACATTGCCGGCGCGCGCGGCGTTGACCAGACCCGCCACCCCGAGCACCGAGTCGGCGCGGAACTGCAGCGGGTCCAGGTATGCGTCGTCGATGCGCCGGTAGATGACGTCGACCTGGCGCTCCCCCTCGGTGGTGCGCATGTACACCTGGTTGTCGCGGCAGAACAGGTCGCGGCCTTCGACCAGCTCCACACCCATCTGGCGGGCCAGCAGCGAATGCTCGAAGTAGGCCGGGTTGTAGACCCCGGGGGTCAGGACCACGACCGTGGGATCGGCCTCGTTGGTGGCCGCCGAGTTGCGCAGTGCCCGCAGCAGGTGCGCCGGATAGTCGTCGACCGCGCGGACCCGGTGGGTGGCGAACAGGTTCGGAAAGACCCGCGCCATGGTGCGCCGGTTCTCCATCACGTAGGACACGCCCGACGGCGAGCGCAGGTTGTCCTCCAGCACCCGGAAGTCGCCGCGATCGTCGCGGATCAGGTCGATGCCGGCCACATGGATGCGCACCCCGTTGGGCGGAACGATCCCCACCGCCTCGCGATGGAAGTGCTCACAAGAGGTCACCAGCCGGCGTGGGATCACGCCGTCGCGCAGAATTTCCTGGTCACCGTAGATGTCGTCGAGGTAGCGCTCAAGGGCCTGGACGCGCTGGATGATGCCCCGTTCCAGCCGGGTCCACTCGGCAGCAGAGATCACCCGGGGCACCAAGTCCAGCGGAAACGGCCGCTCCTGACCCGACAGCGAAAAGGTGATGCCCTGGTCGATGAACGCCCGGCCCAGCGCATCGGCTCGCGCTTTGAGCTCCGATGCGTCGGTGGGCGCCAGCTCGGCATAGATGCCCTTGTAGGGGCCACGAACGTTGCCTTGCGCGTCGAACATCTCGTCGAAGGCCGAGGCGTAGACATCCGAGGCATCCGAACCGTCCGACTTGTGATAGCCGTCGAAAATGCGCTCCGAACGGGCGGATGAACGCCGCCTGGTCGCTTCGATCGGGTCAGAAAGACTCACCCGTGTCATGCTGCCTCACTTCGGGCGTTTCAGCAGGCCAGGGACTGCTCTTTTGGGCGAAAACGTAACCGACTGCTAACCTGAGCAGTCGTTGTCGGGCGACAGGGGCGCCCGAGCAATCCCCGAATCGACATAAGGAATCAACGCGTGGCCAACATCAAGTCGCAGCAAAAGCGCAACCGGACCAACGAACGCGCCCGACTGCGCAACAAGTCGGTGAAGTCGTCGTTGCGTACCGCTGTCCGGGCGTTTCGCGAGGCCGCGCACGCCGGCGACAAAGAGAAGGCCGCGGAGCTCCTGGTATCGACCAACCGCAAGTTGGACAAGGCGGCCAGCAAGGGCGTGATCCACAAGAATCAGGCGGCAAACAAGAAGTCGGCCCTGGCGCGGACCCTCAACAATCTCGGCTGAGTCCTCAGCTGCGGTCGGCGACCAACTCGGCCACCTTCCTGACCGCGGATTCCAGCGCATAGTCGGCGTCGGCCACGGCCCCTTTGACGTTGGCGTTCAGTTCGGCGACCAGCCTCATCGCCGTCGCCACCTTGTCGCGTGACCAGCGCCGCGCCTGCTTTTGCGCCTTCTGCACCCGCCAGGGCGGCATGCCCAGTTGCGCCGCCAGCCGGTACGGGTCGCCGGACAACGGCCCCACCCGGCCGATCGTGTGCACCGCTTCGGCCAGCGCGTCGGCCAGCACCACCAGCGGCTCGCCGCGCATCATGGCCCAGCGCAGCGCTTCGGCGGCTCCGGCCACATCGCCGGTGACGGCCTTGTCGGCGATGTCGAAGCCCTTCACTTCGGCCCTGCCGCTGTGATAGCGGCGAACCGCCGCCACGTCGACGTGACCACCGGTGTCGGCGATCAGCTGCGAGCAGGCCGCGGCGAGTTCACGCAGATCCGAACCGACCGCGTCGAGCAAGGCTGTCACGGTCTCGTCGTCGACCTTGACGCGCAGACAGCGAAATTCGCCGCGGACGAAGTCGAGGCGTTCGCCGAGCTTGGTGATCCGCGCACACGGATGCACCTGCGCGCCCAGCGACTTCAGTTGGCCGGCCAGGGCTTTGGCTCGCCCGCCGCCGGAGTGCACCACCACCAGCACCGTGCCCGGTGGCAGGTCGGCGGCGGTCGACGCGATCATCGCGACGGCATCCATGCCCGCCTCGGCGGCGGCCTCCAGCACGACGATCCGCTCGTCGGCGAACAGCGACGGGCTCAGCAGCTCGGCGAGCTCATAGGTGCTGACGTCGCCGGCCCGCAGGCGGTTGATCGGCACGTCATCGGCGCCCGGGCCGGCACCGGCTCCGGTGCCCGCGCGTTGCCGCGCCGACCGCAGTATCTCCGCGACCGCCCGTTCGACCAACAGTTCTTCGTCGCCCAGGACCAAATGCAACGGCGAAATCTCGCTCACCCCACGATGGTGTCACGTGGGGCCGACCAGGCCCGCCAGCGACCAGGCCAGTAGGCATCCCAGGGCGGCCACCAGCGCCCAACTCGTCGCGAGACGAAACCACCGGAATCGCCACAGTGCAACCGCCAGCACGGTGACGCCGCCGACGAGCAGCGCGCCGGCCGGGCCGTCGGGGACCGGCACCGTTGCCATCGGCACACCGGCCGCCCAATGCGCCATCCGCAACACCCACCACATCTCCGGCCCGGTGAAGCGGATCAACAGCTGCGCCCCGGCTGGCCATAGGACGGCCAGCACGGCCGCCGCGCTGCCCAGCACGGTGATCGGGACGATCACCGCTGCCACCGCGAGGTTGGCGAACACCGCAACCAGGCTGAATCGGCCGGAGATCGCGGCTACCAGCGGAGCCGTCACCACCTGCGCGGCAGCGGCGACGGCCAGCGCATCCGCCAGCGGTTTGGGCAATCCCCGCGCGATCAAGCGACGCGACCATAGCGGAGCGATGACGACCAGTGCGGCCGTCGCCACCACCGACAGCGCGAAACCCATATCGACGGCCAGCTGCGGTGCCGTGGCCATCAGCACCAGCACGGTGGCCGACAGTGCCGGAATCGCCTGTCGCCGCCGCGAAGACAGCATCCCGGCCAGGCCGATCGCGCCCATCACGGCCGCCCGCAACACGCTGGCCGTCGGCTGCACCACGACGACGAATGCCGCCAGCGCTCCCCCGGTCAGCCCGACGGCCGCGCGCAGCCCGACCAGCCGTGCCGAAAACAGCACTGCCGCACACACGATCGTGACGTTGGCACCCGACACCGCCGTCAGATGCGTCATCCCTGCCGCACGGAATTCCCGGCCGGTCGCCGACCCGACTGCCGAGGTGTCACCGAGCACCAGCGCGGGCAGCATCGCGGCCTGATCGCCGGGCAACACCTCCCGAACCGCAGCGGCAAACCGGCCGCGAACGGCGTGCGCGGCCCGGTACACCGCACCCGCACGACCCGCGCACACGGTTTGGGGCCGGCCCACCGCGGTGAGCACCGCGACCGTCAGGTCCCGGCGCGTCGGCCGGGTGATGTGCGCGCTGAACCGCACCGGCTGGCCTGCCATCAGCTCGCCGAATTCCGACGCCCGCGCGAAAACGACCACCCGGCCCGATATTTCGCCGTCCCGCAGCCGCTGGATGGTCGCCCGGAAGATCAATCGGCCGGCCCCCAGCGACAGGGCGGTTTCGCTGGGCGTGACGGTCACCGGCACGGACGTTCCGAACGCCGCACTGATCGGGTGCCGCCCGACCGCATCGGCTCGCAACGCGATCGCGAATCCATACCCGGCGCCCACCACACCGACCGCCACCAGGGCGGCGCTGATGGCGCGCAGCCGGGGCGGGCACTTCGGCCGGCGCGCGGCGTGCCACCACAGCGCAGCCGACCCGGTAGCCAGCATCAGGCAGCAGGCCGCACACGGCCGGCCGACCGGCCACCCGATCCCCGCCGCGGTCACCACCCAACTGGTCAGCGCGGCCGGAACCAGGCGCACATCCAGCCGCGCCGCGGCGCCGGGAACGGGGTCGACGGGCCCGGGCAGGGGATCCACCTGCGTCAGACACGGACCAGGGACCGCAGTTTTTCCAGCCGCGCCGGGCCGATGCCGTCGACGTCGGCGAGCTGGTCGACACTGGTGAACCTGCCGTTGGCCTGGCGCCACGCGACGATAGCGGCGGCGGTGACCGGGCCGACGCCGGGTAGCGTGTCCAGCTGCTCCACGGTCGCGGTGTTCAGGTCGAGCACCTCGGCCGGCCTGGAGCTCGGCTGGGGACCCGGATGAGGGGCGCCGGAGGTGGCCGGTCCCGGTGCCGGGGTGCCCGCACCGATCGAGCTGCGCAGCGTAATCGGTTGCCCTGGAACCGGCGCCAGCCCGACCACGATCTGCTCCCCGTCGACCAGCTGGCGAGCCATGTTCAGGTCGATGGTGTCCGCACCGTCGACCGCGCCGCCGGCGGCCTGCAGGGCGTCGGCGATCCGCGCACCCGGAGCCAAGGTGACCAGACCCGGGGTGTGCACCAGTCCGACGACGCTGACCACCACCGGCCGATCCGGGCCGGGCGGCTGCCCCGGGGTCGCCGACGGTCTCGGGCCGCTTCCCGATGGCCCTGAAACCCGTTCCACCGCGGGAAGTTTGGCCGACATCACCGGAGCAGGCCGGTCGCGCAGCAACGTGAACACGGTGACCAGTACCGCAAGGGCCGCGACCAGCGCCAACGCGATGGCACCGGCACGTCCTGGATCTGCGCGCACCTTGGCCAGCCATCCATGGCTGCCTGGAGTCGCCGGAAGCCAGCGCGGCAACAGCGAGTTCGGGTCGTCGTCCGGGCCTTCATCGGCGCCCTCGGCTTCGACGGCGGCCGGGTTGGCTGCCGGCCGGCAATCCGGGTCGGCCCCAAGCCGGCGATGCAAGCGCTCGGCAGGCAGTTCAGTTCGCATGGCGCCGACGGTAGGTGCCCCGACCGCCACCACGATCCCCGACCACCGCGTCGCGACGCCTGGCTGTGGATGAAACCAGGGCTGTGAATGCGTGACTTCATCCGTGCCGCCCGCGGCGTATCACATTTGGCTCGCCGGCTCCCTGTGGTGGCGACGACCGAAGCTGACCGCTGCCGCGCCACCCCGGTTGACGTTCGGCGCCGCTCGACGCCTAACGTGCAGGGCAGGATTGCCGGTGGCCATGCGGATGGTTCCAGCTCCACGTGGGGCACGCACCGGCGGTCACCCGACACAGGAGGCTACCGATGAAGCTGGCGCTGACGACCGACGAAGCCGCCTTCCGCGACGACCTTCGCACCTTCTACACCACGCGGGTCCCCCAAGACATTCGTGACCGGGTGCGCCGCGGCGACTCGCTGAGCAAGGACGACATCGTCGGCTGCCAGAAGATCCTCAACGATCACGGGCTGGCGGTACCGAATTGGCCGGTCGAATGGGGTGGTAAGGACTGGACACCCACCCAGCACCAAATCTGGGCCGACGAGATGCAACTGGCGTGTGTCCCGGAGCCGCTGAACTTCAACACCAAGATGGTGGGGCCGGTGATCGCCGAATTCGGCTCCCAGGAGATCAAGCAGCGGTTCCTGCCGCCGACGGCCAGCATCGACATCTGGTGGTGCCAGGGCTTCTCCGAGCCGGAGGCCGGTTCCGACCTCGCCTCGCTGCGCACCACCGCGGTCCGCGACGGTGACAGTTACGTCGTCAACGGGCAGAAGACGTGGACGACGCTGGGCCAGTACGCGGACTGGATTTTCTGTCTGGTGCGCACCGACCCGCAAGCTCCCAAACGGCAGGCCGGCATCTCGTTTCTGCTCATCGACATGGCCACGCCCGGCATTACCCTGCGGCCGATCAAGACGATCGACGGTGGCCACGAGGTCAACGAGGTCTTTTTCTCCGACGTCCGGGTACCCGCCGATCAGCTTGTCGGACAAGAGAATCAGGGCTGGACATACGCGAAGTTCCTGCTGGGCAACGAGCGCACCGGAATCGCCGGGGTAGGCCGGACCAAGGTACGCCTCGCCGAGGTGAAAAAACATGCCGCGCAGACGGGTTTGCTGCACGATCCGCTCTTCGCGGCGCGGCTCGCCGAGGCCGAAAACGAGCTGCTGGCATTGGAACTCACCCAAGCCCGGGTGGTCTCGGACTCCGCAGACGGTAAGCCGAACCCGGCGTCGTCGGTGCTCAAGCTGCGCGGCAGCCAACTGCAGCAGATCGCCACCGAATTACTGGTGGAGGTGGCCGGTCCCGATGCGCTACCGGCAGACGGCTCCCACAGCGACGAGATCGCCTCGCCGCCATGGGCACAAACCAGCGCGCCCCGCTACCTCAACTACCGCAAGACGTCCATCTACGGCGGCAGTAACGAAGTGCAGCGCAACATCATCGCGTCCACCATTCTGGGATTGTGAGGCAGTCATGGATTTTCAGCTGAGCGACGAGCAGACGCTGCTGCGCGACACCACCCGCGACCTACTGTCCCGCAGTTACGACGCGGAGAGCCGCAACAAGGTCATCGGCACCGATCTCGGCTGGAGCCGCGAGGTGTGGAGTCAACTCGCCGACACCGGGATCTTGAGCCTCGGATTCGACCCGGCCGAGTCCGGGCAGATCGAGATCATGGTCGTGATGACCGAAGTCGGGCGGCGGCTGGCACCCGAACCCGTGGTGCATGCCGCGCTGGCACCCGGAGCGCTCATCGCCGAGCTGGGCAGCGACGCACAGCTACAGCTGCTCGACGACGTCGCCGCCGGGCAGCTGCTACTGGCGTTCGCGCACCTGGAGCCCAGCCACCGGACGCCATCCGCCGACATCTCGACTCGCGCTGTGCGCCAAGGCGATTCATGGCTGCTCAGCGGACGTAAGAATCCGGTGATGGCCGGCGACTGCGCCGACACGCTGGTGGTCAGCGCCGCGCTGCCCGACGGTGGCGTCGGGTTGTTCCTGGTCGACGGTGAGGCCGTCACCCGGCACCCGTACCCGACGTTCGACGCCCACCGGGGCGCCCAGGTCGACCTGGACCAGACGCCCGGTGAACCTCTGGGCGAGGCCGCTGAAGACGCGTCATCGGCGATCCGTGACGCCATCATTCGCATCCAGTCGGCATTGTGCTCGGAAGCGGTCGGCGCGATGTCCGAAGCCCTGCGCCTGACCACCGATTACCTCAAGACCCGCAAGCAATTCGGCGTCACGCTCAACAAGTTCCAGGCGCTGACCCAGCGTGCCGCCGATATGTACGTCTCGCTGGAGATGGCCCGCAGCATGGATCTCTACGCAGCGATGTCGATCGCCGACGGCAACCTCGACCCGCTGATCGCGTCCCGGGCCAAGTTGCAAGTGGGCCGGTCCGCCCGGCACATCGCGCAGGAGTCGATTCAGCTGCACGGCGGAATCGGAATGACCGCCGAATATCCGGTGGGGCATTACGCGGCCCGGCTGACCGCCATCGAGCACACTCTGGGTTCCTGCCA
This sequence comes from Mycobacterium innocens, assembly GCF_900566055.1. GTDB lineage: Bacteria > Actinomycetota > Actinomycetes > Mycobacteriales > Mycobacteriaceae > Mycobacterium > Mycobacterium innocens. Next base: position 10,122 of record NZ_UPHQ01000186.1, read on the forward strand.
GGACCACCTGCACGTCCTCATCGACCAGCTCGGTGGCTACGAGCTTGTCCGGCTTTGAGTCGGGCATCGACACGGTTGGCCGAACCGTCGTAGCGAGTCGCCGGGTTCCCCCAGGTAGGCAAGGCTCAGCGAGATGGCCACGCTGACCTGGCTCGGCGTGCCCGGAGATGAACAGGCATGGATCACACTCGGATTCACCGTCGACGACGGCGAGATCCGGATCGGTCGGGTGTGCTGTGCACTCACCGACGAGCGTTCCTGGAGTTTCGACGAGACCCACGACGACGCAGCGATTCTCGGGGTACCGACGACGGTCCGGCCGGCGATGACCGGTCCCGTGCACCCATGTGGGGTGACCCAGGTCAACCACGTCGTGTATACGGTGCCCGACTTGGACACCGGAATCACTGCTCTCACAGCGACATTGGGTACCCCGCCGCGCCGGCGCTTTCATCCGCGTGGGCCGGACGGTCCGGAAATGGCGTTCTACCGTGTTGGCGAGGCATTCATCGAGGTGGTGGCGGCCACCGGCGCCGAGCCGGCGCTGATCGGGCTGGCATTGTATTCTCCTGACCTGGATGCCAGCGTGAACGCGATCCGGGCGGCCGGTGGTCCGATCTCGGACCCGAAACCCGCGGTCCAAAGCGGTCGCATCGCCACCGTATGGCACGGCCACCTCGACTGGGGCCTGGCGATCATGGGGCCATAGGAATTTCAGGGTCGCTGCCCGGCCGCGCAACTGAGGCCGCGAGTGACTGACATGTCCGCAACGATCGCGGCAATAATGGGTCCCATCGCAGCGGCCAGCCTTCGATGAGCACAGGCCGTCCGCTGCGGGTAATCCAGTGGACCATCGGAAACATCGGCCGACTACGAGCTTGCCAGACTGTGGTAAGTAGCTCTGGCGGGTCCTTCAGAACTCGAACGCCGTCTGGGCGGGGACGTCGCTGGCAAACGCTGCGTCGAGCCGACTCACCAAGCCAGAGTCCTTGGTGCGCAACCGGTTCGCCGCGGCCAACGTGGACGCCCGGTGCACCCCGAGGTACAGACTGCCCAGCACGTCGCGACCCAGCACGACGTCCGCCGACGCATCGGTCGGGCTACAGCTGGCACGTCCGTCCCGGATCTGCAGCCGATATCGACCCGCATCCGATACGCCGATCACCGTGGCGAGGTCGGCACAATAGCCACGCGCCTCGAGCGCGGCCGGGATATCCATGATTCGCAGCCACAGACCGTCTTGGCGAAATGTCGGGCTGGCCAGTCGCGTATCGGCGAGCAGGAACGGCAGCGGGTCGTCCGGATGGGTGATAACTCTGACTCGCTCCATCGAGTCAAGCCCGAGCAGCGCACGCCATAAGGAGATATGCGCGTCGGCGGTTACGGCCCGCAGCTCCTCGACACGCGCCAACTTCTGATCCGTGGCGTCCACCCGATACAGCGCATAGCCGTCGGTGTGCAGGAAGGCAAACAACCTTGCGTCACCGCGTGGTGAATTCGTGCATTCGCCCAGCGCGTCTTCCCAAAGCACGTCAGGACGGACCAGCCCGCCGGGCACCTGTTGACGCCAGCGCTCGTAGATCGCAGCGAACTCGTCGCGATGCTCGGCCGGGTTAACCAACCGGACCCTTCCGCCATCGGGTGCGTCGAGGTGGAAACGGGCGAAACGCCGGTCGAGGGTCAGCTCCTGCAGCACGGTGGCAGGCCCATAGCCGAACCGGCCGTAGATGCCGCCCTCACTGGCATACAACGCCGCCACCGGATACTCGGAATCGGTGATCCGGCGATGCAATTCGGCGCACATCAGGCGCAGTAATCCACGTCGCCGGTGGGTGGGGGCGACCGCGACGAAACTGAGGCCGGCCGCTGGAAGCACTGCGCCGCCGGGCACCGTCAACCGCAGGTCGAGATACAGCGCCATGCTCACCACGTCACGACCGTCGCAACTCACCACTGCACCATCAGCGGGTATCAGACTGCGCCAGGTGTTGGCCGGACGAGGACCCATGAAGTCCGGGAAGCTGGCGGCCGCCAGGAAGTACATTGACGCCCAGTCGTCCTCCGTTGGGCTACGAAGTGTCAGGGATGTCGGTAAAGCCTTTGGCGCGGCGACGGTCACGAAACCGACTCTGGCACATACCCGTGCCCCCGCGCATCTGAATATCGCAGCAATAATGGGTCCAATCGCACCCGGCAAAGGAGCCCTCGATGAACACAGACCGCCCGCTGCGGGTGATCCAGTGGACCACCGGAAACATCGGGCGGCGATCGCTGCACGCCATCATCGACCGGCCCGACATGGAACTCGTCGGGGTGTATGCGCACGGACCGGAAAAGGTCGGAGTCGACGCCGCCGACCTGGCGGGCTGGCCCGAGCCGACCGGAGTGCACGCCACCGACGACGTCGACGCGCTGCTGGCGCTGGGCGCCGACGCGTGTTGCTACAACCCGTTGTGGCCCAACATCGATGAGCTGGTGCGCTTGCTGGAAGCGGGCGTCAACGTGTGCACCAGCGCGGCCTGGATCACCGGCGGCAAGCAGACACCGCAGGATCGGGACCGCATCATCGCTGCCTGCGAGCGGGGCGGCTCGACGATCTTCGGCAGCGGGGCACATCCCGGCATGACCAACATGGTCGGCATGGTGCTCAGCGCCGCGTGCGAACGCGTCGACGAAATCCGTATCACCGAATCGGTGGACTGTTCCACCTACGAGTCGGCGGAAACGCAGACGGCGATGGGCTTTTCGCGGGACCCCGACACCAAGGGCCTGGCCGAGAGTGTGCGGGCCGAAAGCGAGGTCTTCGCCGAATCGGCAGCCATGATGGCCGACGCGATCGGGGCCAAGCTGGACAAGATGACCTTCGACGTCACTTTCACCGCGGCCACCGCAGATACCGACCTGGGCTTCATGACGATCCCCGCCGGCACGGTCGGCAGCGTGTACGGCTACCACCGGGGCTGGCAGGGCGACCGCAACGTCGTCAGCGTCGGATTCAACTGGACCATGGGCAACCACGTGGTGCCACCCAAACCGCTGGAGCACGGCCACGTCATCCAGGTCTTCGGCCTGCCCAACATGCGCACCGTGCTGCACTGCCTGCCGCCGAAGGATTGGACGGAGCCGGGTTTCATGGGCCTGGGCATGATCTACACCGCGATGCCGGTCACCAACGCGGTTCCGGTGGTGGTGGCCGCCAAACCGGGGATCGTGACGCTTGCCGATCTGCCGCCCGTCACCGGCCGGGTGGCGCGCTAGCACCGAACCCGGGCATCCGACCGGTACCCCCGAGGAACGGTCACGTGCACTAAGGGTAAGGTGCTTAGCCAAGCAAAGGTTCTGTCTGCACCGGGCCTGGCTTACCGGGTGGGCCGCGACGACCTTTGGCGGTGAGCGGAAGGCGGTCAAGTGAGAACGATTCGCATTACCCGCGTGACCAGGCACCTATGGATACCGCTGGTCCTGGTGATCGTGCTCGCGGTCTCCGGTTTGGTGGTGATGCGGCTGCACCGGATCTTCGGTTCCCAGGACCTCAACGCGAACGCCGGCGGTGGGATCGAGATCGTGCAATTCAACCCCAAGGTCGTCACCTATGAGGTCTTCGGTCCGCCCGGGAGCACCGCGAACATCAACTACTGGGACGCCGACGCCAACACCCACCAGGTCAACGCCGCACCGCTGCCGTGGTCGGTGACGGTCTCGACGACGCTGCCCTCGGTGAGCGCCAACATCATGGCTCAGGGCGACGGCAGCCGGATCGGCTGTCGCATCACGGTCGACGGTGTCGTCCGGCAGGAGAAGAAGTCCGACGGCGTCAACCCGCAGACGTTCTGCTTGGTGAAATCCGCATGAGACACCTCGACGACACCGCCACGGGCGCGATCAGTACCCACGACGCCGAGACCACCCCGAGCGGCCCGGACACCAGCCGCCCGCACCGGCCCGTCATCCCGCACACCATCCGCATCTTCGCGGTGCCGATCATCCTGGCCTGGGTGGTGCTGACCGTCATCGTCAACGTCGCCGTACCGCGGCTGGAAGTCGTCAGCGAGGAACATTCCGCGCCGATGACGCCATTGGACGCGCCGTCGATGAAGGCGATGATGCTATTGGGGCACAACTTCCGGGAGTTCGATTCCAACAGCACGGTCATGATCGTCCTCGAAGGTCTGCAACCCCTGGGCGACAACGCACACCACTACTACGACAACCTGATTCGCCAACTGCGCCAAGACCCCAAGCACATCCAGCACATCCAGGATTTCTGGGGAGACCGGCTCACCGCGGCCGGCGCGCAGAGCGCCGACGCCAAGGGCGCCTACGTCATGCTGAACCTCGCCGGCAACCAGGGCACCACGCTGGCCAACGAATCCGTCGAGGCCGTCCGCAAGGTGATCGACCACAACCCGCCGCCGCCCGGGGTGAAGGCCTACGTCACCGGTCCCGCCGCGCTCAGTGACGACATGCACATCATCGGAAACGCCAGCCTGGCCAAGATCACGCTGTTCACCCTCGGCGCCATCGCCATCATGCTGCTGCTGGTCTACCGCTCCGTCGTCACCACGCTCGTCCAGTTGTTCATGACCGGCATCGCACTGGCTTCCTCGCGCGGGGTGGTCGCGGTTCTGGGGTACCACAACATCTTCGGGCTCACGACGTTCGCCGCCAACATCCTCACCATGCTGGCGATCGCGGCCGGAACCGACTACGGGATCTTCCTGGTCGGCCGCTATCAGGAGGCGCTGCGCGCCGGCGAGGACCGAGAAACCGCCTACTACACCACCTTTCGCGGGGTGGCCCCGGTGGTGTTGGGCTCGGGACTGACCATCGCCGGGGCGACCTACTGTCTGAGCTTTGCGCGGCTGCCCTGGTTCAACACCATGGGCGCACCCGTGGCGATCGGCATGCTGGTGGTGGTGTTGGCCGGGGTGACGCTGGGTCCCGCGGTGGTTTTCGTGGGCAGTCGTTTCCACCTGTTCGAGTCCAGGCGGGCAGCCGGGAGGGGTCGGCTGTGGCGCCGGGTCGGCACCGCCGTGGTGCGTTGGCCGGCACCGATTCTGGCGGTCAGCGGGGCGATCGTGCTGGTGGGCATGGTGGCCCTGCCGACGTTCAAAACCAGCTACAACGACCGCTACTATCTGCCGGCCGCAGCCCCCGCCAACCTCGGGCAAGCCGCCGCCGACCGGCATTTCTCACAGGCGCGGATGAACCCGGACATGCTGATGATCGAGGCCGACCACGACATGCGGAATACCGCCGACATGCTGGTCTTGGACAAAGTGGCCAAGAACGTCATCCGGGTTGTCGGTATCGCCATGATCCAGGACATCACCAGACCGCTGGGCATCCCAATTCAACACAGCTCCATACCATTTCAGAACAGCATGCAAAGCCAGACGACCATGCAGAACATGGCGTTCCTGAAGGACCGCATGGTCGACATCACCAAGATGGCCGACGAAATGCAATTCATGATCGACACGATGCAGCGCATGTACCGGGTGACCCAAGATCTTTCCAGTGCCGCCGACGACAGCGCACGCACCACGGCCGAAACCGCGGAGATCACCAACCGATTGCGGGACCACATCGCCGATTTCGACGATTTCTGGCGTCCGATACGCAGCTACTTCTACTGGGAGAAGCACTGCTACGACATACCTATCTGCTGGTCATTGCGGTCCCTGTTCGAATCGTTGGACGGATTCGACCAGCTGGCCGGGCAATTCGACGAATTAACCAGAGACATCCAGCGCACTGCCACCGCCACCCACGAGATGCTGGTGCTGATCCCGCCGATGATCGAGACCATGAAGACCACCAAGGCGTTGACCCTGACCATGCAGGCCACCTTTTCGGCCATGCTCGACCAGATGGACGAGCTGAGCAATACCGCAATCGTCATGGGGCAGAGTTTCGACGCCTCCAAGAACGACGACTTCTTCTACCTGCCGCCGGAAGCCTTCGACAACCCGGACTTTCAGACCGGGCTTCGGATGTTCTTGTCGCCGGACGGCCGGTCGGCGCGCTTCTTCATCACCCACCAGGGCGATCCGATGACCCCGGAAGGAATCTCGCGAGTCGACGCCGAGCGCACCGCGGCCCAGGAGGGCCTCAAGCAATCTTCGCTATCGGATGCCAAGGTTTATCTCGGCGGAACCGCCGCGACGTTCAAGGATATGGCCGACGGCGAGAAGTACGACCTGATGATCGCGGTGGTGTCGGCACTGACGCTGATCTTCATGATCATGCTGTTGCTGACCCGAAGCGTGGTCGCCGCACTGGTCATCGTCGGCACCGCGGCCAGCTCGATCGCCGCGTCCTTCGGTTTGTCGGTGCTGATTTGGCAGGATCTGTTCGGCGTCAAGATCCACTGGATCGTGGCGGCGCTGTCGGTCATCATCCTGCTGGCCGTGGGGTCCGACTACAACCTGCTGTTGGTCTCCCGGTTCCGGGAAGAGATCCATGCCGGGCTCAAGACCGGAACCATCCGCTCGATGGCCGGCACCGGCGGGGTGGTGACGGCCGCGGGTCTGGTGTTCGCCTTCACCATGGCCGCCATGCTGGGCAGTGAATTGCGGGTGCTCGGCCAGTTCGGGTCGACCGTCTGTATCGGTCTGCTGCTCGACACGTTGATCGTGCGCACCTTGCTGATGCCGTCGATCGCCACGCTGCTGGGCCGCTGGTTCTGGTGGCCGCAGGTGGTCCACCCGCGCGGCCTCAATGCCCGGCGTGTCTGAGGGCATCGAGACACGTTCGAGTACTTGATTTTTGAAAGACCTGCGGGCATCGAGCTTGCCCGTCGACGGCGTTGGATCAATAACTCCAGCGGGTAGTTTGGTTCCCTCCGGGTGCAGCCGCGCCGAAAGCCCCTGATTTGGCGGTGTACAAGCCACCGAGGCGATATCAGAATAATTTCATCGCTGTTTCATCGCCGATGCAGATCCTCATCTGGCGACGGCGCAAGTGCTGGCGGACGGGAGGTACGAGATGTCGTTCGTGAGCGTAGCGCCCGAGGTGGCGGCGGCCGCGACGACAGACCTGACCGGTATCGCCTCAGCAATCAGCGCCGCAAACACCGCCGCCGCCGCGCCGACGACCGGGCTGCTGGCTGCCGGCGCCGATGAGATCTCGACAGTGATGGCCACGCTGTTTGCCGAGTACGGTCGTCAGTATCAGGCGCTGGCCGCACAGGTCGCGGCATCCTACGACCAATTCACCCGCACAGTGGTGGCCGGCGTGAATGCGTATGCGGCCGCCGAGGCCGCCAACATCACCCGGCTCGCGACGAGCGTGGTCAACGCGGTCAATGAGCCCGTCCTCGAGCTGACCGGGCGCCCGCTGATCGGCGACGGCGCCAACGGGTACACCAACGCTCAAGGCGTGGGGACGGCCGGCAAACCCGGCGGCTGGTTGTACGGCAACGGCGGTACCGGTGGCACCAGCACTCGCGCTGGAGTTGCGGGGGGTGCCGGCGGGGCCGCGGGTCCGATCGGTACCGGCGGCACCGGCGGCAACAGCGTTTACGGTGGAGCTCCCGGTGGTGTTGGCGGGCCCGCGGTTTTGATCGGCGACGGCGGCACCGGCGGGGCCAGCGGACCCGGCGGCGTTGGCGGCCTCGGCGGCCGGGCCGGGTTGCTGTGGGGACACACCGGCACCGCGGGCATCAGTACTCTGCTTTCCCCGAACCAAACGCTCATCTATGTCGATCAATACGGCAACCCGCTGCTCAACATCTCGGTAGGCGGCGGACCGAGGATGCCCGTCATCGTCGACTCCGGCTCCACCGGACTCTTGGTCCCACCGCAATATGTCAATGTGGCGGCTCTCGGCCCGCCTACCGGGACGGGCTCGGTCAGCTACGGCCTCAGCGATGTCGGTCGCCTGTTCGTCGGCTACCAGACATATCAAACGACCGTGAATTTCGGGAACGGAATTGTCAGCCCTTCGACCACCGTTGCGGTCGCCACCTCCGCATATCTGGGTACGCCAAGCCGCCCCATCGACCCTTCGTTGTTACCCGCCTATCTGGGCGTGGGTCCCAACAACATGTTTCCGTTCTCCACGCCTACAAATGCGGCTTTGCCGGTCGGCATGAATCAGGGTGTGCTCATCAATATGCCTCGCGGTTTGCTGGAGTTCGGCCCAAATTCGCTGCCGCCGATCGTCCAGCTCAATGGAGCACCGGGAACCATGGTTCAGGTACAGATCAACAACGAGTTGCCGCAGACCGTCCCCGCATACATCGATTCCGGCGGCGTGGGCGGAACCATTCCACAATCGTTGGTGCCTGGCCTGGCGGTCGGCAATCGCCTTCCCGAGGGCACAACCATCACGGTCTCCACGATCAACGGTGTGCCGCTCTACACGCAGACGGTCACTGCGGCCAATTCCCCAACCGTTGTGTCCTCGGGCAATCCGTTCAATACCGGGAATTACCCCTTCTCAGTCGGGCCGATCTATATCTGGAACGATCCCAGCCCGATAGGAACGACGGTCTTTGACCGACTGGCCTGACCGCCGCAGCGCTAACTGCTAACGGTCAACGTGCAGGCAGACCGCGACCGCCCCGGCGCCCACGTGTACCGCCAGCACCGGCCCCAAGTCGGTCACGATTGCCGGTTCACCCGCCGGGAGCCGCCGGGCCAGCTCCGCCGCCACTTCCCCGGCGCCGCCGGAGTTGGCGACGTGGTGCACCGCAATAGCAGCAGGGCCTTCGCCGACCACCTCGCACACCCGGTCGATCATCGCCGCCATCGCGTGTTTTACGGTGCGAACACGTTGGGCCAGAACAAGTTTCCCGTCGTCGATGCGAAGTATCGGCTTGAGTGCCAGCGCGGTACCCAGCCATGCCTTGGCGCCGCCGATCCGTCCGCTGCGGCGCAGGTTGTCCAGCCGGTGTACGACGATGAACGCCTGCGTGCGCCGCACCGCTTCCTGCGCGGCGCGAGCAACGGCATCCAGGTCATTGCCGGCGGCCGCGGCACGCGCGGCAGCCAGCACGGCGAATCCGGTGCCCATCGCCGCCGACTTCGAGTCGATGACCCGCACGGCCGGGCCGAGGCCGGCCGCGGTCAGCTCGGCAGCGCGGCAGGTTCCCGACAGTCCCGACGAGATATGTATCGCCACCACTCCGTCTCCGTCGCTGTCGGCCAGCGCCTGCCGGTAGGCGGCATCCAGCTCGGCCGGGGTGGCCGCGGCGGTGGTGGCGTGGCGCTGGTAGATGTCGGCGGGTATCTCATCGACACCGTCGCGAAGGTCGGCGCCGTCGAGCAGTATGTGCAGCGGCACTTCGCGTATCGCCCAGGTGTCGCGCAGGTCGGCCGGCAGGCACGCCGACGTATCCGTCACCACCACGACAGACATGGCTCAGCGGCGCGGTTTCTCGTTCGGCACCCCGGCTTCGGCCAGCGCCTCGAGCATCAGTTCCGCGACTGACTGATGGGCATCGAAGTTCCAATGAATGCCGTCCGGATTGCCTCGCCCACTCATAATGTGCTCGGCGACAGCGGCTTTGAGATCCACCAGGGGGATATCGTGGTCCTGCGCCCATTCGGTGATGGCCGCCGCGGTAGCCGCCCGGCCGTGGTGCGCCCTGCGGTAGGTCTCGGCGATGTGCACCGAAGGCAGGGATGCCACCACCGGGATGCCGGGCCGGTTGAAATCTATTGCGCCGCGGGTCTGTTCGAGGTATTCGACGGTCAGGTGCGGGGGTAGCGCGGACCGGGCCACCGGCGAAAACCGGGGCTGCACCCAGGCGTAGCCGTCGCGCGCCCACCGCCGTAACCAGGGTGGGCGGACGTAGCGGATGAACTCACGCAGCGCGGTCGGCAGTACCGACGGCAGCGAATCCATCCCGCTGGTGGCGAAGACCACCGCTCCCGCCCGGGGCAGCGCCGCCCACGACCGCGGGTCCTGGGTCGCCGCCCACCACACGTCCCGGCACGTCCAGCCGATGCGACCGATCAATTCCAGATCCCAATCAAGTTGGGCCGCAACGATATTGGGCCAGATGCGCGGGTCGTTGGCGGGTAGTCCGCCGGTGGGCCCGTAATAGGCCAGCGAGTCGGCGAAGACCAGCAGCACCGGCCGAGTCTCAGAAGACATCGCCGACAACCTGAGCCGAGGCATTCCACACGTCGAGGCGCCAGCGGATGTGGCCGTCGGCACCGGTCGAATGTCCACTGAGTTGTGTCCAACTGGCATTGCCCATACCGCCCAGGGCGGGCCAGTGGGCTACCGGCAGCTGCAGCAGCGCGGCGGTCAGCGCGGCGATGAGCCCCCCGTGGGTCACCAGCACCACCGGTCGATCCGGTTGTTGGGGGTCACCCCATCCGGGTTCGCCGGACACCAGTTCGGTGACCAGCGGCAGACTTCGGGCGGCGACGTCGATCCTGCTTTCCCCGCCGTGCGGTGCCGACATCGCATCCTCCCGCCAGGCCAGCCGCGCACCGGGTGCTTCGTCGTCGATCTCGGCGTGGGTCATGCCCTGCCAGTCGCTAATGTGAGTTTCGCGCAACCGGCGGTCAACGCGGACCGGCAATCCGGTCCGTTCTCCCAGCGTCATCGCCGTGTCGTAGGCGCGTCGCAGATCCGACGACACGATCAGCAGCGGCTGCATCTTGCCCAGCGCTTCGGCGGCGGCGACCGCCTGGGCTCGGCCCAGGTCGGTCAGGTGGGTGTCCAGGTGGCCCTGCATCCGGCTGCCCAGGTTGAAATCGGTTTGCCCGTGGCGCAGCATCACCAGCCGCCGCACCCTCATTGCAGATCCTCGGAAGTGGGCACCAGGTCCACCGGCACCACCGGGCAGTCGCTCCACAGCCGGTCCAGGGCGTAGAAGTCGCGGTCATCCTGGTGCTGGACATGCACGACGATGTCGCGGTAATCCAGCAACGTCCAGCGGCCTTCCCGGGCGCCCTCGCGCCGCGCCGGCCGGTAACCCGCCCGGCGCATCTTCTCCTCGACTTCGTCGACGATCGCGTTGACCTGCCGTTCGTTGGACGCCGAGGCAATGACGAAACAGTCCGTGATGACCAGTTGCCCGGAGACGTCGATGACCACGACGTCGTCGGCGAGCTTGGCTGCGGCCGCACCGGCGGCCACGGTCGCCATATCGATGGCTTCCTGAGTGGCGGTCATGCGCTGTTCCCCGCGGTCAGGCTGGAACTCGTGGGGTTCGCGTGCTCCCCGGGTTTGCGGTAGAGGCGGCGCTTGGAGACGTACTGCACGACGCCGTCGGGCATCAGGTACCACAATGGCCGTGATTCCGCTGCCCGCTGACGGCAGTCGGTGGACGAGATGGCCAGCGCCGGGATCTCGACCAGGGTCAAAGCATCCGCGGACAATCCGGCCAGGGCGGCGGTGACATGGTCGTGGCGCAGGTCGTAGCCGGGCCGGCTGACACCGACGAACCGCGCCAGCTCGAACAGCTCCTCCCAGCGGTGCCACGACAGAATCGACGCCAGCGCGTCGGCGCCGGTGATGAAGTACAGCTGCGCCTCCGGGTCGAGGTCGTGCAGATCGCGCAACGTGTCCTTGGTGTAGGTGGGGCCGCCGCGGTCGATGTCGACCCGGCTCACCGAAAAGCGGGGGTTGGACGCGGTCGCGATCACCGTCATCAGATAGCGGTCCTCGGCGGCGGAAACGTCGCCGCCCTTCTGCCATGGCTGGCCGCTGGGCACGAACACCACTTCATCCAGGTCGAACCGGTCGGCCACCTCACTGGCGGCAACCAGGTGGCCGTGGTGGATGGGATCGAACGTCCCACCCATCACTCCCAGCCTGCGACGGTGCTTTTGCACGATTTGCCAGCTTACTTCGACCTTTCGAGGATCTTGTCGCGCGGTTCAGCTGGCCGGCGTCAGGCTTCGCCGACGACGCGCTGGCCGGTGCGGCTGCCGAAAAGTATCGGCTGCCCCCGGCATCCCAGAATCGGCGGGCGCCGAAGGCCTACCGCGCCCCACGCGGAAATTCATGGTGACCTGACCACGAATGCTACTGGTCAACGATGTCCTCTTGCGCAGCCCCGGATGCCCACCCACATCTTGGCTCTGTAATCGGCAGGCCGATACCGCACCTTCGCTCAAACCCGTATCGAGTGTGCGGTGACGGCTTCGACTGTGTATGTCGGGGGGTAACCGCCGCGATCGGCCGCCCTGACGGCACACTCGACGCCATCAGCGCACACTCGGCGGTCGGGTGGCCGGAGGGGATTGCACCCTCCGGCTCCCACAGATCCGGACGTGAACCTCTCGATTCATCCGGCTCTTGTCATCTTGATCACCAGACGGCGGGGACGGTGGTGGTCCATTGCCAGTGC
>NZ_UPHQ01000001.1 GCF_900566055.1 Mycobacterium innocens
ACCAGCTGCGCACCGCGGTCAAACTCGAACCGCGACCCGAACCCGATCCTCGACCGCAACCGCAGCCCTCGATCACCAAGACCTCTACCGAGGAGTTCAGCTGTTGGCGGATCAAACTTCCGCACGATGACGCGGCGAAGTTCGACGCCGCCTTGGCGTCTCATCGTGACGCGCTGATCGCCGAGTGGAAACACGATCACGACAACGCCGCATCGGAGAGCACGCCGCCGTTGCCGACCACGCTCGAGGCGTTCATGCGCCTGGTCGAAACCGGATGGGACGCCGAGGTGGCCCGCCGACCCCACGGGCAGCACACCACCGTGGTGGTGCACCTCGACGTTGAGCAGCGCACTGCGGCGCTGCATCTGGGTCCGCTGCTATCCGACGCCGAACGCCGCTACCTCAGCTGTGATGCCACCGGTGAAGTCTGGTTCGAACGCGACGGCCAACTCATCGGTGCCGGCCGCGCGACCCGCCTGATCAACCGGCGGCTACGCCGCGCCCTCGAACACCGCGACCGCACCTGCGCGGTCCCCGGTTGCGATGCCACCCGTGGTCTACACGGCCACCACATTCGGCACTGGGAAGACGGCGGCGCCACCGAGCTGGCCAACCTGGTACTGCTCTGCCCCTATCACCACCGCAGCCACCACCGTGGCGTCATGACCATCACCGGACCCGCAGACAATCCCATCGTCACCGACAACTGCGGCCGACCGCTGCGCCCAGGATCGCTGGCGCGCCCACCCAACCCCCACCCGCGGTGGCGCCCTACCCCGGACCTACTGGCGAGCGCGCCCAATGGTGGTGGTATGAACCCTTCCAACCCCAACCACCACCACCAAACAACTAGCGGTGGCTACCCCGGGCCGGTCACCACCGACACCGTATTGAAACCCAAACACGTTGGCGCACGATGGAATTCGTTCGCGATACGCGCAGCAACGGCCATCGCGAACAATCGAGGCCGACAACCACACCGGCACCGCCGCCGACCCGCCACGCCCTCCACACGAACCGCGACAACATGCGCACCACCGTGAGCCAACTCGGGCCAAGGCCGCTGACAAGGGCAGGCGGCGCGGGAAACTGGTAGCGAGATGCCGAAGCGGGTACCTGGCTCGTACTGCCTGCTGCTCCGCGATGATCGTGACAACTTCGGCCTCGACGAGCGAGGTGTCTAGATCTAGATCTAGATCTAGAGCCCGGTCGAGCCCTGACGGCGCTTGGATCGCCAACCCCGCCTTTTGGTCGAGGTGCAGTATCGGTATCCGTGACATCGCTCTTGTGGGACCAGCACACCTGTTTGCCACTTCGGACTGACACCGCCATCGACCCGCTGATCCGCTATTAGCACCGCGCCGACGTATTGGTATCGGTCAACGCGGGATATTCGCCACACAGCTTCAACGACGCGACGGCGCTGCCGCGCCATTATCGCGCTGCTGTCGCTGCCCGCCCCGCCCTGGAATTGGCGGCCGGCACCGACGATGTTGAGGCGATTGCCGGTGCTGGCGGCATCGCGGTGGTGTTTGACCTCGAAGATTCACGCCCGCTTGACGACAACCTTGACAACCTGTCGATGTTGGCCAGCCTCGGGGTGCGCACCCTGCTGCTCACCTACAACCACGCCAATCGGGGCGGCAGCGGCTGCCTCGACAGCACCGATGGCGGTCTGACCGACTGAGGCCGCGCAATTGTTGCCGAGATGAACAGCGTCGGCATTGTTCCGGATGGCTCGCACTGCAGTGCCCGCACCGGACTAGACATGTGTGAGGTCTCCACAGGCCCAGTCGTTTACAGCCATTCGTGCATGCAGGCGGTTTGGGATCACCCCCGCAACATCACCGACGATCAGGCCCGGGCCTGCGCGGCCACTGGCGGCGTCATCGGAATCACCAGCGTCGGTATCTTCCTTGGACCCAATACCCCTACCATGGAGGCGATGACCAAGCACCTCCAATACGCCGTCGACCTGGTGGGCATCGACCACGTCGGTGTCAGTACCGACTTCTCCTTCGACTACGCCGACGTCATCGATGAATTCGCCCGCAACCCGCACCTATTCGACGACAGCTACACCCGTTGGGGGCCGATCCCGTGGATGACACCCGAAACACTGCTTAAGCTCGGCGAGCATCTTGCTCAGCGGGGATGGACCCACGCCGACATCAACGCCGTTCTCGGCGCAAACTTCTATCGGGCGCCAAGCACGCCTGGCACGCCTCCTAAGCCTAAGTAACCCGCCGATCAAACGAGCGTTACCGCCGCCCACATTCCGTACCGTTGTGCACTGGCAGACTCATAATTCAGGCACTTGCCGGCGGTATCCTGGCCGTCCGCGACCGCCGCCGTGCCGGAAGCGATTTGACCGACCGCGCCGGGGATCCCCACGCCGGTCCCACCTTCAGGGACTGTTAGAGCCAGAACTCCCAACAGATCTCGCCCGTCGCCGCGACCTGGCGCAAGCCTTGCGATAACTGGACGGAAGCCTGAATCAATTCGCGAACGTAGCGCTCATCGTAGCCCGGACGCCAAGTTGGTGAGATCGTAAACTTTGACCCTCAGCAAGCGAAGCTAGTGCTGCAAACCGCGTAGTAAGCCGACGAATTGCCAGTGAGTCGCCGTCGGCCGTACCGACGGCTCTGCCGCCCCCGGGACCAAGCCCAAGGAGACGCGTCAGCGCGCGCCGCGCACCAGACGGCCGGGCCGGGCCCCGGTGTCTACGCCGTTGCGACGGGTGACCGTACCGCTGACGATCGTGGCGGTGTATCCGCTTGCGGCCTGCAAGATTCGGTGGCCACCGGCCGGCAGGTCGTAGGCCATCGCCGCGGGATGCAGTGTCAGCGCGCTCATGTCGATGATATTGAGGTCGGCCTTCTTCCCGGGCTCGATGGTGCCGCGGTCGGTGAGGCCGAACAGATACGCCGTGTCGCGGGACTGCTTGCGAATCACGTATTCCAGCGGCAACTGCTCGCCGCGGCGACGGTCGCGTGCCCAGTGTGTCAGCAGAAACGTGGGATATGAAGCGTCACAGATCATCCCGCAGTGGGCGCCGCCGTCGGAAAGCCCCAGTACCCCGGCGGGATGCAACATCATCTCCCGGATGGCATCGCAATTGCCGTCGGCGTAGTTGAACAACGGCAGCATCAGCATGGCAGTCGCGTCCACCTCGAGCATGAGGTCGTAGAGGGTCGCCAGCGGGTCCTCTCCCCGCGCCTCCGCGATCGCGGCGACCGTACGGTCGGGTGTGGGCTCATAGTCGGGCGGATCGCCGAGCGCGTAAAGACGTCCCAGTGCGTGCTGAACGAAGGCGGACATGCCGTCGAAAAGCACCGTCGGGTCGATGGGCAGATCCTTTTCGGCGAGAATGGCGGCCTTCACCGCCGGGTCGGCGAGACGCTGCGCCAGTTCGTCGCGGCCGCATTCGGCCATCAGCCGGCGGTAGGTGGGCCGATGGCCGAAAGCATGGTGCCCGCGGAAGCCGATCATCATGCCGAACGGGCGCGCTGCGATCTGCGGATGCAGCCGGCTGCCCGCCTCATGCGCGGCCGCAGACAGGTCCAGCTGCTCGCGCCACAGGTTCGGGTCGGCGTCGACCTGGATGAGCGCGAACGACACCGGCCGGTCGATTTCGGCGCTCAGCCGCCGCATCCAGTCGAGCTCCTTTTTGGGCCCGACGATGTCCTCGCCCGCCGCCCCTTGCGGGGCGAGCTCGAAGACGGCCTGGCCGCCTGCTGCCATGGCGCGGCCGAGACCGAACAGCTCGTCCTCGGCGGCGAAGGTGCCGGGCACCGGCTCGCCGTCCATCGCGCGGTGTGCCAGCGTGCGTGATGTCGAAAAGCCGAGTGCGCCGGCTTCGACCGCCTCGGTGACCAGTCGGCTCATCGCCGCGATGTCGTCAGCGGTTGCCGGCTCGTTGCGGGCCCCGCGCTCACCCATGGTGTATGCGCGCACGGCCCCGTGCGGGATCTGGCTGCCCACGTCGATCGCGAACGTGCGGGCGCCGATCGCGTCGAGGTACTGCGGGTAGCTCTCCCAGCCCCAGGTGATGCCCTCGGTCAGGGCGGTGCCGGGAATGTCTTCGACACCCTCCATCAACCTGATCAGCCAGTCCTCGCGGCCGGGGCGGACGGGAGCGAACCCGACCCCGCAGTTGCCGGTGACCACCGTGGTGACCCCGTGCCCGCTCGACGGCTCGAGCAAGCCGTCCCAGCTCATTTGTCCGTCGTAGTGGGTGTGGATGTCGACGAAGCCAGGGGCCACCAATTGGCCTGTCGCATCGATGGTTTCGGCGGCAACAGCCATCTGCAAGCCATCCATCGCGGGGTCGTTGGATCCGCGGCGGACAACGTCGACGATTGCACCGTCCTTGATTCCGATATCGGCGCGATATCGTGTCGCGCCGGTGCCGTCCGCGACGGTGCCGCCGACGATCTTCAGATCGAACATGCGTCCCTCTGAGTCTCTTCCTGGTCGCCCGGCTGCGACGCGAACAGGCGGCGAACCCGGTTCCCAACCATCATTACGCGACGGTGCGTAGCGTATGTGTCGACGGTAGGCGTCGCAATCGCTTGAGTCAATGAAAACCGGTCGTCGGACGACAGCGGTCGGTTCACTCAGGCGGTGCGCCTGGCCGGGGCGACACTTTGTGCCGCGAAAGCCTCACTCGCCGGCAAAACTGCTCAGTGCGCTATCGAGTGTCCGGTAGAGGGGAAACACCGAATCGATGCCCATGAGTTTGATCGGGCGGCTGGTGGCCGGGCCGTCCGCCACGACTGCGAAACGGGTCGGTGGCACCACCTGAGCGTTAGCGGTGACCAGGACGGTCATCCCGGCCGAGGCCAGGAAGTCCACTTTCGACAGGTCGACGATGACTGCCGGGGGGCCCGCGGCCAGCGCTGTCTGTATCGCCTCGGCGAGCTGCGGCGCGGTAAGCATGTCCACTTCACCCGATACGGCCAGCACGACCGCCTGATCTGTCTGGGATTTCTCGATGCCGAAAGCCGTCGGAGTTACCGGATCGCCAGATTGTTCGATCATGCTGTATCTCACATCCGTTGCTGGTGGGACACCGCTCGTTCCCAGACAACCACTACTAAAGCCTGGGGCTGTTGTCTCAACCCTGTCGATCGTCGATCCCGCGCAGCCAAACCGCGGCGCGATGTCACCATGACGATGGCGCCTGAGGATGCCACTGGCGACCGAACGCCCATGTTACCCGTGGCGTTCGGCGCGGTCGCCGGCCCGGTACGCGGCCGTCCCGGACAAAACCCGGACCGGGACGACGGGGACATTGGTAGGTTCTGGGAATGCTCTTCGCGGCCCTGCGCGACATGCAGTGGAGAAAGCGGCGCCTGGTCATCGCCGTCGTCAGTACCGGATTGATCTTCGGGATGACGCTGGTTCTGACCGGACTCGCGAACGGCTTCCGGGTCGAGGCCCAGCACACCGTCGACTCGATGGGTGTGGACCAATTCGTGGTCAAGACCGGCGCGGCCGGGCCGTTCCTGGGTTCGACGCCGTTTCCCGATGTTGACCTGGCCCGCGTGGCCGCTGAGCCTGGCGTCACGGCCGCCGCACCGCTGGGCTGCGTCGGGACGATCATGAAAGAGGGCACCTCGACGCGAAACGTCACCGCCTTCGGCGCGCCCGAGCATGGGCCCGGCATGCCGCAGGTCTTCGAGGGCCGCGCGCCGTCCAAGCCGGACGAGGTGGCGGTTTCGAGCACGCTGGGCCGCCGCCTCGGCGATACCCTGCAGGTCGGTGCGCATACCTTGCGGATCGTCGGTATCGTGCCCAATTCGACCGCATTGGCCAAGATCCCCAACATCTTCCTGACCACCGAGGGGTTACAGCAACTGGCCTACAACGGGCAGCCGATGGTCACCTCCATCGGGATCGACGGCTCACCCCGGGGGCTTCCGGACGGCTATCAGACATACGACCGCGCGGGCGCGGTCCACGACTTGGTACGCCCGCTGCGGGTCGCGGTGAATTCGATCTCCATCGTGGCGGTCTTGCTATGGATCGTGGCAGCGCTGATCGTCGGATCGGTGGTGTACCTCTCGGCGCTGGAGCGCATGCGCGATTTCGCGGTGTTCAAAGCCATAGGCACGCCGACACGTTCGATCATGGCGGGGCTGGCATTGCAGGCACTGGTCGTCTCGCTGCTCGCCGCGGTGGTGGGCGTCATCCTGTCGAAACTGTTGGCGCCGTTGTTTCCGATGATCGTCGCCGTGCCCGCCTGGGCCTACCTGGCGCTGCCGGTGGTGGCGATCGTGATCGGGCTGCTGGCCAGCCTCGCCGGTTTGAAGCGCGTCGTGACCGTCGATCCCGCGCTCGCGTTCGGAGGTCCTTGAGCGGTGAGCGATCTCAGCATTCAGAACCTCGTCGTCGAGTACTACAGCGGCGGGTACGCACTGCGGCCGATCAATGGGTTGAACCTCGACGTGGAGGCCGGTTCGCTGGTAATCCTGCTCGGGCCCAGCGGCTGCGGGAAGACGACATTGCTGTCCTGCCTCGGCGGCATCCTGCGGCCGAAGTCCGGTGCGATCAAATTCGAAGACGTCGACATCACCACGCTGGAGGGCGCCGCACTGGCGAAATACCGGCGTGACAAGGTAGGCATCGTCTTTCAGGCCTTCAATCTGGTGCCAAGCCTCACCGCCCTGGAAAACGTGATGGTTCCGATGCGCGCAGCCGGAATGTCGCGCGCCGCCTCGCGTAAGCGCGCCGAGGAATTGCTGACCCGGGTCAATCTCGCCGAACGAATGAAACATCGACCCGGCGATCTCAGTGGCGGACAGCAGCAGCGGGTCGCGGTTGCCCGCGCGATCGCGCTGGATCCGCCGTTGATCCTGGCCGACGAACCGACCGCGCACCTCGACTTCATCCAGGTGGAGGAGGTGCTGCGGCTGATCCGCGAACTCGCCGACGGGGATCGCGTGGTGGTGGTCGCGACCCATGACAGCCGGATGCTGCCGATGGCCGATCGCGTGGTCGAGCTGACGCCGGACTTCACCGAGACCAACCGGACGCCCGAAACGGTGCAGCTGAAGGCCGGCGAGGTGCTGTTCGAGCAGAGCACGATGGGTGACCAGATCTACGTGGTGTCCCAAGGCGAGTTCGAGATCGTGCACGAATTGGCCGACGGCGGCGAGGAATTGGTGAAAATCGCCGGACCCGGCGACTACTTCGGCGAAATGGGTGTGCTGTTTCACCTGCCACGTTCGGCGACCGTGCGAGCCCGCACCGACGCGACAGCCGTCGGCTATACGGCGCTGGCCTTCCGGGAGCGCCTCGGCACCGGTGGACTGCGCGACCTGATCGAGCACCGCGAGCTGGCCGGCGACTGATTTTTCGTCGAGCCCAACCGACGTGCCGTTAGCGTTAGCGGTGGTGGCCGCTGAAGAACTGCCAGATGGTTTCGGTCGCGTCGAGCGCCGTCGACGGTTCGGGCAGGCCCAGCCTTTCCAGCAGTGGGCTGCGGGTGCTGCCGGGCCACCGATGGCCGGCCCCGGCTACCGAAATCAATTCGACGGTGCGTCCCTCCGGACACCCGGCGGTTTCGGTCGTCAGCACCCCGGCAGTGCTGGCCGACGGCGGTCCGCAGCCGTCGATGCTCCGCCAGGTGGCGTTCACCGATGGCACCGATGGGCCGTCGACACGAGGAGTTCCGTTGGCCGTCAAGGCTTTACCAGGTCCACCGGCGTAGGGAACACTTTCGTCGGCGGTGCCGTGGATTTGCAGAACTGACGTCGGCTGTGCGCGTGAGCAATCGGTCAACAGCGTGCCCGCCACCGGCGCGATGGCGGCGAAAATGTCCGTCTGACAACCCAACCGAAGCGCCAGCATGGCTCCGTTCGACATGCCGGTGGCATAGACACGGGTGGTGTCGAGAGGTATCTGCCGCCCGATGGCGGCGACCATGGCGGTGATGAAACCGACGTCGTCGACGTCGGTCTGTTGCGGCAGGCCGCAGCACGATCCGGCGTTCCAGGCGCGGTTGAGGCCATCGGGATAGGCGACCAGGAAATGTCCGCGGTCGGCTTCGGCATCCCAGTGATAGGCCCTTTCCGCCTGTGCGCCGTTGCCGTAGCCGCCGTGCATCATCACCACCAGCGGGGCCGCATCGGGAAGTTCCGGCGGCCGGTACAGATTGAAAGTCCGGTTGTCGCCGCCCCATTGGATGTTCTGGCTGGACTGGCCGGTGGGAATCGTCGTCGGCTCGGGGGCTCCGGTCGCGTGCCCGGGGCCAAAGCACCCGCCCACCGACATCACCAGCGCGCCCAGCAGCACCGTCATGCGCACCCACACCTGTCCGGAGGCCATGAGCTCAATGGTGGCACCAAGCCCGCAGAATGACAAGCAGCTTGTCAATATGGCAGTGGGTGCGACACTGTTCGGCTATGCGACGTCTTCTGGATGCCCAGTGGGAACCGACGGTGCCGGCCCTGGTCCAGCTACTGGCCGCAACCGGTGCGCCGAAGTTGAGAGCGGCATTCGCCGCGGCCGGGCTCGACGGGTTGCGCCCGGCGCAGGCGGTGCTGCTGGTGCCCCTGGCCGCCGGGAGCCTGCATGCCTCGGATCTGGCTGAGCGCCTGGCCGTTAGCCGGCAGGCGGTGGCCCAGGCCGTTGCGGCACTGGAACGCCACGACTATGTCAGCCGGGCATCTGACCCCGCGGACTCGCGGGCCCGACTCGTCCAGCTGACGCCCCGAGGTCGCCGGGCGCTTGGTGTGATGCGGTCCAATGCGATCGATGTGGAAGAGCGCTGGACACAGATCCTGGGGCGGCGTCGCCTGGCCGAGCTTCGGAAGAGCTTGCAGATGCTGCTCGCCGCGTCGGACGCCGAGGCGCCCGACGCGGCGTCACATTAGGATTAGGCCACCCGTCACACCAGTACCAGGTGGACAATACCTGGCTTCAATCGTGCCGCGTGCGCTAGCCGCATTGAGGAGCGCCCAATCCTTCTGAAGCCGTGACCAATTCGGGAACGTCTCGGCGACAACCGCTGACGGCAGGCCCTGCCCACCGCGCTGCGGCCACGGCCCGAGCAGCCACGAGCGCGCCGAGCATGATGGCCACGCAGGCAAGCCCGTCGTCCTTGAGGCCCCACTTCACCGCGGCCAGGATCGTTGCCCCGGCCACGCACAGCAGCATGCCCACTACCGTCCCCTGCCAGCGCGACGTGATGGCGGGTGCGCCATCCCAGCCGGGCAGCGGATTGTTCTCCAGCGGCCGCAGCATGACGAACAGCACTGCCATCACGCCGGCCATGAGGAACAGCTGCTGCACGCTGATCGTGAGGAAACCGGGTTGTCCCGGGTAGCGGGGGTGGCCGGCGATGTCGAAGAGCAGCTGCACCCCCAGCAGTGCCGGCATGTGCCAGAGGTACAACGTCATGGCGCCGGTATTGCCGATCGCGGTCAACCACCACACTCGCGGCCGGCGGGCCCATCGAGCGATCCCGGGTGCTGCGGCAATGGCCAACGCGCTCAACGTGATTGCGTGACCGGCCAGCAGCAGCGACGGGGGGCTCATGTTGGGCAGCCGCTGCCCTTCGATGCCGACCAGGCTCAGCTCGTAGGGCCCCCACCGAAGCAGCGCGACGTCGACGGCGAACAGTGCCGCGGCGGTGCGCAGCGCGGCGCTCCCGGAGAGCAAGCGGTGTCGGTAGGCAACGCCGAACATGCCGGGAATGAGCCAGACCGTGAGGTTGAGATAGCCGAGCGCCGCAGCGGCGGGCCAGTGCAGCCGGACCGCGTCGATGACCGCGATGACCGCGTAGACCGTGGCCACGCCGGCGGCCAGACGCCCCGTCGTGGTGATTCGAGAAAGCACCGGCATCGCGGCCAGCACCAGCACATAGGCGCCGAGAAACCACAGCAACTGAATGCTGATGCCGGCGACGGGCTGGTAAACATGCTGGGGCAGTACCGGATACAGCAATATCAGGGCGATCGCCCAGAACCCGAGGTAGTAGAACACCGGGCGAAACAGCCTGCTGCAGCGCTTCAGCAGCCAGTCGCCCCAGTTGGTGCCGGGTCGCCACGACGTCAGGCAGCCCGCCGCGCCCGCGAAGAAGAACAGCGGCATGATCTGGAAGATCCAGGTCAGCGCCTGGAACACCGCCGAGGTGGTCAGCAGGTTGTCCCAGATGAGTACGCCGCCGCGGATGACACTGATTGCCATCACTGTGTGGCCGACGACGACTCCAAGCAGGGCCGTGATGCGGATGACGTCGATGGCGCGGTCGCGGTCGGGCGGGGTGCGGGCGGCCAGTTCGCTGGGGCTGGGAAAGCGGATGAGCGTTGTCATGTCGGGGAGCATCGCGGATCGACGCACCGCCAGGCCTGCGTAGTTCTACCCGTTCCGGCTGGGTACGGCTACCGGGAGTTCGGTGTTGGCGGCTATCGCTTCGCTTCCCGCAGGGCAGGGCGGGCTGACCGATGCCCGGCGCGGCGGTGATTCACCACGACGACGCGTGCTGGGTCAACGTCAGGAAGAGGTATCCGATGCAGAGCAGGAAGTTCAACGCGACGATGGCCAGGCCGACCGAGATCAACGCCTGCCGGCAACAGCGCTGAAGGCGTCGCATCTTGGCGACCCGGTTTTCGTGGTTTATCCGGATGGCGATCAAAGCGAAACTGACACTTGTCATTTCGTCGTCTGAGACCGGCGTGCCGGCCAGCATTTCCCGTAGCCGTCCCGGTGGGATCTCGACGCCCACCCGGGCGAAGCGGCGGCTGAGTCGTCGTGCCTGGTGACGGCCGAAAAAGTGATCGCGCATCGGAAGCTGATGCGAGAGTCTCCGTCGTTCGTCGCCCCAGGGGTTCGACGGGGTCGTCACAAAGCGGAATTCTATGCCGTTTTAGTGCCGTATCGGTGCTGCCGCGCCAACTTTTTCGGCGAAGCTTGTCCGGGATCGTGGGGCGGGCGGCGACGAGTGAGACAGGGGTGCGTGCTAGGTGCGCACGGCGACCGTGGACAGCAGATCGGCGAGCCGATCTGGCCGGTCCACCATCGAGAATGTCCGCGCTCCCTCGATCAACTCGAAGCGGGCATTCGGAATGGTCGCGGCCAGGCGTTCACCGTCCTCGCGCGCAAAGAATTTGTCGTCGGCCGACCAGGCGATCAGCGCCGGCTTGTCGAACTCGGGCAACCGGGCGGCGACGCCGGTGGTGACCTCCGTGCGCAGCGACAGCGAGAAGTGGCGCAGGTCTTCGGCAACCCGCGGATCGGATAACGCGGGCCGCACCCAGGCCTGGGTCAGTTCGTCGATGTCGGCGTACGCCAGGTCGTCGTAGGCGCGCCGGCGTGCCGCCGGTGCCCGCATGGTTTGGATGGCGGCCCAAAACAGCGGCTTGGACCTGGCCGCGAGGATCACCGGCTTGAGGATGGTTGGTGGAAAGTGTTCGAACGCGTCGCAACTGGTGAGCACCAGAGCGCCGACTCGCTCGCGATGGTGCGCCGCGACGAGTTGGGTGACCACCCCGCCGGTGTCGTTGCCAACCAGCACCACATCCTCCAGGTCGAGGGCGGTAAGGAATTCGGCGACGATCCCGGCGACACCGCTGATCGACTGGTCCGCGCCGGCGCACAAGGGTTCCGGATGCGCCCCGAGCGGCCAGGTCGGCGCCAGGCACCGCAGACCCCGACCGGCAAGCCGTTCGGCGACTTGCCGCCATAGTTGACCGCCCATCATGTACCCGTGCACGAACACGACGGGCCGGCCGTTGGCGGGTCCGGTTGCTTCGTAATGGATAGTCCCGGCACTAATGTCGATCGTCGACATGGATGACTCCTGATCCGAAAACAAGGTGATTTGGGCGCACGAAAGCTGGATGCGAGGTGAGGAGATCTCGCACCCAGGAGTAGGGCTGAGGCGATGTTGAGTTGGTTTAGGCGGCTTGGCCGGTGGGTTCGATGGT
>NZ_UPHQ01000029.1 GCF_900566055.1 Mycobacterium innocens
CACACCAACGTGATGACAACGCCGCGATCAACCTCGCACGCTACGAGGACACCATTAGCGTCGTCGGCCCAGTTGGGGCCGCCGTCAAGCGTGGAGCCGACCGTAAGACCGGGCCTGGCCCGGCCGGTGGCTGTGAAGCGCGGAAGGGACGCAGCCGCAAGGCTGCCGAACAACCCCGAAATGGGGTGCGAGTCGCGTGACCACTAAAGATCACTCACTCGCAACGGTTCTCATTGTGATAGCGCCTGCGTTATCACATCTGGCGGAGACCTATTTCCTTGGATTTCCTTGGAAAGCCGCGAATAAGCCAGCGGCCGCGCTATCAGATTTAGCCGAGTCCTATTTCCTTGGATTTCCTGGATTTCCCTGGAGAGCCGCGAATACGCCAGCAACTGCGCTATCAGATTCGCGGAAGCCTATTCCTTTGGGGAGCACGGAGCGGCCCCGGGTGAATGCCGGACCGTGAGCGCATTTGCTACCAATCCGGCATGAACCGATACACCTACCGCGTGCGGTAATGGTGCCCCCCCAAATACGACGAACACATAGGTACCTGCATCGAAATGCCGTACCTGACGGGGCGGGCGCCGACAGCGCAGGAAGCGATCGCCGCTATCGAGGACGCCCTCGACCAACGAACTTATAGCGGAACCCTGGTGATCAGGACCTCACCGGCGCTCCACGCCCGCCTCGCCATTGAGGCTGCCGAACAACGTGTTTCGATGGATCCATTGGATAGTTCAGAAGCCGGCAGATCGGTCAATCAGGCGGCAGCTTCGGACGTTTCCCCTTCGATTAGTGGTACTTTCCGCGACGAATGGCCCCTCGTGAGACCCCCATGGACGTGCACATTCCCGCCGGTGGCGTGGTGCTGACGCTGCCAGTCCGTAATCGCTTGGTGCGCCGCGTGGTCGAGGTAGTTGACCGCGATATGAAGCGTGACTGTGGTGCGTTCCGGGATAGCAGCCAGCACCTGCGTCAGCCGGGGCAGCGCCAGGAAGGTGCAGGTACCCTCGACTACCACACGCCATTCGTCGCCAATCGGGTGAGCGTCTATCTTGGCCCGTATCACCCGCCATCCTGTCATCGCGATGGCGAGAACAAGCCCGATCATCACCCCATGCAGGAGATTGAGGAATACGACGGCGACAATGGTTACCAGGTAGATGGCGAAATCGCCGGTTTTGACCGCGGTTTCGATGTGCGCCGGCTGTAGTAGCTGAATTCCGATGACGATCAGTAGCCCGGCGAGCGCGGCACTGGGAATCAGTTCGATGAGACCTGCGAACGGAAGCGCAAACAACATCACCCAGAATCCGTGCAAGACCGTCGACGCACGAGTCTTGGCGCCTGCCTTGATATTTGCGGACGTGCGGACGATGACGCCGGCGATGGGAAGACCGCCGATCGCTCCCGACACCATGTTCGAGGCGCCCTGACCGATCAACTCGCGGTCCAGTTCGGAGCGCGGGCCACTGTGCATCCTGTCCGTCGCGACCGCCGTCAGCAGACTTTGGACACTGGTGATAAGTGTGACCGTGATGACCCCGATCGCGACGGCACCCCAGCTTCCGTGCGGAATTGCCGGAAGTTGCAGTGCATCCAGCAGTGAACCCTCGAGCGCGATCCGGGACACGTGAAACGGAAACACCACCGAGACGACGCTGACGGCCACGATGGCGACCAACGGACCGGGAACGGCGGCTGCCTTTGCGGGGGCCCAGCGCCAGGCGACCATGATGGCGATCACCAGTAGGCCCAGTATCACTCCGGGCTTGTGCGCGCCGAGAATCTGCGCAGGCAGCTCAACGACGTTGTCCCAGGCCGAACTATGGGACTCGCCGCCGAGCAGCACGTGCGTTTGTTGAAGCGCGATGGTGATCCCGATGCCGGCCAGCATCGCATGCACGACCACGGGCGAGATGGCAAGGGCGGCCCGGGCAACACGACTGAGCCCCAACAGGACTTGCATGAGTCCTGCGATCGCGGTGATGAAACAGGTTAATCCCCAACCGAATTGGGAGATAAGATCGGCGACGACCACGGTCAGCCCGGCAGCGGGCCCACTGACCTGCAGCGGTGATCCACCGATAGCTCCGCCGACGATTCCGCCGACAATCGCGGCAATCAGACCTGCGAGTACCGGTGCATCGGATGCGATGGCGATGCCCAATGACAACGGCAGCGCGACCAGGAAGACAACAAGCGAAGATGGCAGGTCGTGGCGGATGACCGATCGAACTCGATCTTTTCGTGACTGCGCCACCTGGCGCGAAGCGTTGTCTTGGTTACCTGGGTCAACCTGATCGCTGCGGTCAAGGCACGGCTTGCCGCGGAATTTCGTGTGCTGCATCGGTAGCTCCCTCGTTTCCTTGGGGGACGTTCCGATGATCCCGCCCCAAATTACATAACGTAGTCGTAAATGGTTGGCGCACAGACAGTTAAATCTACTCAAACTCCAATGTTTGAGGCAGGCGCCCGTTGGCTACGGAGTTCGACGGTATTTCGCGGGCTAAGCCAGGGTCAACCGGACGCGCTAGCTGCATAGCGAACGCAAATTTTTTTCGCCGAGCCGACGTTCCCAAGCCCGAATGCATTGGCCTGGCACAAGCGGCGATAATCCGGGCGTCGCTCTAAACTCCCTCGCTATGCCGCCGTTTCGGGTCCTTCGGCGTCGATGAGGTCGTCCATCGCCCGGCGAGCACGGTGGCCGGTATGGACCCCGCCATGGATGTGCACCACTCCTCCGGTCGCCTGATGCCGGTGCTGCCAATCGGCAATCGCCTGGTGCGCGGCGTGATCGAGGTAGATCACCGACATGGTGACATTGACCGTCTTGCCCGCGGGGACGGACGCCAGCACCTCGGTCAGCCGAGGCAGAGAGAGGAAGGTGGCTGCCCCTTCAACGAGCACGTGCCATTCGTCACCGGCGGACCGGGCGTGGATCCTGAACCACATCACCCGCCATGCGGTCAGCGCGATGGCCAGGACGAGTCCGATCAACACGCCCTGCATGAGATTGAGGAATACGACACCGACGACGGTCACCAGGTAGACGGCCAGGTCCCCGTTTCGCATGGCGGTTTCGATATGGGCGGGCTGCAGCAGCCTGATCCCGACGAAAACGAGCAGGCCGGCAAGTGCGGCGGTGGGGATCTGCTGGATCAACCCGGCAAAAAACAGTGTGAAGACGAGGATCCAGACGCTGTGCATGATCGTCGAGGCGCGGCTTTTGGCGCCCGCTTGCACATTCGCGGAGCTACGGACGATGGCGGCGGCGATCGGGAGGCCGCCGATCATCCCGGAGGTGATGTTTGCGACGCCCTGTCCGGTCAACTCGCGGTTGAAGTTGGTGGGCGCCCCGGGGTGCATCCTGTCGATCGACACCGATGCCAGCAGGCTCTCGACGGTGGCGATGAAGGCAACAGTGAGCACGCTGACCGCGAAGGCTCCCCACTTCCCCTCGGGAAGGGCCGGTAGCTGGAATGCATCCAGCGGCGACCCGGTGAGTGTGATCCGGGCCAAGTCGAACGGAAACACCACGGAGATGATGGTTGCCGTCACGATGGCGACCAGCGGACCTGGAATGGGAGCCAATTTGGCCGGAGCCCAGCGCCAGGCGACCATGATGGCGATCACCAAGACGCCCAAAAACATTCCGGGCTTGTGCGCGCCGATGATTTGTCCCGGCAGCTGAACGACGTTTTCCCACGATGTGCTGTGCGACTCCCCGCCCAGCAGGACGTGTGTTTGTTGAAGTGCGATCGTGATTCCGATGCCGGCCAGCATCGCGTGCACGACGACCGGGGAGATCGCCAGTACCGCTCGGGCAATCCGGCTGAGCCCCAAGATGAGCTGCAGGACACCGGCGGCCACGGTGATCAGACACGTCGCCCGCCAACCGAACTGGGCGACCAGACCGGCGGTAACGACCATCAACCCGTTCGCCGGACCGCTCACCGACAACGGCGACCCGCCGATGAATCCGAGGACGATTCCTCCGACGACTGCCGAAATCAGGCCCGAGAGCACCGGTGCGTCCGAAGCGATCGCGATCCCCACCGACAGCGGCAGTGCGATCAGAAAGACCACCAGCGACGACGGCAAGTCGTGCCGGATGATGGATCGCAGTCGGTCAGTACGCGACACTGGCGGGCCCTTGTCCGGGCCCTTGTCCGGGGCCTGGCTGCGGTGTGGTTCGGTGGGCTGCATCGGTCATTCCCCTGTCTGGGCGTTGCGGGGACGGTCCGACACCGCGCCCCGCACTACCTTGGTCACCTACTCGTAAGTCGTTGGCGCACCGGCGAATACATTTGGTGGAAGGTATTCTGCAGGCGCCCGACACTGCCCTTGACAGTATTCGGGCGGCTGAACAGGGGTCAAGTTGGCGCGCAGCGCGCATACCGAACGCAGATTTCGGGCGTGATGGCCGCTGACTAGGTAGAAGGCCATGCAAGCGAAGCTAGAACCCTAAGCCGTGTACCTCGTGTCCGGGTACCTCGGCAGCCAGGCCACTGTAGGCCTGCTCGACGGTGGAGCCGTGGTTGATGACCGCGTCGACTTCGCGAGCGATGGGCATGTTCAGCCCGTATTCGTTGGCGAACTCCGTGACCACGCTGGCCGCCTTGACGCCCTCGGCGACCTGGTTCATCGACGCGATGATCTCGTCGATGGGTTTGCCCGCGCCCAGTTGTTCGCCGACGTGGCGGTTGCGGCTGCGCTGGCTGGTGCAGGTGACGATCAGATCACCCAGACCGGCCAATCCGGGGAAGGTCTCGGTGTCGCCTCCCATCGCGACGCCGAGTTTGGTCATTTCGCGCAACGAGCGGGCGATCACCAGCGCCCGAGTGTTCTCGCCGATACCCAGCGAGTAGCCCATGCCGGCGGCGATGGCAAACACATTCTTGAGCGCCCCGGCCATTTCGACGCCGATGACGTCATCGCTGGTGTACACCCGGAAACGCCGGGTCCGGAAAAATGCCGCCAGCTGGGTGGCCAGATGTTGATCGGGCATGGCCAGGACCGCCGCGGCCGCATAGCCCTCGGCGACTTCTCGGGCGATGTTGGGACCGGCGAGGATGCCCGCCGGATGACCGGGCAGGATCTCCTCGATGATCTGCGACATCCGCATGTTGGTGCCCTGCTCGAGCCCCTTGACCAGGGACACTACCGGCACCCAGGGCCGCAGTTCCTTGCTCAGCTCGGTGAGCACACCCCGGAAGCCGTGCGAAGGCACTCCCATCACGACGACGTCTGCGCTGTTGGCGGCCTCGGAGAAATCGGTGGTGGCGCGCAGCGTCTCGCTGAGCACGACGTCGTTGCCGAGATAGCGGCTGTTGCGGTGATTGTCGTTGATGTCGCTTGCGGTCGCCTCCGAGCGCACCCACTGCAACGTCGGCACCCGCCGTGCACAAATGGACGCCACCGTGGTCCCCCAGGAACCGCCACCGAGGACAACGACTTTGGGTTCGCGCTTCGCAGCTGCCATGGGGCACAGCCTATTGCGGTAGCCCGACATTTGACAGCGGTTGATCGCCGCCGGCGGCCCCGAGACGAAGTCGGAAACCAACGACCTCCGAGCATGGGACTTCGGTCCCTACCCGGCGGGGTGACCACGCCGGGATGGTGAAAGATAGCTGTTCTATCGAGGAGGAATCATGTCGCGACGAGCGAGCCGGTCGCGCGGGAGGCGTCTGCCCTCGTGTTGCGTCCGGACGTTCGTACTGCTGATCGCGGCCGCGCTGGCGCTGCTGGCCGGGTCGCCGGGGATCGCGTCCGCCGACGGTGGGCGCCCGCAGGCCAACCCGGAACAGCGAGCGGCGGCGATGATCCGGCCGGCCGTCTTATATCTTGCGGCCCAGGCTCACGGTCAGGTCCGGCTGCCCGACGGCCAGATGCTGTCACTGTTCGGCGAAGGTTCGGGTATCCCCTTCACGGCGACGTGGACCTGCACCGCATTTGTCGTCAATCCTGACGGGTGGGTGGCGACCTCAGGTCACTGCGTCGATCCGGAGACGGCCAAGCAGCTGATACTCAAGCGTGCGGCCAGTGAATACGTGGCGCATTTTCCCGACTCGCCGGTGGGCCACAACCCCGGCGCGACGCTGGACTGGCTCACCAAGAACGCGCGGGTCGAAGGTCAGACCCCCGACCGGGGGCCCGAGATCAGCCTCGTGCTGGGATACGGAACCGGGACGAAGCTCGTCGAGAAGCTTCCGGCCACCGTCGTGGACTTCCGGCCGATGGGCAAAGGCGACGTCGCGCTGCTCAAGGTGCAAAAGCACAACCTGCCGTCGTCGGAGCTCGGCACCGACGCCGACGTCAGCATCGGGGCACCGGTTCTGGCGGTGGGTTTCCCGGAGACGACTCAGCGGGTCACCGGTATGTCGCTGGACCCGACGAATAAAAGCGGCAAGGTGAGCAAGAAGTCGACCATGGAATCGAGTCCGATCTATGAGATCGATGCCCCGGTCGCCGAGGGCATGAGCGGCGGGCCGACCGTCGAACTCAACGGCAAGGTGATCGGAGTGAACAGTTTCGGTCCCGTCGGCGAACCGCAGCCGTTCAACTTCATCGCGCCCGCAGACAGTCTTGCGGCGCTACTGGCCGGCAAGGGTGTCAAGCCGATGCTCGGGCCCGCCGACCTGTACTACCGCCAAGGGCTCAACCACTATTTCTCGGGCCAGTACAGCGACGCGATCTACGATTTCGACCAGGCCCTGGCGCTGTCACCCGACTATCCGGGCGTGGCCGATCTCAAGACGAGCGCGGCCAACCTACGTCAGCAGTACGGTGACGCGCCGGTGTTTCTTCGCTCAAAACCGGTGTGGTACACGGTAAGCGGCGTCTTGCTGCTGCTCACGGTGGGCGGCTGGGTGACTTTCATGGTGCGGAAGAGCCGTCGGCAGCGTCGCACCGAAGCCGAAGCCGAAGCCATCGCCGAAGCCGAAGCCGAAGCCATAGCCGAAGCCGAAGCCGAAGCCGAAGCCGAAGCCGAAGCCGCCGCAGCCGAAGCAGCTGCTGCGGATGCAGAGCCACCGCGGGCGACCGGCACTGTTCGGCCGCTGGGGCTAGTTCCCGCCCCGTCGAGTGAGCCGCACTTCTGTGCCAACTGCGGAGCGGCGCACCACCCTGCCGAGAAGTTCTGCCCGAACTGCGGCAAGAAAATCCCGGCCGGCGAATCGGCGCAGCCCGCTTAGCCCACGCTTAGCCCGCCGTCAGCCGGCCGTTAGCCCGCTACCGCCGCCCGGTCGGCGGCACGGCCGAACACCATTGCCTCCTCGATGCGGTCGAACCGGTAGTCGATGGCATCGGCGAAATAGTTCTGCCGCACATTCCACGGCCGCTTGGTGCCTGACCTGGGCAGCGCGTGCAGCGACCGCAGCACGTAGCCGGCCTGAATGTCCCAGGAGGGCTTTTCGGTCAACGGCTCGTCGCCGCGGTGCGGATAGGCATGGGTGTAGCCGTGAGCCGCCATGTGCGCCAACAACTTTGCCGTCGCCCGCGCCGTCATGTCGGCACGCAACGTCCAGGACGCATTCGTATAGCCCACACACCAGAACAGGTTGGGCACGTCTTCGAGCATGTGCGCCTTGTAGACGAAGCGGTCGCAGGGATTGATCTCGACGCCGTCCAAGCTGATCTTGACGCCGCCGAGTGCCTGCAGCTGCAGGCCGGTGGCGGTGACGACGATATCGGCATCGAGGTGTTCGCCGGACTTGAGCGCGATGCCGGTGGCATCGAAATGGTCGATGTGGTCGGTGACGACGTCGGCGCGGCCGTCGGTGATGGCGGTGTAGAGGTCGGCATCGGGAATCAGGCACAGCCGCTGGTCCCACGGGTTGTACGTGGGCTTGAAGTGGGTGCCGACGTCGTAGCCGGCGGGCAGGTTCTTGATCGCCGTGCGCCGCAGCAGCCACTTCATGAGTCGCGGTGTCTTGCGGGACAAGAACCAGAGCGCCGCCTCCAGCAGTGCGTTGTACATTCGGATGGCCAGATGGGAAGCCTTCCGGGGCAGCACTTTACGAGCGCCGGCGGCAAACCTGCTGTACTTGGACGCCGAGATGAGGTAGGTCGGCGACCGCTGCAGCATGGTCACCTTGCCGGCCTTGTCCGCCATGGACGGGATCAGCGTGACGGCGGTGGCCCCGCTGCCGATGACCACCACCAACTTGCCGGCGTAGTCCAGGTCTTCCGGCCAGTGCTGCGGATGTACCACGGTGCCGCCGAACTGTTCGATGCCGGGGAACTCGGGCGTGTAGCCCTCGTCGTAGTTGTAGTAACCGCTGCCGAAGAACACGAACCGGCTGCGGCATCGCTGTGCGACGCCGCCTTGCTCGAAGGTGACGGTCCAGGTGTCGGTGGCCGAATCCCAGTCGGCTTCCAAGACGTGACTGTTGAACCGGATGTGGCGGTCGATGCCGTACTTGTGGGCGGTGGCGGTCAGGTATTCACGGATGTGCTCGCCGTCGGCGACGCCTTCCTTTCGGGTCCACGGCTCGTAGGGAAAGCTCAGCGTGAAGATGCTGCTGTCGGAGCGCACCCCCGGGTAGCGGAACAGGTCCCAGGTGCCGCCGATCCGCTCGCGCCGCTCCAAGATGGTGTAGGAGAGTCCGGGGTTGCGTTGCAGCAGCCGGTAGGCCGCGCCGAGGCCGGAGATCCCGGCGCCGACGATGACGACGTCGAAGTAGGCCGTGTCGATGGCTTCGTGAGGGCTCACGGTCATGCCAAACCTCGCTTGAATTCGGGTACCGCTCACCAGAGTAGGCACCGACCGGTTGGTTGGGCCACCGGCTGGATCTCGTGCGGGCCGCATGAGCACGTCGACGTGCGGGGCGCGCAAGCGAATGCGCCGCGACCGTAACGCCCGTGGCGTTACGTTCGGCGCGGCTCGGGTCTATCGGTAGTTGACGAACTGCAGCGCCACGTCCAGGTCAGCGTTCTTCAGCATCGCGATGACGGCCTGCAGGTCGTCGCGCTTCTTGCTGGTGACGCGAATCTCGTCGCCCTGGATCTGGGTCTTGACGGTCTTGGGTCCCTCGTCGCGGATCAGCTTGGTGATCTTCTTGGCGTTCTCGCTGCTGATGCCCTGCTTGATGGTGCCGGTGACCTTGTAGGTCTTGCCGGAAGCCTGCGGCTCGCCGGCGTCGAAGGCCTTCATCGAGATGTCGCGGCGGATCAGCTTTTCCTTGAAGACGTCGACGGCGGCCTTGGCGCGCTCCTCGGTGGATGAGGTCAGCTCGATCGCCTCGTCGCCCTTCCACGCGATCTTGGTGTCGGTGCCGCGGAAGTCGAACCGCGTGGCCAGTTCCTTGGCCGCCTGGTTGAGCGCGTTGTCGACCTCTTGCCGGTCGACCTTGCTGACGATGTCGAACGATGAGTCCGCCATTCGATCCGTCCCTTCTTCGATAGCCGTTTGTGCTTTGTCTACCCGGTCGTTGTAACCTGTCTGGCGGCAGGTTGCCCGAGCGGCCAATGGGAGCGGACTGTAAATCCGTCGCGAAAGCTACACAGGTTCGAATCCTGTACCTGCCACCACAGGTCAGAGACGGTGTCAGCTCGACGGCGTGATGATGCCGGCGGCGCCCACCATCACCATGACGAAGACCAATAGGTCGGTCCAGGTCACGACTATCTCTTCTCCGCGCTCGGCGATGTGGCGCAGCCCCGCCAAGCCGAGGTACACCGCACCTGTTACGGCGCCGAGGATTCCCCAGCCACCGGTGGACGGACTCGCGAGGCCATGAGCCCTATGCTGAGGTTCGCATAGCCGAGTTCGTGGACCACCTGTTCGGCGCCGGCGTCCTCGATTCCGAGAATGCCGCGCGCGGTGCGCCCCGGGTTGGTGAGTTGGCTGATGCCTGCGACGAGTAGCCGGGTGCCGACTCCCCAGAACGCCCACCACAAGCCGAACACGACGGCGGGGTTACCGCCGGCCACGGCGAGCTGGATGCCGCCGCTGACCAGGGGCAGAATCAGTGTCTGCAGGAGCACCACCGCGATGACATGAGCTCTGTTCCTTTCGCTGCAGGAGGCCAAGGACAGGGGTGGTTCAGGAGTGGTTGACGTAGCTGTGGTCTTGACGGACGTCCATGAACATCTCCGAGACGATGCGCCAAGAGTTGTCGGCGTGACGGGACACGACCCGAAGGGAGTGGTTGTCGCGCCGGGCGATGGCTCCACCGGCGACGAGTCCCCGGCCTTCGATCTGAAGATGTGCGTGGATCAGCGCATGGTCGCGGTCCAGCCGGCGAACCGTGCAATCGGGGCCGGCGACGACGCGTCCGTCGTTGAAGTTCTTGTCGGCGAAGAGGCCACGCAGGTAAGCCGTGATCTGCTCGCTGCCCCTTCGCACGGTGCCGAACGCGTTGATCCAAATCTGCATCGTCGGCATAGACGTCCTGCAGCAGGTCGGCGTTGCGGTGCGCGAATCCGGCGAAGAGTCGGTTCAGCGTCTGCGTAATGGCGCGTCGATCGGCTTCGTCAAATGGTTCGAGTCCGGCAACTGCGAGCATGGTCGTCTGGCCTTGAGTGTCCATCTGTGGGTCTCCCCCGATGCCGATTGTCTAACAGACGTAAGTTAACGCCCGTTAGTCTAACGAGCGTTAGCTTACGGTTGTTAGACTTGCCGCGCAAGTGCTCTCACCAGGATGGAAAGCGAGCCAGGATATGGCCGAACCGGCGCGCGGCCGAAACCGGCGCGGGGAGGGCGAGAAACTGCGCAACAGCATCGTCGTAGCCGCGACCGCTCTCGTCGACGCCGCCGACGATTCCGCATCGGTGACCCTGCGAGGCATAGCCCGCCAAGCCGGAATCAGCGCCCCGTCGATCTACCCGCATTTCCGCGATCTCCGGGAGATTCTCGATGCCGTCCTGGAGCGCAGCTTCGCCGAACTCGATGCCGCGGTGGCGAAGTCGATGTCAAAGGAGAAAACACCGCAAGCCCGGCTCGTGGCCGGATGCCTGGCCTACGTGCGTTACGGCTGGGCATACCGGTCGCGTTACCGATTCATGACCGCGGCGGGCGGCTTTGCCCCACATGCCGTCAGTACCTTCGCGCGCGTCGAAGAGGCCTTGCGCGACTGTGTTGCGGCGGGCTCGTCGACCAGCGCGGATCCGCACGAAGACACCTTCCTGCTCTGGGTGGGCATGCACGGTATGGCCACCCTCGAGAAGCCCAGCCGCGCCCATCTTCGGCAATTGGGGCCTCTCGACCGCCCGGCGCTCACCGAAAAGCTCGTCAGGAGAATCGCCGGCCTCACGCAATGAATGTTTTGGGTCTGCCGTCTACCGGAACCGACGGGCGAACGTCCTAATGACCCTTGGCTGCGGCCTCCGCCACCGTGCCGAGAGTTCGCGGTGCCGGTCGGGCGAGCACCGCCTGAGGCTTGCCGCGTAGTTCGGCGGCGAGGTCATGTTCGAATGCGGGCACGGTCAGTCGGCGGCGGTTCAGCTCACGGTCGAGCGCTTTGATGAACAGGCCCTGCCCGGAGCGCCGGCAGCCCAGCACGGCCTGCTCGTTCATCACGTCTCGGGTGAGAGCCGCCGCCGGGCAGGCGGCCACCACCTGCAGGGAAGCGCGCATATCAAGGGTGGTGGTCACTCCGCAGGAGGGCGAGGCGCCGATTCCGACGATGCCGGCGACCGCGATCCCGGCCTGGTGGTAGTCGGCCACGTCACGGGCGACCCGCCGGGCCAGGCGCCGGTAAATCACCTTGGTCCACAAGATGAATCCGCTCAGCAGCGCACCGCGCACCGCATACAGCGGTCCGCCCTTGGAGTGGTAGAGCCGCAGGCTGTGGCGTTTGAGCACACCGCCCCACGCCAGCTGTTCGGGGCAGGGCAGCTGGTGGATGCCGGCGCGTGCGGTGAGCAGTTCGTTGACCACCTCCGCCACCGCCCCGGGGCGGGTTGCGCCGCCGGCATAGCGGGTGTTCTCGTTCAGCAGGCAGTGCGATACCAGAACAACGCGCCGGCTGCGTTCGTCGGCCAGCTGGTTGAGCAGCAGCCGGGCCGACTCGCGAGACTTCGACATGAGTCAATGTCTCACGAGTTGAGACGGGTCAGCTGAGCTGAGACGCTGCCCGCTCTGCTCGCCGGTGTCGGACGTTGTCGATTCGTGTTGCGGTGCTTGAGGTTTAGAAATCCACCCGGCGTACCCCAGCGCCAGGCTGACGGCCGAGTAGCTGGCGGCCTCAGCCCACATGTGTCCGACGCCCCACCTCCTGCCGAGGAAGACCGGCTCATCGACGATGCCACGAGAGGTAGCACCGAGCCGATCCGTCGCCACCGCCATCGCGGCGGTGCCGGACAGCCTGGTCGCGGAGGGGCCACTGTTGTGGGGAACCGTTGCGAGTGAGTGATCTTTAGTGGTCACGCGACTCGCACCCCATTTCGGGGTTGTTCGGCAGCCTTGCGGCTGCGTCCCTTCCGCGCTTCACAGCCACCGGCCGGGCCAGGCCCGGTCTTACGGTCGGCTCCACGCTTGACGGCGGCCCCAACTGGGCCGACGACGCTAATGGTGTCCTCGTAGCGTGCGAGGTTGATCGCGGCGTTGTCATCACGTTGGTGTG
>NZ_UPHQ01000191.1 GCF_900566055.1 Mycobacterium innocens
CCACCGAATGGCTCACCATGACCGCCGATACGCTCCTAACCCAATCAGCCATCGACCGGCTGACCTCCACCGCACACACACTCGTCATCGAAGGACCGTCCTACCGCCAACGCGCCCGGCCTCAGCGCGACCAAGTTGACCCCAACACCAAACACGAGCATCCTCAATAACGCGCCACGGTGGTCCCATCCCCCTGGCAATCAGGTGGTCCCATCACCCTGGCAAGCGACATAGTATTCGTGTTTGAACGTCGACCACAGCGACTCCGAACCGCTATTGTCCCAACAGATCCCGGTCGCCCCCATCGACCTGCGCAGACCGGCCTCAGCGCAAGCCCGCACCATCGCCTGCGCGGTGAATTGAGCCCCGCGGTCACTGTGCATGATGGTGCCACCGACATTGCCCTCGCGCACCGCGACCGCCTGGGCCAGCGCATCGGTGACCAGCTCGGTGAGCATGTGATCGGCCACCGACCAGCCCAGTACCCGTCGTGAATGCTCGTCGCGCAGCGCACATAAGAACATGTCGCCTTCCCCGCACGTCAGGTAAGTGATATCCGAACTCCACACGGCATCACATCGACCCTGATCGAAGTGTCGATTGACCAGGCCAGCCGGGAACGACGCGGTCGGATCGACGATCGTGGTGCGCACTTTGAACGTGCGCGGGCTGATCCCGACAACACCGATCTCGGCCATGATCTTGGCGACCGTCTTCTCCGACACCACCTCGCCGGCGGCGCGCAAATCAGCGGTGATCCGGGGCGAGCCATACACCCCGGCGGATTCGCGATGATGGTCGATGATCTTCACAGTCAGGTCGGCCTTCCGCTGCTCTCGAGCGCCTAATTCTGTTGTTACCGAACGCTTCACATGCTTGTAGAAGCCAGAGGTAGACACCTCCAGAAGCCGTGCCATCCGGGTGATCGCATCTACGCCGCGCACCCCGTCTCAGGTCGGTCCCCGCAACGGCGCCGTGACCGCAGCGAGCACCTCTGCTCCGTGATCAGTATTCACGCGCATGTTCGTGTGGTTGACGTTTTCGTCAGCACTCAACCTTCGATGATGCGACGGCCCGGGCGCGACCAAGACACGTCAGCATTTCTGGGCTTTCCTCGTTCCGACCCTCGCTCGCAAGGGCTCCGATGTCCCCCAGTCGGCGGACGTACGACCCCCCACCCGGGGGGTTTGATTTTCCCCCGTCCGGGGGATGGTTGCGCTGCGGTCCAGCCGCTCATCATGGTTGCGTATAGCCATTCATGTGTATTGTCAACCAGTCAAATGTATCGGATTGGTAACCCCGACAACGCGGTACCCAGCGTTGTCCGGCAAGCGCACATGGCGACGCACTCGCGGCCGGGTGACCGCAGTCCTACCGAAAGGTTGCGAGCACATGTTTCCGGACGACCACCTAGACGACCCAAGCCCCAAGACGGGCGCCCAGCCGTCGCAACCAACTTCGACCCAACCTTGATCGCCACCCGACCGCCCACATCGCGGCGCCGCATCTACACGTCCGGTGTGGCGTTGGGAGCACTGGCACTCACGTGCACGGAATCTCCCTGGCAAACGCGACCGCGCACCTTGACAAGGACAGCAACACATTGGCGGCGCGTGTCATGTGCCGGTTAGATCCGTGTCCCCACCGGCGGATGCCGGTGGGTGAGATGCGTTCGGAAAGCATGGCGGCTGTGTTGTTGAGCTTGCCGCCGGAGCCTTGGGCCGCTGCCGTCGCCACGGTAGCAACGAGGGTGACACCCCACAACGCCGCAGGCTTGGCGCGGTCGGCAAGTGACGCTGCCGGTGATCAGTGGGCACTGGCCGGGTACGGGGTTTATGGCGGTTTGTCATGACCGCGCCGATCTGGTTGGCGTCGCCGCCGGAGGTGCATTCGGCGTTGCTGAGCGCAGGTCCAAGTCCGAGTTCGCTGTTGACGGTGGCCGCGGGGTGGTCGTCGCTGAGTGCTGAGTATGCGTCGGTGGCCGAAGAGCTCTCAACGGTGTTGGGCGCCATGCAGGCGGAGGCGTGGCAGGGTCCGAGCGCCGAGATATGCGTGGGTGCCTATGCGCCGTTTGTGGCGTGGTTGATGCAGGCCAGTGCCGATAGCGCTACCGCTGCCGCTGCGCACGAGTCTGCGGCCGGGGCCTATGCTACGGCGTTGGCCGCGATGCCGACATTGGGCGAATTGACTGCCAACCACGCGGCCCATGCTGTGCTGGTCACGACGAATTTCTTCGGCATCAATACGATCCCGATCGCGCTGAACGAGGCCGATTACGTGCGGATGTGGATCCAAGCCGCTACCACGATGAGTGTCTATGAGGGGTTCAGTACCACCGCATTGACCTCGGCGCCGCGCACCCCGCCGGCACCCGTGATCATCAAATCCTGCACCGGCGAGATCAGCGACATCGCGGCAATTGGTCAGGCCCTCGGCTATGACCCGTTTCCACTATGGACTTTGCTGTGGGGCTTAATGGAAACTATGCTGATAGAGATCATCGGCGTTCCATTTTTCACGCTCTTTGTAATTTCGGTGATAATTCTATCGCCGTTATGGCTGTTTGCCGCTGTCTTAGCCGAATTGCTTGGGTACTCGGCTTTCGCGGCGAATATATTACAGTATCTGAGCCTCACGTGGTTTACTATCGGAGTGATGGCTCTCGCCTTCATGATGATGCCTTTTGTGCTGGGCTATGACATCGCCAATGCGGTGATCTACTGGATCACGCACCTGAGCGTAGGGATTGTTTCGACGCTGGCGAGTCCCCTGGCGGCCGAAGCGGCGCTGTCGGCTTCAGTGGCTGCTGCCGCCATGAACGCGAGCACCATGTCGGGTGCGGTTGCCGCACCTGTGACGGGCGCGGCCGTCGGCGGTGTGGAGCCGCTGGCGGTTATGTCGGCGCCATTGGCGGCAACGTCTATGGTCTCGGCGTCGGGAGGTGCTCCGGGACACG
Source organism: Mycobacterium innocens (assembly GCF_900566055.1). Classification (GTDB taxonomy): domain Bacteria; phylum Actinomycetota; class Actinomycetes; order Mycobacteriales; family Mycobacteriaceae; genus Mycobacterium; species Mycobacterium innocens. Next base: position 2,957 of record NZ_UPHQ01000191.1, read on the forward strand.
ACATCGGCGGATTCGCGGAGCCGCCAATGGCTGCCGAGCGAGGCGTCGGCACGTTGGGTTTTGCCGGGACCGTGTCCAAGGGGTTCGTTACGCAGGCTGCTGGTTTGACAACGGTTGGAGGTGGTCAGTTGGGTGAGCCCCCGCAAGTGCCGATGTTGCCGGCGTGTTGGAATCCTAATATGGTTTGCTCAGGCAATTAGGGATCGTGATGAAATGACGACGATTTTTGGACAGTTCGGGTCACACGATTACGGCTGTCATGCCGAACCGCTCCTCGTTCGGCGCGGGCTTCATCGACCAGGAGTGCCGACTTGGGAGTCGTGCCACCAAGACCGCACGGCACACTGACTTTTCGTTAGAGGTCCAACAATGCTGTCGCCGGCGACTCGATCAGGTCACGTAGTTCGCACAGGAACCGGGCCACCTGGGCGCCGTCGGCCACGCGGTGGTCGAAAACGCATGTCAACGTCATCGTCGGCCGGGCGACGATCTCGTTGCCGACGGCCACCGGCCGCGCCTTGATGGCTCCCATCCCGAGGATGGCCGCTTCGGGATGGTTGATCACCGGCACACCGTCGTCGACGCCCAACGCCCCGAAGTTCGACACGGTAAACGTCGAACCACCCAACTCGGCCGGGGCGAGCGTGCCTTCGCGCGCACCGCTGATCAATTCGGCTGTACGGCAGGCAAGTTCGCGGGTGGTCAGTTGTTCCGCGTCGGTGATCACCGGGACCAGCAGTCCCCGCTCGGTGGCCACGGCAAACCCCAAATGCACACGACGGTAGCCATGCACCTGCGGGCCGGAAGCCGAGTCAACCCACGTCGAATTGAGAACCATGTGATGGCTCAAAGCGATAACAACAAGACGCAGTGTCAGCACGAATGGTGTGATGTCCCCGCAGCCAGTGCGAAGCGTCTCAGACAGCTCCAACAAACCGCTGCAGTCAACCTGCACGCTGGCTTGCGCATCGGGGATCTCCTTGTGAGACTTAATCATTCGCTGCGCCATCCGGGCCTGCACACCACGCACCGGCCGTACGTCCGCATCAATCCCGGACACATGAGCTGCGGCGAGAACGTCCGCGCGGGTGATCACCCGGGCGACGTCCGGCCCGCGCTGCAGTGCGGCCAGATCAACCCCTAATTCCTTGGCCAGCTTGCGCGCCGACGGCACCGCGCGCGGCCGAGCCGGCCGAGTGCCTCGTCTACTGCTGTCGAAATCCGCGTCGGTCCCATACCCCACCAGCGTCGGTGCGCCGGCCTCACCATCGCCAACCATTGCTGCCGCCATTGCCCGATCCGGTGCGGTATCGATGCGCACCAACATCGCGCCCACCTGGAGGACATCACCTTCGGCGCCACCGATCTCGACGATCCGCCCGGCGAACGGGCTGGGGATCTCGACCTGCGCCTTGGCGGTCTCTACCGAGCACAGGGCCTGGTTGAGCTGCACGTCCTCACCCACCGAGACGTTCCAGGACGTCACCGTGACTTCGTCGAGTCCCTCCCCAAGGTCGGGAACCAGAAAGTCCTTGATCCGCTGCGGTTCGGGGTTCACGGCTGCCCCAAAACCCGCTCCACGCAGTCCAGCAACCGATCCGGGCCGGGAAGCCACGCCTTCTCCAGACGTGCCGGTGGATACGGAGTGTCGAAGCCGCAGGCGCGCAGCACCGGAGCTTCCAAGTCGTAGAACAACTCTTCCTGAATACGAGCGGCCAGCTCCGCACCATAGCCCACATTTCGTGGCCCCTCGTGCATCACCACACACCGTCCCGTCCGGCTGATCGATTCCGCGATGGTGGCGAAGTCCAACGGCACCAACGAACGCAAATCAACAATCTCGAGATTCCAACCTCGTTGCCGCTCAGCGACATCCGCGGCTGCGAGCGCCGTACCCACTAAGCCACCGTAGGTCAGCACGCTGACATCGCCACCGGCCCGCCGCACGACGGCCCGCCCGATCTGGGCCCCCGGCTGGCTGGTATCGACGACCCCGCGAGCCCAATACCGGCGCTTCGGCTCCAAGTACATCACCGGGTCGGGGCAGACGATGGCATGCCGCAACAGCCAGTAGGCATCCGACGGCTCCGACGGAACGACCACCTTCAGACCCGCCGTGTGGGCCCAATAAGTTTCGGTGGACTCCGAATGATGTTCGGCCGAGCCGATACCGCCAAACGACGGAACCCGGACCGTGACCGCCATGTCTACCTGACCGCGGGTGCGGAAGCGATACTTGGCCAAGTGGCTGACAATCTGGTCGAACGCCGGGTAGGTGAAGCCGTCGAACTGAATCTCGGGCACCGGCACAAACCCACGCAACGCCAACCCAACGGCGATCCCGATCACCGCGGACTCCGCCAGCGGTGTGTCGAAACAACGGGCTTCGCCAAATGTTTCAGCCAGTCCTTCGGTCACCCGGAATACCCCGCCCTGGGTCGCTACATCTTCACCGAAGACCAGGACCCGCTCGTCGGCGACCATCGCGTCGTGCAGTGCGCGGTTGATCGCTTGCACCATGGTCATCGGGTGCGGCGCCGGCCCCAGCGGTTGAGCTAACTGCGACAGCGGCAGCCTTTCCTCCGAGGGGGTTGGGCGATCGGCAAGCTGAGTCATGGACGCCTCCCTACTCGGTCCGCGCCAGTTCGGCGCGCAACTGCCGGCGCTGCGCTTCCAACTCCGGCGTGATGTGGGCGTAGACCGCGGTGAAAAGTTCGTCGACATCGAAATCGGGCGCGTCGAACACGGCATCACGCAGTTCGGCCCGTTGCCCCGCCGAACGGGCGGCGACCCGGTCCTCGAGGCTCTGCGACCACAGCCCCAGGCCCTGCAGGTAGCGTCGAAAGCGCGGAATCGGGTCCAGAGCCAGCCACCGATCCAGCTCCTGCTGGTCGCGATACCGGGTCGGGTCGTCGGCGGTGGTGTGTGGGCCGAGGCGATAGGTCACCGCCTCGATCAGGCTGGGACCGTTACCGGCTCGGGCCCGCGCGGCGGCCTCGGCCATCACCGCATAGCACGCCAGCACATCGTTGCCGTCCACTCGGATGCCGGGCATGCCATAGCCAATTGCCTTGTGCGCGATGGAAACAGCGGCCGTCTGCTTTCGGACTGGCGTCGATATCGCCCACTGGTTGTTCTGCACGTAGAACAGGCACGGCACCCGGAATACGCCCGCGAGATTCAGCGCCTCGTGGACGTCGCCCTCGCTGGTGGCGCCGTCGCCCAGGAAGGCGACAGTCACCGAGTCCTCGCCGAGACGTTGGGCGGCCATCGCGGCGCCGACGGCGTGCAATGTCTGGGTGCCGACCGGAACGGACATCGGAGCGCAGCATTTTGTCGTGAATTCCAGCCCGCCATGCCAGCTTCCGCGCCATGCGGCGCCCACGTGTCCGGGCGGGATACCGCGCACCAGGTATACGCCCAATTCGCGGTATTGCGGAAACAACCAGTCGGTCGCGCGCAGGCATGCGGCCGCTCCCACCTGGGCAGCCTCCTGGCCGCGACAGGGTGTGAACAGCGCCAATTCGCCCTGGCGCTGCAGGTTGACGAACTCGTCGTCCAGCTCCCGGGTGACCACCATCATCTCGTAGAGCCAGCACAGTGTTTCCGTGGACAGATCACGGCTGTACCGCTCTTCCGCGGTCGGTGTGCCGTCTGGGCCTACGAGTTGCACCGGCTCGAGGTCGACCGTCATCGGTGTCTGACTCTTCCGAGCCATACCGCCTCCTCAGCTCACGCGGTTACGCCGTGGTGAGGATGCCGCCGGGCAGGCCGCATCTTCGCGTCGGCGCGCGTGGTGCGGCGGGTCGATAGCAAAAGCTGAGCCAGCAGCTGCTTCGAGCCGGAGTCAGCAGCTGGCTGAACATTCGGCTCGGATCGCCGCAACACTGGCGCTTCTCCCATTATGCTCCCAAATCCGAAGACACCGGGCTGATCGGCTGCGCCGGTGCGGACGTGTCGGGAGCACCCCAACTGGTCAGACGAGGCCGCCCGGCGCGGTCCGACGGCCGCGCCTCGGGACCGCCGACAGCAAAGCCGTCGTCACCCGAGTGCGGACTCCCCCGCCCGCCGCAACAGCATTTCCGCGTGCCGCAGCACCGGTGAGTCGACCATCTGCCCCTCGAACGCGAACACCCCGCGCTCGTTTCGCGAGGCGGCCAGCACTCGCCGCGCCCAGTCAAGCTTCTCGTCGCTGGGTCGATACGCCTTGCGCACCACCGGGACCTGGCTCGGGTGAATGCACACTGTCGCGTCGAAACCCACCGTGGCAGCGTCGATCGCCTCCTGCTGCAAGCCCTCGACGTCGCGGATATCCAGGTGCACGGCATCCAGGGCCAAACGGCCGAACGCGGACGCCGCCAGCAGAATCGTTGACCGCACGTGGCGGGCCACATCCCGGTAGGCGCCGTCCGCGCGCCGGCTGGAGCTGCCGCCCAGGGTGGCGATCAGGTCCTCGGCCCCCCACATCATTCCCACGGTGCCGTCGGCGGCGGCGATCTCGGCGGCAAATACCGCACCGCGCGCCGTCTCCACCAGCGCGATGACGTCGCGCGGTGCGAGCGCGGCCACCTGTGCCGCCGACTCGGCCTTGGGCAGCATCACCGTCGGATACGCGGTGGCGGCCAAGGCCTCCAAGTCACGGGCCTGCTCATCGGTACCGGCCGCGTTGATGCGCACCACGGTGCGTTCGGGATCCAGCGGGTTATCACGCAGCGCTTGACGCGCAGCAGACTTCTCCGCTTGGGCCACACCGTCTTCGAGATCGAGGATCACCACGTCACCGGCAGCGGCGGCCTTGGTGAAGCGCTCCGGGCGGTCGGCCGGGCAGAACAGCCACCCCGGGCCCGCGGCGCGCAGGTTCATCGCGCCTCCTCGACCGGCCGTTTTTGGACCAACGTGGTGCGCACCGCGCGGGCGACTACCTCGCCGTGCTGATTACGTGCAGTGTGCTCCAGGGTGACAATGCCTTCGCCGGGACGGCTTTTCGACTCCCGCTTGCCGGTGCACACCGTCTCGGCGTACAGGGTGTCGCCGTGAAAGACCGGCTTGGGAAACGACACCTCCGAGAAGCCGAGGTTGGCCACGATGGTACCGAGCGTCAGCTGCGACACGGACAGCCCGACCATCGTCGAGAGGGTGAACATCGAGTTCACCAGCCGCTCACCGCGGAAACCCGGTTGCTCGGCAGCCCAGGCCGCGTCGAGATGCAGCGATTGGGTGTTCATCGTCAGGGTGGTGAACACGACGTTATCTGCCTCGGTGACGGTGCGTCCGGGCCGGTGCAGGTAGGTGCTGCCGATCTCGAACTCTTCGAACCACAAACCTCTCTGGACAATCCTTGCGCCGACAGTGGATTCTGCGACGCGACTCGCCGATGTGGCGTCGCCAGGTTCACGCTCGCCGGCCGGTCCGCTCACGACAGCCCCAGTGATCGTGCGATCAGCATCAGCTGCACCTCGGTGGTGCCCTCACCGATCTCGAGGACCTTGCTGTCGCGGTAGTGACGCGCCACCGGGTATTCGTTCATGAAACCGTAGCCGCCGTGAATCTGGGTGGCGTCGCGGGCGTTGTCCATCGCCGCTTCCGAGGAGACCATCTTGGCAATCGCCGCCTCCTTCTTGAAGGGCTTGCCCGCCAACATCTTTGCCGCGGCCTCGTAGTATGCCGTGCGCGCGACATGGGCCCGCGCTTCCATCCGCGCGATCTTGAAGCTGATCGCCTGATAGGAACCGATCGGCTGGCCGAACGACTGACGCTCCTTGGCGTACTTGACGCTCTCGTCGACGCAGCCCTGCGCCGCCCCGGTCGCCAGCGCGGCAATTGCGATACGGCCCTCGTCGAGAATCGACAAGAAGTTGGCATAACCCGTTCCCTGGACGCCCAGCAGGTTTTCGGCCGGCACGCGGGCATCGGTGAAGGTCAGCGGGTGGGTGTCCGACGCATTCCAGCCGACCTTGTTGTAGACCGGCTCGACGGTGAATCCCGTTGTGCCGCTGGGCACGATGATCGTCGAGATCTCCTTCTTGCCCTCGGCCACGCTTCCGGTGACCGCCGTGACGGTGACCAGCGAGGTGATGTCGGTGCCCGAGTTGGTGATGAACTGCTTGCTGCCGTTGATGATCCACTCGTCCCCCTCGAGGCGAGCGGTGGTGCGGGTGCTGCCCGCGTCGGAGCCCGCACCGGGCTCGGTCAGTCCGAAACCGGCCAGCGCACGGCCGGCGGTCAGATCCGGTAACCACTTGCGTTTCTGTTCTTCGGTGCCGAACCGGAAAATCGGCATCGCACCCAGACCCACCGCGGCCTCCAAGGTGATGGCCACCGACTGGTCGACCTTTCCGAGTTCTTCCAGCGCCAGCGCCAACGCGAAATAGTCGCCGCCCATGCCGCCGTAGTCCTCGGGGAACGGCAAGCCGAACAGCCCCATCTCACCCATCTTGGCGACCACTTCGTACGGGAAGCTGTGCTCCTCATCGTGTTTGGCCGAAACCGGCGCGACCACGGTGCGCGCGAAGTCGGCCACCGTGTCACGAAGGTCTTGATATTCCTTGGGCAGCGTTCCCGCGGTAATCATTGTCGTCATGATCCTTGATCCTTGATCCTGGCCAACACCTGGTCGACCTTCACCTGCTCCCCGACGGACACCAGCACCTCCAGCTGCCCCGAAACCGGTGCGGTGAGCGCGTGTTCCATCTTCATCGCCTCGACCACCACCACCACGTCGCCCTCGGCAACCTCGGCGCCGGAGGCAGACTGCACCGCGATGACGTTGCCGGGCATGGGGCTGACGACTTCGGCTTGCCGCTCGCCGGCAGCGCGATGAATCTTGCGCTCTTCGGCCTCGCGGATATGCCAGGTTCCGCGCTCGTCGGCGATCCAGAGGTGGCGGTCGGCCTCGGCCCAACGGTAGTCACGGCGCATCCCGTTCAGCGTCACGCTCATCCGGTCCCGCTCGAGTTGCACACTGGCGCCCATGGTTTCACCGTCGCCGACCTGAACCCGGGCCGCCTCCGGCAAGCCCCACACCGACACCGTCTCGGTACGCAGCGGAGTCTGCATCGCGGTTCGCACCGGGGCGCCGCCGCCACCGACTCGCCATCCACTCGGGGCGGCCCACAGGTCGCCCGCAGCTTGGCGAGCCAGCACCCACTGCACGTAGAGGCCACCCGCCGCGAACACGTCGTCGGGCGCCGCCAGCGGCGCAAAGTCGGCGACCCGCTCGTCCAGCAGTGCGGTGTCCAAATCCCCGGACTGCATCCGCTCGTCAGCGAGCAGGAATCGCAGGAATTCGACATTGGTCTGCACGCCCAGGACCGCGGTGTGCGCCAGCGCCTGGTCCAGCCGCGCCAGCGCCTGCTCGCGATCGGCCCCGTGCGCGATCACTTTGCTCAGCATCGGGTCGTAGTCACTGCCGACCATCGTGCCGGCCAGCAGCGACGAGTCCACCCGCACACCGGCACCGGCGGGTTCGATCACCCGCAGCACCCGCCCACCGGTGGGCAGAAAGCCGCGTGCGGGATCCTCGGCGTACACCCGGGCCTCGATCGCATGTCCGGAAAGTTCGATGTCGTCCTGTGCAAATGGCAGCTTCTCGCCGGCAGCCACCCGTAGCTGCCACTCGACGAGATCCAGCCCGGTGACCGCCTCGGTGACCGGGTGTTCCACTTGCAGGCGGGTGTTCATCTCCATGAAGAAGAACTCGTCGGGACGCTCGGCGGAGACGATGAATTCGACCGTTCCAGCCCCGACGTAGTCGACGCTGCGGGCGGTGTTGCAGGCGGCGGCGCCGATTCGCGCCCGCGTCTGAGTGTCGAGCAGCGCCGACGGCGCTTCCTCGATGACCTTCTGATGGCGGCGCTGCAGGCTGCATTCACGCTCGCCCAGATGCACCACGTTGCCGTGCGTGTCGGCAAGCACCTGCACCTCGATATGCCTGGGCCGCATTACGAATCGCTCCAAGAACAGCGTGTCGTCACCGAAGGAGGAGCCGGCTTCACGACGCGCACTCACCAACGCGTCACGCAGCCGCGCCGGGTCCTCGACCAACCGCATACCCTTGCCGCCACCGCCCGCGGACGGCTTGATCAGCACCGGATAGCCGACCTCGTCGGCCGCCGCCACCAGGTCGTCGTCGCTGAGCCCCGGCTTCGCAACACCGGGTACCACCGGCACGTCGAAGGCGGCGACCGCGTTCTTGGCGGTGATCTTGTCGCCCATCACCTCGATCGCGTGCGTCGGCGGCCCGAGGAAAACGACCCCGGCGCGCTCGCAGGCCGCCGCGAAATCGGCGTTCTCGGAAAGGAACCCGTAGCCGGGGTGGATCGCCTGCGATCCGGTGCGCGCGGCGGCGTCGAGCACCTTGTCGATGTCCAGGTAACTCTCACGCGCCGGGGCGGGCCCAAGCCGTACCGCCTGGTCGGCTTCCAGCACATGCCGCGCTCCGGCGTCGGGGTCGCTGTAGACGGCCACCGAGCGGATACCCAGCCGGCGCAGGGTGCGGATCACCCGTACCGCGATCTCGCCGCGGTTGGCCACCAATACCGTGTCAAACATCACGTCACATCCGGAAGACGCCGTAGGAAACCGGTTCCAGCGGTGCCCGGGAACACACTGAAAGAGCAAGCCCGACAACAGTTCTAGTATCAGCCGGGTCGATGATACCGTCGTCCCACAGGCGGGCGGTCGAATAGTAGGGGTTGCCCTGGTACTCGTACTGCTCACGAATCGGCGCCTTGAACGCCTCCTCATCGTCAGCAGACCAGGGCGTGCCGGCCGCGGACAGCTGCTCGCCGCGCACGGTGGCCAGCACCGACGCCGCCTGCTCACCGCCCATCACCGAGATCCGCGCATTCGGCCACATCCACAAGAAGCGCGGCGAGTAGGCCCGTCCGCACATCGAATAGTTGCCGGCGCCATAGGATCCGCCGATCACGACGGTCAGCTTCGGCACGCGGGCACAGGCCACGGCGGTGACCATTTTGGCGCCGTGTTTGGCGATACCGCCCGCTTCGTAGTCACGGCCGACCATGAACCCGGCGATGTTCTGCAGGAACAGCAACGGGATCTTCCGCTTGTCGCACAGTTCGATGAAATGCGCCCCCTTGAGCGCGGATTCGCTGAACAAGACGCCGTTGTTGGCGACAATGCCGACGGGGTGTCCGTGGATGCGGGCAAAGGCGGTAACCAGGGTCTTGCCGTATTTCGCCTTGAATTCCGTGAATTCGCTGCCGTCGACCAGTCGCAGGATGACCTCGTGGACGTCATAGGGCACCCTCGGGTCCGGGGGCACGACGTCGTAGAGCTCGGCCTGCGGGTATTTGGGGTCCACCGCACGCCCCACATCCCACTGAGCCGGACCGCGGGGCGCGAAGGTGGCCGCGATGGAGCGCACGATCCGCAACGCATGTTCGTCGTCGTCGGCGAGATGGTCGGTGACACCCGATATCCGCGAGTGCAAGTCGCCGCCGCCGAGCTCCTCGGCCGTGACGATCTCGCCGGTGGCGGCCTTGACCAGTGGCGGACCGCCCAGGAAGATGGTGCCCTGCTCGCGGACGATGACGGCCTCGTCGCTCATCGCCGGCACATAGGCGCCGCCGGCCGTGCAGGAGCCCAGTACCGCCGCCACTTGCGGAATTCCTTTGGCGCTCATGGTCGCCTGGTTGTAGAAGATCCGCCCGAAATGCTCGCGGTCGGGAAACACCTCGTCCTGGCGTGGCAGGAAGGCGCCGCCGGAGTCGACCAGGTAGATGCACGGCAGTCGATTCTGCAGCGCAATCTCCTGGGCGCGCAGATGCTTCTTGACCGTGATCGGGTAGTAGGTCCCGCCCTTGACCGTCGCGTCGTTGGCGACCATCACGCACTCGCGCCCGGATACCCGGCCGATTCCGGTGATGATCCCCGCGCCCGGCGACTCGTCGTCGTACATCCCGTTGGCGGCCAAGGGAGCCAACTCCAGGAACGGGCTGCCCGGATCGAGCAGCCGATCCACCCGTTCCCGGGGCAACAGCTTGCCACGGCTGACGTGACGCTCTCGGGCGCGTTCGCTGCCGCCCAATGCAGCAATGGCGAGCTTGGTGTTCAACTCGGTAACCAGCCGGCGGTGCTGGTCGGCGAAGGACGGTGCGGCGACGGCGGTCACGGGGTAACCAGATCCCGCAATATGAGCCGTGGTTCGGTTCTCGCCACGACTTCTTCGACCGTCACGTCGGGCGCGGTCTCGATCAAATGCAGGCCGTCGTCGCAGACATCGATGACTGCCAATTCCGTGACGATGCGGTCCACGCAGCCCACGCCGGTCAACGGCAACGTGCACCGCTCGACGATCTTGGGACTGCCGTCTTTGGCCGCATGCTCCATCATCACGATCACTGTGCGGGCGCCGTGCACCAGGTCCATCGCGCCGCCCATGCCCTTGACCATCTTGCCCGGGATCATCCAGTTAGCGAGGTCGCCGGTGACCGAAACCTGCATGGCGCCAAGCACCGCGACGTCGAGATGGCCGCCGCGGATGATGCCGAAAGAGGTCGACGAGCCGAAGAACGCCGCGCCCGGCAGCGTGGTCACCGTCTCCTTGCCGGCGTTGATCAGGTCGGCATCGAGGTCCTCGGACTTGGGATATGGCCCGACGCCCAGGATCCCGTTTTCGGAGTGCAGGACAACGGTCACGCCCTCGGGAATGTGGTTGGGAATCAAGGTGGGCATTCCGATGCCGAGGTTGACATACTGGCCGTCTCGGAATTCGGCGGCCACCCGTGCGGCCATCCCGTCTCTGCTCCAAGTCATTTGGCGCCACTCTCCCCCGCAATCGGGAGGTGCCCCCACTGCATCGTCGTCGGCGCGGTCATCAACGCACCGTCTCCTTCTCTATCCGCTTGGCGGGATTGGGCACGTGTACCACCCGCTGCACGAACACACCCGGGGTGTGCACCATCGCCGGGTCGATCTCACCCGGTTCGACGAGGTGTTCCACCTCGGCAATCGTGATCCTCCCCGCGGGCGCGCACTCGGGGTTGAAGTTCGCGGCGGCGTAGCGGTACACCAGGTTGCCGTGCCGGTCCCCTTTCCAGGCATGCACCAGCGCGAAGTCGGTGCGGATTCCCCGCTCCAAAACATGTGTGACACCGTCGAACTCGCGAGTCTCCTTGGGGGGAGAGACCACCGCAACCGCACCCGACGCGTCGTAGCGCCACGGCAGCCCGCCGTCGGCGATCTGGGTACCCACGCCGGCCGGCGTGTAGAAGGCCGGGATGCCCATTCCGCCGGCGCGCAGCCGCTCGGCCAGCGTGCCCTGCGGGGTGAGTTCGACCTCGAGTTCGCCGGCCAGGAATTGACGAGCGAACTCCCTGTTCTCCCCCACATACGAGGAGATAGTCCGACGAATTCTCTTGTGTTCCAACAATACCCCCAGACCAACCCCGTCGATGCCGCAGTTGTTCGACACCGTTTCCAGGTCAGTGACACCGCTGTCCACCAGCGCCGAGATCAACGCGTCCGGGATGCCGCACAGCCCGAACCCGCCGACCGCCAGGGAGGACCCGTCGGTTATGTCCGCTACCGCTTCGGCGGCGGTAGCCACCACCTTGTCCATTACTTGCAGAGTCTCCTCGCTGTTCGGCCGGCTGGATTTCTTCAGTTAATCTTCATTAACCGGGGCATGACAATACCATCGCCCGCGCGGCGGGTAAAGGGACGGTAACCAGCATCCGGATCCTCACCCTCGACCTCGCAGGTAGTCGATTGCCTGTTGACGCAATTCGACTTTGCGGATCTTGCCGGTGACGGTCATGGGGAATTCGTCGACGATCCGCAGATACCGCGGAATCTTGAACCTGGCGATTCGGCCTGCACAGAATTCGTGTAGCCGCGCGATGGTCAACCGCGGTGCGCCGTCCCGCAGCTTGACCACCGCCATGAGCTCTTCGCCCATGCGGTCGTCGGGCACGCCGACGACGTGGGCGTCGACGACGTCGGGGTGGGTGTGCAGGAACTCCTCGATCTCGCGGGGCGAAATGTTCTCACCACCGCGGATGACAATGTCCTTGATCCGGCCGGTGATCTGCACGTACCCGCATGCGTCCATAGCGGCCAGGTCTCCGGTATGCATCCAGCCGTCGGCGTCGATCACTTCTGCGGTCCGTTCCGGGTCATTCCAGTAACCGGCCATCACCGAATAACCTCGGGTGCAGAACTCACCGGGGACGCCGCGGGGCACGGTCTCGCCGGTGACCGGCTCCACCACCTTGATCTCCAGATGCGGCCCCACCCGGCCGACCGTGCTCACCCGGCGGTCCAGGGAATCATCGGTACGGGTCTGGGTGGAGACCGGAGACGTTTCGGTCATGCCGTAGCAGATTGAGATCGCCGGCATATGCATCTGTTCGATCACCGAGCGCATCACCCCGACCGGGCACGTCGAGCCGGCCATGATCCCGGCACGCAGGCTGGTGAGGTCGTAGTCGGTGAAGTCCGGCAGTCCAAGTTCGGCGATGAACATGGTCGGCACGCCGTAGAGGCTGGTGCACCGTTCGGTCTGGACGGCCCGCAGGGTGGCGGCGGGGTCGAACCCGGGTGCCGGGATCACCACGGCAGCGCCGTGGCTGGTGGCCGCCAGATTGCCCAGCACCATGCCGAAGCAGTGATAAAACGGCGCCGGGATGCAGATCCGATCGTCGGCGGTGTAGTCGAGCAGCTCCCCCACGAAATATCCGTTGTTGAGGATGTTGCGGTGGCTGAGCGTGACACCTTTCGGATGACCCGTTGTGCCAGAGGTGTATTGGATGTTGACCGGGTCACTGCCGGTCAGTGTCGCCGTGATCTGTTGCAGCACAGCCGAATCGGCCTGCGCGTCGGCCAGCTCGTCCCACCGATCGCTGTCCATGAACACCGCTTCCCGCAAGTCCGGGCAATCAGGTGCCACTTCGGCCAATATCGCCCGGTAATCCGCATCCTTGAAGCCCGGCGCGGCGATGATCATGCGGACTCCGGATTGCCTTAGCGCATAACGCAACTCGCTGGATCGGTAGGCCGGATTCACGGTCACCAGGATGGCGCCGATTTCTGCGGTCGCGTATTGCACCAACACCCACTCCCACCGGTTGGGCGCCCAAATCCCCATTCGGTCGCCTACGCCGATCCCTGCGCGCACCAGTCCGGTTGCCAATCTCCGAACGTCCGCCAGGAATTCGGCATAACTCCAGCGCCGCCCGGCATGCACGTCGACCAGCGCGTCCCGCTGTCCGTGCCGGGAGGCGGTCTCGGCGAGATTGACGCCGATGGTGGTCTCCAGCAGGGCGGGCACGTTGGGACCTCGCTCATAAGAAAGGGCGCTGTGGTCTGCAGCCCCGTTGGCTGCCACGGTTCCTCCGCCTGCCGCTTACCGCGTACGGGTTAACATCGACTAACTCGTGCTACGTTAGTGACGATTAACCGAAGTGTCCAGGACGAGTTTTCTACGGAGGCCGTCATGACAGCGTCCGCTCCGGACGGCCGGCCCGCTCAACCTGAAGCCCCGAGTCGCCGCAGTCAGTTGAAGTCGGACCGACGTCTGCAGCTGTTGTCGGCTGCTGAACGGCTATTCGCCGAACGCGGTTTTCTCGCAGTGCGGTTGGAGGACATTGGTGCCGCGGCGGGCATCAGCGGTCCGGCGATCTATCGGCACTTCCCCAACAAAGAGTCGCTGCTCGTTGAATTGTTGGTCGGCATCAGTTCCCGGCTCCTCGCCGGCGCCCGCGATGTGACGGCCCGCGGTTCTGATCCGGCCGTAGCGTTGGATGGGCTGATTGATTTTCATCTCGACTTTGCGCTGGGTGAACCGGATCTCATCCGAATCCAGGACCGTGACCTTGCGCACCTGCCGGCAGCAGCCGAACGACAGGTGCGCAAAGCGCAGCGCCAGTACGTGGAGGTCTGGGTGGGGGTGTTGCGCGAGCGTGATCCCGACCTGGCCGAAGCAGATGCGCGGCTGATGGCGCACGCCGTGTTCGGGCTGCTGAACTCCACACCGCACAGCATGAAATCGGCCGATGCCAGATCGGCGCGGGTAATGCGTTCCCGCACCATCATGCGTGCCATGACCGTGGCGGCGCTGCGAGTCACTGACCGCTAGCGTTCAGGGTCGGCCGAGAGGCCGGGAGGCCGGGAGGCCGGGATCACATACTTGGCGAAAAGCCGCATCTGCTCCAGCATTTCGCTCACCGTATTAGCGACGAACAACGTGGCGTAGAACCCGTCCAGCCCGGCGCGTTCGAACGCAGCTACCTTGGCGCACACCTGCTCCGGCGTGCCGATGAGATTGTCGGCCACGTACTTGTCCAGACTCACGCCTTTCATCACGGTGTCCCGCAAGGAGGTCCGGAACAGCTCGAATGTCGACCGCTCCAGGCGCTCACGTGCTTTCTCGGCAGTCGGAGCCAGGCACACGACCGTCTGCGATCCAATCGTCACGTCGGCGGGATCGCGGCCCGCGGCTCGGGCGAATTTCGCGACTTCGTCTCGACCATAGGCTATTTCGTCCGGGCCGAGCTTGGCCGGCAGCCAACCCTGACATTGCTCCCCCGCCCGGCGAATGGCGCCCTTGGCATTGCCGCCAGAGAAGATCGGCAACGGCGACTGGACCGGCTTGGGATACGACTCGATATCGCAGAATCGGCGGTACCGGCCCAGGTCGACCGACGCTGCCCAAACAGAATGCGCAACGCCTCGATGCCCTCGGCCATCAGCCGGGTGCGCGACGCGTCCGCCAGATCCGGTGCTACCGATTCGAATTCCTCCCGGTACCCGCCTGCTGCTACCGCCAATGTGACGCGCCCGCCGCTTATCTGATCCAGTGTGGCGACCTGCTTGGCCAGCAGCACCGGCTCACGCATCGGCAAGACGAGGATCCCGGTAGCCAACCGCGCCACCGATGTCTTGGCCGCGATCGTCGCCAGCATCATCAGCGGCTCGAAGTAGTCCGGTGGGACCGACCACGCCTCGCGCACGAACCGTTGGGTGCTCAGATGATCATTGCCGGCGACCTCGTGAAAACAGAGCGCCTCCGCCTCGACGGCGATCCGAATCACCTCGTCGGCCGTGGCGAACGAAACCGGGTAGGCCATCCCGGACAGACACGTCGGTACGTCGATTCCGAATTTCATGCCGTTCACCCCAGTTCCTGACACCGCCGCGCGAAGGTTGCCGCGCTACCGTGGACACCTTCTTCAGCGGTTGTTGAAGAAAACAATATCCGGCTCGTACGAAGACATCAACCGTTGCTGAAGAATGCGGTGGTGGCTGCCCCGAGCCGAGGCGAGTAGGGGCTCCGTCCGGCACGGCGTTACCGCCGGAGCGGTGCGGCGGCACCGCCGCCCAACTCTTAGGTACCCTTCAAACCATGAGGTGGGCATGAACGATCCACGCCGACCCCAGCGGTATGACCCCCCCCAACCGGGGCCCCCACCCACGTGGCCGCAGGGTCCCGTAAATCCGTCGCCCGTCGACCCGGCTTACGCCGGCCAGGCGCCCTATGCGCCCACCTATAGCGGCCACATTCCCCAGTGGGCGCCCGGCGCCTACGAACCGAACCCGACCCAACAATTACCGCCCCAATATTGGCAGCAGGACCACCCGGAGCAGGGCGAAGTGCTTCACGGGGTCGCGCCACCGCCGCACGGTCCGAGCACGCCGCGATGGTTGTGGGTCGCTGCCGGCGCGGCCGTCCTGCTAGTCGTCGGGTTGGTCATCGCGTTGGTGATCGCGAACATGTCGGTCAAGAACCAGACGGCTGTCGAGCCCCTGCCGCCGATGCCCACCCCGAGTTCCACACTCAAGCCGCCGACGACACGAACACTGACACCAACACCCAGCATCGTGCCGGCGCCCACAACGACGGGAGGCTCTGGCACGCCCACCGAGACGCCCACCCCCGGCGCGATGCAGACCGTCGTCTACAACGTCACCGGCGAGGGCCGCGCGATCAGCGTGACCTATACCGATACCGGTGACGTCATACAGACCGAGTTCAACGTCGCGCTGCCGTGGAGCAAAGAGGTGAGCCTGCCCAAGTCTTCCCTTCACCCCGCGAGCGTCACCATTATCAACATCGGCCACAACGTGACCTGCTCGGTGACGGTGGCCGGAGTTCAGGTACGCCAGCGCACCGGGGTGGGCCTCACCATCTGCGACGCCTCCGGCTAACTCGACTCGGTTACCGCTTCGGTGGCTATGACGACGCTGCGGCGCGGAACGCGCACCGCCAGCATGGCCAGCAGGCCCACCAGCAACACCAGGCAGATACCGCCCAACCCGGCACGGACCGCGCTGAACACATCAACGAAGACCGAAAACAACCACGGTCCCAGGAACGCCACCGCCCGGCCCGTCATCGTGTACAGCCCGAAGGCAACCCCCTCCTTGCCATGCTGAGCCATGCGCAACAACAATGCGCGCGCCGACGACTGCGACGGTCCGATGAAAAGACACAGCAGCAATCCGCATACCCAGAACGCCACCGCACCGGAGAGCGCCATCAACGTCAGTGCCGCGGCCAAGATCGCGGCCAGCGACGCAACGATGACCGGCTTGGAACCGAGGCGGTGGTCAACCAATCCGCCCAGCACCGCCCCGACAGCGGCCACCACACTTCCGGCTACCCCGAACACCAGGACGTCGGCCTGGGTAAGCCCGTACACGTTGACACCCAGTACCGCACCGAAGGCAAACATGGCCGCCAGCCCATCCCGGAAGATCGCGCTGGCAACGAGAAAGTAGACCAGGTTGCGGTCGCGGCGCCATTCAGCGGTGATGTCCGTCCACAGCTTTCGATAGGCACCCAGCATGCTCGTATTCGGGCGAGGCACTCCAACGGAATCGGGCAGTCTATGCGCGACGAACAACAGCGGCAGAGCCAGCAAGGCCAGCCACGCCGCGGCCAACAGCATCGCCGCCCGGACGTTGAGTCCGTCATGGGCGGACAGGTGCAGCAACCCACGAACGTCACCGGCGCCGGCCATGAAGCCCACATAGACCAACAACAGCAGCAGGACACTTCCGACGTAACCCGCTGCCCACCCGAAGCCAGAAATCCGGCCGGCCGTCTCCGGTGTCGAGAGCTGGCGCAGCATCGCGTTGTACGGAACGCTGGCCAGGTCACTGCACGACGCCGTCGCCGCCAACAACGCCAACCCAGGCCATAGGTAACCGGGGCTATCGCGAATCAGAAACATCGCAGCGGTCAGGCCCACGGCCAGGCCCGTCAAGACGCCCAGCGTCACCCGCCGCCGATGCGGGGATTCGACCCACACACCCACCACCGGAGCCAGCAGCGCAATGGTCACCCCGGCGGCGGCTCCGGCACGACCCAGCCAACTCGCCGGCGAGCTACCGCCGGGCATGCCCTCCCCCACGGTGCTGGTCAGATAGACGGAGAACACGAAGGTGGTCACGATCGCGTTCAGGCCCGTAGAACCAGAGTCCCACAGCGCCCAGGCCACTACCCGAGATCGCACATATGTGCCCAAACCCCGGTTGGTCATGTCCGGCACTCTATTTGATTCGTGTTGGCAGCGACCCGCAGCGCCCGACTCCATCGCGCTTGCGATCGCTGCCGATTTGATTCGTGTTGGCAGCGACCCGCAGCGCCCGACTCCATCGCGCTTGCGATCGCTGCCGATTTGATTCGTGTTGGCAGCGACCCGCAGCGCCCGACTGCCCATGCTCCTTGTCTACGATTGGCGCATGCCGATACCCGCTCCGAGTCCCGACGCCCGCGCCGTTGTCACCGGAGCTTCGCAGAATATCGGCGAGGCGCTGGCCACCGAGTTGGCCGCACGCGGACACAGTCTGATCGTCACCGCACGCCGCGAAGCCTTGCTGACCGAACTGGCAGCCCGCCTGACCGACAAGTATCGCGTCGCTGTCGAGGTGCGGCCGGCCGATCTCGCCGACCCGGATGAGCGGACGAAGCTGTGCGACGAACTAGCGGCACGGCACATCTCGATCCTGTGCGCCAACGCGGGCACAGGGACATTCGGTCCGCTCGCGTCGCTCGACCCGGCGGGCGAAAAAGCTCAAGTACAGCTGAATGCCGTTGCGGTGCACGACCTCACCTTGGCGGTGCTGCCCGGCATGGTCGAGCGCAAGGCTGGCGGCATTTTGATTTCCGGCTCGGCAGCAGGAAATTCGCCAATCCCGTACAACGCGACCTATGCGGCCACTAAAGCCTTCGCCAACACCTTCAGCGAATCGTTGCGCGGTGAACTACGCGGGTCCGGTGTGCATGTCACGCTGCTGGCACCAGGACCGGTGCGTACCGATTTGCCCGATGAGGCCGAGGCGTCGCTGGTCGAAAGGCTGGTGCCGGAGTTTTTGTGGATCTCGACGGAGCACACCGCCCGGGTATCGCTGGATGCCTTGGAGCGCAACAAAATGCGCGTGGTTCCCGGCCTGACGTCGAAGGCCATGTCGGTGGCAAGTCAGTATGCGCCGCGCGCCATCGTCGCGCCGATCGTCGGCAGCTTCTACAAGAAGCTCGGGGGCGGGCAGTAACAGGACACGGTAGCCGGTCTCGGCGGCATCCGCGATCGACCACACCAGCGGGTGAGTGAGCGAGATCAACTGCAACCGGTATCGAACACTACCCGGCTCCAGAGACAGGGTCGGCCGATTATCGGGGGACCTGCCATACGAACCCGCGGCCGCCAGCAACGAGGCAAGATCCCAGACGGGCGTTGAGCAACGTCGACTGCACCTGCGGCGGCGCGGCCATCCACACCGGTTCCGTCATGCCAAGCCGCCAGCACCCAGATAAGTCGCGGCCGCCGCAGCATCACCGGCCGCATAACTGGCGCCGGATTCGCCCACACCGACTCCAGAACGGCCCAGCTCTTCGACTGCTTCAGCGGCCACCGCAACATGCTCATTACCCAGCGCGCTAAACCCGATCCCAGTCTGTAGCGACACCGGATCAGCCGCCGGCGGCACCACCGACGTAATCACCGGCGCCGCGGCAGCATGTGCAGCCGGCAAACGAGCGGTCAGCGCTTCCACCGCAGCACTGGCCGCCGCCAAACCCAGGAACTACCCGCAACGTCATTACTGCGCCCCTTCCAACACGTGTGGCGATCCGGTTTAGACTAGGAGAATTTCGACAACTCAGTCGATCGATATTGTCGCTAGATCCATAAATTTGAATTACCACGACTAATCGCTTGACCTAACGAAAAGTTCTCGATATGGTTTCGGACACGCAATGAAGCGCGGGTGGCGAAAATCTGCGAACACTCAGACCACACGCTAGTGAGCAATAAGCCGTAGCGGCGGACAATACAGCTGTCTGGTGTGCGGAAATGCGCCATGTGGATCGGCTCGTCGCGCCGATCGAACACATATCGGCTCACCGACGCGACATCGTCGCCGGGCCGGCCCAGGGGCAGGGCCATGCACCAATTTAATCCCCCGCGGGTGGTATCTCCGATGTTCACACGAAGAATCCACACCGACCCCCAACTGTGACGCCGGAAGGATGGACTGGATATCCGAGCATTAATGACCCTACGAACAGTGCCTTAGCAATGGCGAGGTCGATGTGACATCTGATGTATTACCGCTAAACGATGAGCCCGGTACCGCATTCCCAACGAGATCCCAACAACGCGGCAGCCTGCTGCGCCCGGTCGACTGGATCAAACCGTCGATTGACCGGCACAGTTCTTTCGAGCGTCGGTTGTTGTTCGAGAATTTCACGATCGCTGGTTTCAAAGACCTAGAAGCGGAGCTGGAGAGTCAGTTTCGGGTGGCGCCGACGGACACCGTTTGTTATCAGCTCGCAACTACTCTTGCTCAATGCATGCCCACTGCTCGCTCGCTGCGCCGGGCCGACCAACTGTTGATGCGGGCCACGCGTCCTGGTTGCGAACTATCGGAAGAGCTGCGGCAGAGCGCTCTCGATGTCCACCGCAGTGTTCGCGCGATCCACTCGAATGGGAACATATTCTTGAGTTTGTCGACCATGCTCACACGTGTGGTCTTTATGTTGGCATCGATACCGTGGGATACAGTCTCACGCCCGAGATGGCCAAAGCGCTGAGTGGAAGGGTTTCTTATTTGGGACTACCGCTCGATGGCGGTCGAGAAGACGTAATCGCAGATTTCCGCAAAGGAAAAAGTGATCGGTTCGCGAAGATTCTACACGCAATTAGTGTTTGCGCAGCATATAGTATACCGATCAAAGTGAACACGACCGTTACAACGGGCAATGTTGATGACTTGGAGAACATCGCACGAACGTTGTCCAATTTTGACGCGGTGTTCGCCTGGCATCTGTTTCAATGGTGGGACCTGCGATCGCCACGAGCTCTGCGAGAACGAATGCAGATCGATCAGTCGGGTTTCCAGGAACGGGTACTGCAATTGCAACAAACCTACCCCCGGTTGAGAATAGCGTCCGGCACGATTGACAAGCGGGCGCGAACCCATTTCTTCGTCTCGGCCAATGGCGAAGTCTACACCTTCGACTCGGGCGCTCTTTCAACCATTATCATCGGCGACGTCCGCACACACACGATAGCCGAATTGGTTGCCTCCCCAGCCCTTAGCAAGCATTCGCCGAAGTTCTTGCGCACCTTCCCGCGTAGCCACCCGAAGCAGCCGTGCATTCCGCAACACACAACCTCCGGCGTCGGCGTGCCTCCCGCTTCGCGGACCAGACCTCAAAATTTCATGCGGGTGTAGGTGACGCCGTGATGTGGGGCCGGCGACGCTTGTTGATCTTGATTTCGTGGTGCCGGGTAGGTTTCGGCGCCGCGTGTCGTGCGGTGACGCCGGGTTCCAGGTCCCGGTGGGGTTCGCTGCTTCCTGGGGTAGTCGCGAC
>NZ_UPHQ01000279.1 GCF_900566055.1 Mycobacterium innocens
CCCCCATGCCGATCGGCGGACCACCGCCGGCCCCGCCCGAACCACCACCGGCACCACCCGAACCACCAGAACCACCATCGGCACCTCCGCAAGCCGCCGCCGAACCGGCACCGGCGACGCCGATCAGTGAAGCCGCCCCCGCCGGGCCCAAGTCGCCACTGCCTCCCATGCCGATCGGCGGACCTCCGCCGGCCCCACCGGAACCGCCGCCGGCACCACCCGAACCACCGGTCCCACCGTCGGTACAACCGCAAGCCTCCGCCGAACCACCGGCGCCGCCCGAACCCCCGCAGACTGCACCGCCCGACAAACCGGTCTCCGCTGCTGAACCGCCGCCGGCGGGCAAGCAGGCCCCGGCCGAACCGCCACCGGCACCGCCGTCACCCAAACCACCAGTCGCACCGATGCCGATGGGCGCGCCGCCGACGCCCACACCACGACCCGAACCCCCGCGCCGCCCCGGCCCACCGCCACCGGCCACGCCTTGGCGATCATCAGCCCCGCAGGCAGCACCGCAACCCTCGCGGTCCGCCGCCGAACCGTTTGCGGCTGCCCCTAAACCATCGCAGCCTGCTACCACGCCGACTCGGCCGGTAGCGACCGAAACGTCACCACACAGCGTTCGGGCCGGCGAGCATCGGCAACCGCAGCAACCTACGCCGCCCCCCGCGCAACCGCCGTCCGATGCTCCCCGGCATTCGCGACACGTCCGCCGCGGACACCGCTATCGGCCCGAACCGGACGACGACGAGATGCCGTCGGCAACTGGTGCCGCCCTTCCGCAACGCCCGTCGACAGAAGAGACGCAACCGGCGTCCAGGGTCGGACCGGCATCCGCGTTCGCGTGGTTACCGCAAAGCCACTCCGACGTCGATCGTCCGTCGGAGGCCGCGCCCGCTGCGGCCGCACCTCCTACCGAAACCCATCCCGAACCCACCGGCGGCCGTCGCGCCAGGCGGCGCGCCGATCAGGCCGCTGACGCAACGCCAACAACCGCACTGCCTCCATCCCGGTTGGCGCCCACTCGGGCTCAGCCCCCGGGCCCGGTGCGCGCTCAACCGCCGCACTCTCCCACCCAGGGTCAACCCCCACCTGCTCCGGCCCCGGCCAGGCCCCAGAGCGAGCCCGCTCCCGTCGATGGTCGTCGTGCCGGGAAGCCCGCGAAACTGGTATCCAAACGAGGGTGGCGGCGTTGGGTGCACTCGGTCACTCGGATCAACTTCGGATTGTCACCCGACGAGAAATACGAACTGGGCCTGCGTAACCGGGTCAGCAGAAGACCTCGCGGCTCGTATCAGATCGCGGTGCTCGGCCTGAAGGGCGGTGCCGGCAAGACCACCACGACGGTCACGCTGGGCACGACACTGGCGCAGGTGCGGGGTGACCGGATCCTGGTGCTCGATGCGGATCCGGGCTGCGGCAACCTCGCCGACCGCGCGGGCCGTTCGTCGCCCTCGTCGATCGCGGATCTCCTGGCCGACCCGGAGTTGTCGCACTACAACGACGTCCGCGCGCACACCAGCGTGAACGCCGCCAATCTCGAAATCCTGCCCGCTCAGGAATACACCACCGCACGCCGCGGGCTCAGCGGCGAGGACATGCGGGTCGCGGTCGACAAGGTATCCAAGTTCTACAACCTCGTCATTGCCGACTGCGGAGCCGGGCTCTTCGACCCGGTGACCCGCAGCGTCCTGGAAACATCGTCGGCAATAGTGATCGTGACCAACGTATCGATCGACAGCGCTCGCCAGGCCGCAATTGCCCTGGAGTGGTTGCGTCACAACGGATATCAGGACCTTCTGAACCGGGCCTGCGTGGTCGTCGACCACGTCTCTGTCGGCGAGACCAACGTCGCGGAAAAGCACGTCGTCCGGCAGTTCGAACAGCGGCTCCAGCCCGGCCGGGTGGTGGTCTTACCGTGGGACAAGCACATCGCGGCCGGCGGCGAAATTCACCTCGACCAGCTCGGCCCGGTCTACAAACGACGAATCCTCGAGCTGGCAGCAGCTTTATCCGACGATTTTGAAAGGGCCGGACGCCGATGAGCGCACCTGCCGTTGCCGCGCCCGCCGCCGCCGTGGGAACAACTCCGCCCAAACCCGCGACCACCCGGGTGACCATCCTGACCGGCAAACGGATGACGGACCTGGTGCTGCCCGCGGCGGCGCCCATGCAAACCTATATCGACGACACCGTCGCGGTGCTGGCCGATCTGCTGGAAGACACCCCGCCCGACGTCTTGGCCGGCTTCGACTTTTCCGCACAGGGAGTGTGGGCCTTCGCCCGGCCCGGATTCCCGCCGCTGAGACTGGATCAATCGCTCGACGAAGCCGGGGTTGTCGACGGCTCATTGCTCACCCTGGTGACCGTGAGCCGGACCGAGCGGTATCGGCCGCTCGTCGAAGACGTCATCGACGCGATAGCGGTGCTTGACGAATCGCCGGAGTTCGACCGCTCGGCCCTGAATCGCTTCGTTTGCGTGGCAATACCGGTGATGACCCTGCCGATCACCGCGGTCGCCGTGCGGGCGTGGTGGGCAACCGGCCGCAGCCCGTTCTGGCCGCTGGCGATGGGCGTCATCGGGGTGGCGGTTCTAGTGGGCTGCTTTGTCGCAAAGCGCTTCTACCAGAAAATGGGCCTGTCCGAGAGCCTGCTGCTCACGGCCTACCAACCGCTCACCGCCGCGGCGGCGATCGCCGTTCCGCTGCCGCGTGGAGTCAACTCGCTGGGAGCTCCGCAGCTCGCGGCTGCCGCCACCGCCGTGTTGTTCCTGACGCTGATGACCCGCGGCGGTCCTCGGCGGCGTCACGAATTGGCGTCGTTCGTCGCGATCACATCGATCGCGACCATTGCCGCCACCGTCGCCTTCGGCTACGGCTACCAGCACTGGGTCCCTGCAGGCGCGATCGCATTCGGTCTGTTCATCGTCACGAATGCGGCCAAACTGACCGTCGCCGTCGCGCGGATTGCGCTACCGCCCATCCCCGTTCCGGGCGAAACCGTGGACAACGAGGAACTGCTCGATCCCGTCACCGCCCAGGACGCCACCAACGAAGAGACCCCGACCTGGCAGGCCATCATCGCGTCAGCGCCGGCGTCCGCCGCACGCCTGACCGAGCGCAGCAAATTCGCCAAGCAGCTGCTCATCGGTTACGTCACGGCCGGGACCCTGGTCCTGGCCGCCGGTTCGATCGCGGTTATGGTGCACGGACACTTCTTCGTGCACAGCCTGGTGGTGGCGGGCCTGATCACAGTGATCTGTGGGTTCCGGTCGCGGCTGTACGCAGACCGGTGGTGTGCGTGGGCAATGTTGGCGGCGGCCGTCGTCATCCCGACGGGCCTGGCCGTCAAGCTCAGCCTCTGGTATCCGTACTACGCCTGGCTGATGCTGTCCACTTACCTCGCCACCGTCGTGGTGGCTCTGATCGTGGTGGGAGCGACGGCTCAGGTTCGTCGGGTCTCGCCGGTGATGAAGCGGATTCTGGAATTGATCGACGGCGCAATGGTGGCATCAATCGTTCCCCTGCTGCTGTGGATCACCAGTGTCTATGACATGGTTCGGAATATCCGCTTCTGAGCAGTCGGCATGCCTTTTTATGCACTGCACCGGCGGCCGAAATTGGCGCGATTGGCCTTATGCGATGTCGGGTAAAATTTGCTCGATGGGTAACCTACAGAAGGGATTTTGAGATGGCTGAACCACTGGCCGTCGATCCCGCCCGCCTGATTGCCGCTGGAAGCAAACTCGCCGAACTCGTTTTCCCGACGCTTCCGGCACCAATCGCGGCGACCGGATCCGATCCGATATCTGCAGCAATCAACGAGACGATGCCGGGCATCGAATCATTGGTTTCCGACGGTTTGCCCGGCGTCACCGCCGCTCTCAAGCGGACGGCAACCAGCATGGCCACCGCGGCTGACATCTATAGCAAAGCCGATCAGTCGCTGGGCGACGCTTTGACGCAGTACCAATTCGGCTCCGACGGCCAGCGCGAAGCCAGCGGGGTGGCCGGTGCCGCGGCGAGCCTGACCGGACAGTCTGTCCAATCGCTGGGCGCTCCCGCCGCGCAACTGCTGGGCACTCCGGCCGCGCAACTGCTGGGTGCGCCCGCGGGTGCGGTGTCGCAGCTCGGCCAGGCGGTAAGTGCTCAGGCCGAGGCGCTGTCGCCGCGTGTGGCTGCGACGGTGCCACAGGTCGTCCAGCTGGCCCCGCAAGCCGGTCAGATGGCGCAGCAAGCATCTCCGATCGCACAGACCATCAGTCAGTCAGCGCAACAGGGGGCCTCACAGAGCTCGCAAGGCGCATCGCCCGCCCAGCTCGCCTCCGACACCAAGCCGGAGCAGCAGGGGCAGCTCGTCGATGACACCAAGAAAGACGAGGACAAAGACGACGAAGACGGCGCCGCAGCCGGCGCAGCCACGTTGGTCAGCGCTCCTATCCACGCCACAACGGGCGGCAACGCGTCGGCGGGCTCGGTCGCAGCGCCCGTCTAACTCTAGATGAGTAATTCCCAACTGCGCGCGGAGTGTGCATCGGCTGCGCCGAGTGTGTACTGGCGGCGGCGACACGCCGAGCGGCGCCGCAGTGGTTGCACTCTCGGCGTGTCGGCTTGTGAAGGATGTGGTTGGAGGGCACCGATGGACAGTTATGAAGACAGACCTCGATGCCCTCCTGACCGAACTGTAT
>NZ_UPHQ01000197.1 GCF_900566055.1 Mycobacterium innocens
CTTCTGTATTTCGCTGGTTCCCTCGCCGATCAGCAGGAACGGTGCATCGCGCATCAGCCGCTCGATCTCGTAGGCCGTCGAGTATCCGTAACCGCCGTGGATGCGGAAGCTTTGCTGGGTGACTTCCGAACAGTATTCGCTGGCAAGGTATTTCGCCATTCCGGCGGCGACGTCGTTGCGCTCGCCCGAGTCTTTCAGCCGCGCCGCGTTGACCATCATCAGGTGTGCCGCTTCGACCTTGGTCGCCATCTCGGCCAACTGGAAAGCGATGGCCTGGTGCTCGGCGATCGGCTTGCCGAATGTGTGGCGTTGCTGCGCGTACCGCACCGCGAGCTCGAAGGCTCGAATGGCGACACCACAGGCTCGCGCCGCAACGTTCACCCGACCGACTTCGATGCCGTCCATCATCTGGAAGAAGCCCTGCCCCGGGATGCCGCCAAGGATGTCGTCGGCGGGTGCCCGATAACCGTCGAAGATGAGTTCGGTGGTATCGATGCCCTTGTAGCCCAGTTTGTCGATCTTTCCGGGGATCACCAAGCCCGGAGCCACTTCACCGAAACCCGTTGGCTTTTCGACGAGGAACGCGGTCAGGTTGCGGTGCGGCTTGGCTGCGCCTTCATCGGTGCGCACCAGCACCGCCACCAGCGTCGAACTGGCGCCGTTGGTCAGCCACATCTTCTGGCCATCGATGGCGTAGTCGCCACCGGGATCGCGGCGGGCCCGGGTGCGGATCGCAGCGACGTCGGAGCCCAGTTCCGGCTCGGACATCGAGAACGCGCCGCGGCACTCGCCGGTTGCCATCCGCGGCAGGAAGCGCTGCCGCTGCTCGTCGGTGCCGTGCTGGCGCAGCATGTAGGCCACGATGAAGTGGGTGTTGAGCACACCCGACACGCTCATCCAGCCACGCGCCAGCTCTTCGACACACAACGCGTAAGTCAGCAACGACTCTCCCAGTCCGCCGTATTCTTCGGAGATCATCAGGCCGAACAAGCCCATGCCCCGCATCTGGTCGACGATGGCCTGCGGATAGGCGTCGGCACGCTCCAGCTCCGGCGCGTTGGGAATGATCTCTTTGTCGACGAATTGCCGCACGGTAGTGATGATTTCGGTTTGCAACTCGGTCAGCCCGAGGGTCTTGGCAAGTCTAGTCATGCGCTGGCGTTCCTATCGTCTTGGCGCTCGACAATCGCGCGATGTCGGCGGCCGTCAGTCCGAGGCACTCGGTCAACACCTGCGCGGTGTCCTGTCCGAGTGCCGCTGCGGGTGTGCTGGCCGGGTGGACGCCATCGAACGCCGTCGGGATGCCGGGGGCCAGGTGATCACCGACTTCGGGCTGGTGCAGTAGGGAAAACAGCGGGTTGGCAGTCACTTTCGGGCTCGCAGCCACCTGCGCGAAGCTGCGGTAGCGTTCGAAGAGCACGGTGGTACCCGACAGTGCCGCAGTGATCTCGTCGCCGGTGTGGTCGCCGAACCAGGTCGCGAAAAGGCCCGTGAGGACATCGCGGTAGCGGTACCGGTCGCCTTCAGCGGCGAAGTCCACACCCAGCGCCTCGGCCAGCGCCGACACCGCCGCCCCGGTGCCGGTCACGTCGACCAGATCGCGAAAGTGCCGTCCGGTCAACGTGACAACCATGAACCCGAACCCGTCGCGGCTGGTGAAGTCCTGGCCGTACTGGCCGTAGACGGCATTGCCCAGGCGCTGCCGTTGCGTCCCATTGACCTGCGGCTCGGTCAACAGCCCCAGGTTTCCCGCCGTCGCCAGCGCAACGTCTTCCAGCGCCAGACTGACCCGAGCCCCCATCCCGGTCTGGTCGCGGCGCCGCACCGCAGCGACGACGGCGAGCGCGGCATACAGACCGCAACAGACGTCCCAGGCCGGCAGCACATGGTTGACCGGGCCGGCATGGCCGACCGGACCGGTGACCAGCGGGAAGCCGGTGGCCGCGTTGACGGTGTAGTCGACAGCGGTAGACCCGTCGCTTCGCCCGAGTAGCTGGAGGTGGATGACGTCGGAACGCCGGGCGGCCAGCAGCTCATGGCTGAGCCAGGGAAAGCCGGCGTTGGTCACGACGATGCCGTCGCCCTCGATGACCAACCGCTGCACCAGCTGCTGTCCTTCCACCGAGCGTAGATCCACGGTCACCGAACGCTTTCCCTTGTTCAGACCCGTCCAGTAGATCGACGTTCCGGATGCAGCGAGCGGCCAGCGCTGCACGTCGGCAGCACCGCCGATCGGATCCACGCGGATCACCTGTGCACCAAGCTGACTGAGCGTCATGCCGCACAGCGGTGCGGCCACGAAGCTGGAAACCTCGACGATGCTGATGCCGCTCAACGGCAACGCGCGACCTTGCATGTCTATGCGACCCGCTCAAAGACGGCGGCCAGCCCCTGACCCCCACCGATGCACATGGTCTGCAGGCCATAGCGCGCCTGGCGGCGGTCCAGTTCACGCGCCAGGGTCGCCAACATCCTGCCGCCGGTCGCGCCGACGGGATGACCCAACGAGATGCCGGAGCCGTGCACGTTGGTGCGTTCTCGGTCGGCGGCACCGAAGTTCCACTCCCGCATCACCGCAAGCGCCTGCGCGGCGAACGCTTCGTTGAGTTCGATGAGATCGATGTCGGCCAGCCGCAGGCCCGCCTTGGCGAGTGCGGCCTCGGTCGCGGGCACCGGACCGATGCCCATGATGTCGGGCGCCACCCCCGCCAGCCCCCAGGACACCAAACGGACCAACGGCCGCAAGCCGTACTCGGCGGCTTTGGCCGGCGTGGTGACCACGCACATCGATGCCGCATCGTTTTGGCCGCTGGCGTTGCCGGCTGTTACCGTGGCCTCCGGATCGTGTTTCAGCAGAACGGGTTTGAGCTTACTCAGCGACTCAAGCGTCGTGTCGGCGCGGGGAGGTTCGTCGGTGCCGATTAGCTCCTCGCCCTGGCGGGTGGGCACTGCGACCGGAATGATCTCCGCGGCCAGGATGCCGTCCTGTTGCGCGGTGACCGCCCGCCGATGCGACGTCACCGCGAGTTCGTCTTGCTCCAACCGCGAAATGCCGTACCGGCGGCGCAAATTCTCGGCGGTCTCCAGCATCCCACCGGGCACCGGATGATGCCGGCCCCCGGCCGTGGTGCGGCCACGAGCCAGCCCGTCGTGCACCCGGATGCCACCGCGGGCGCCACCCCAGCGCATATCGGTGGAATAGAACGCGACATTGCTCATGCTTTCGCAGCCGCCG
The DNA here is from genome assembly GCF_900566055.1 of Mycobacterium innocens. Classification (GTDB taxonomy): domain Bacteria; phylum Actinomycetota; class Actinomycetes; order Mycobacteriales; family Mycobacteriaceae; genus Mycobacterium; species Mycobacterium innocens. The sequence goes on from NZ_UPHQ01000197.1 coordinate 3,236, forward strand.
GCGATGACGAGGTCGTTATCGCCATTGCTCACCTGCAGGCAGGCGTGGATCACGGCCTGCAGGCCCGAACCGCAGCGGCGGTCGACCTGCATACCGGGAACCGTGACCGGCAGCCCGGCATCCAATGCGACCACCCGGCCGATGGCCGGTGCCTCACTGCTGGGATAGCAGTGCCCCAGAATCACGTCCTGCACCGCATCGGGCGGCAGACCGGTGCGGTGCAGCAGTCCGTTGAGCGCGGCGACACCGAGATCAACGGCACTGACCGACTTGAATATCCCGCCGTAGCGGCCGATCGGCGTACGGACCGGCTCACAGATGACAGCGTCATTCATATGAACCGCCCGCCGGTGACATCCAGCACCGTTCCAGTCATGTACGAGGACAGGTCAGAGGCCAAAAACAAGGCGACGCTGGCGACTTCGCTGGGCTCGCCCGCTCTGCCCATTGGGACCTCGGCCAATTTCTGGTCCCAAATGCGTTGCGGCATTGCTTCCGTCATCGCCGAGCGAATCAATCCGGGGGCGATCGCGTTCACTCGAACACCCACGTGGGCAAGCTCTTTGGCGGCGGCCTTGGTCATCCCGACGATTCCGGCTTTAGCCGCGGAGTAATTGGTTTGGCCCACCATCCCGACCTTGCCCGACACCGAGGACATGTTCACGATCGCGCCCCGCTTGTTTTCGCGCATGATGGCGGCCGCCAGCCGGGTGCCGTTCCAGGTGCCCTTCAGATGCACGTTGATGACCTGGTCGAACTGCTCCTCGGTCATGTTGCGCATGGTCGCGTCTCGGGTGATGCCGGCGTTGTTGACCATGACGTCGAGACCGCCGAAAAGCTCCACGGCCGTGCGGATGAGCGCTTGGACCTCGTCGGCTTTGGTCACGTCGCACCGTACAGCCGCGGCTACTGCATCGCCGCCCAGCTTCTCGGCCGCGGCCTCGGTCGCTTCGAGATTCACATCACCGAGCACGACGCGCGCGCCCTCGGTGACGAATCGCTCGGCAATGGCCAAGCCCAGTCCTTGGGCTCCGCCGGTGACCACCGCGGTCTGACCGTTCAGCAATGACATCAACTATTCCTCACTGTCCTGCCCGCAGCCGGGCACTCACCGTTCAAGTATAATATTTCATATATGATGAGGCGATGCCCGTGACAGTCAACGACGAGGACTTTCAGCAGATCCTGGCCCAGACCCGTCACTTCGTCCGCACCGCCGTGATTCCGCGTGAGCAGGAGATCCTGGACAACGATCGGGTGCCGGACGACCTGCGTGAGCATGCCAAGAAGATGGGATTGTTCGGCTACGCGATTCCACAGGAGTGGGGCGGGCTTGGCCTCGACCTGCCGCAGGATGTCGAACTTGCCATGGAATTGGGCTACACCTCGCTGGCGCTGCGGTCGATGTTCGGCACCAACAACGGCATCGCCGGGCAGGTACTGGTCGGCTTCGGCACCGACGAGCAGAAAGCCCGCTGGCTGGTACCGATGGCCTCCGGCGACGTAGTCGCCTCCTTCGCACTGACCGAACCCGGCGCCGGGTCCAACCCGGCCGGACTTCGCACCAAAGCCGTTCGGGACAACGGCAATTGGGTGATCTCGGGGCAAAAGCGCTTTATCACCAATGCACCGGTGGCTGGTCTGTTCATCGTGTTCGCGCGGACCAGGCCGGCCGACGAGCGGGGCGCCGGCATCGCGGTCTTCCTGGTTCCCGCGGACGCGGCAGGAGTTGATGTCGGTGTCAAGGACGCCAAGATGGGCCAGGAAGGGGCCTGGACATCCGACGTCAACTTCAACGACGTCCGGGTCGACGCCGAGGCGCTGATCGGCGGCAGCGAGGATATCGGCTATCGAGCTGCCCTGACGTCGTTGGCACGCGGCCGGGTGCATATCGCCGCGATCGCGGTCGGCACGGCTCAGCGGGCACTCGACGAATCCGTGGCCTATGCCACGACCGCGACGCAGGGTGGCACGCCGATCGGGAACTTCCAGTTGGTGCAGGCGATGCTGGCCGATCAGCAGACCGGCGTGCTGGCCGGACGCGCGCTGGTTCGCGATGCGGCGCGGCTGTGGGTGTCAGGAGAGGACCGCCGCATCGCGCCGTCGGCGGCGAAGCTCTTCTGCACCGAAATGGCCGGCAAGGCAGCCGATCTCGCGGTGCAGATTCATGGTGGCAGTGGCTACATGCGTGGCGTCCCGGTGGAACGCATCTACCGCGATGTTCGGCTGCTGCGACTGTACGAGGGCACCAGCGAGATTCAGCGGCTGATCGTCGGGTCGAACCTGGCCCGAGCGGCGCAGCGCTGAACTCGGCGCCGTACGGCGTCAGCCAGATCGCGGATCGTCAGATCGCCCTGCTGCTGGCGGTAGCCCAACGACTGGGCGGCACCATCTACTATCGCCTCGACTCGCCGCGCAGTTGAGCGTAGGGCGATGCCGCATCGCTCAGCCGTCGTCCGAGCCGCTCTCGCACGCCACGGAAGACCCTAGCGCGGCGAAAACCAGTGCGCCGCCTGCGCCCAACAGAATCGCCTGTGTGCTGAGGTTTCCGCGCCGGCCCTCATCAAATCCTGCGATTACGTCGACCGTGTCGATCGCCGCGCCCGCCGCCGCGACCGCCCGAACCGCACCGGGCGGGGCCGCGAGCAACGCCACCGCCAGGGCGAGTTCCCGGGCACCGAAAAGCCTTGTCAGGAAGCGATTTGCGGTCACGGGGTCAATGCCGAATAGCCGCGCCGTCAGGTCCGGGGCGAGCCAGCTGCCGAGACCGACGGCAGCGCGGGTTGCGCCAAGCGCAATACGTGCAGTGGAATAAGTCGCCATTTCATGAACATAGATCATGCGCATTCAGATGAGACGCGTGCCGGCCAGGACGTCGCGGATTGCCAGGCAACCCTGTCGCAGCATCCCCAGCTCGTTGTCGTCGCCGCGGTCGGCCAAAGCGGCAAAGGGCAAATCCCGGTGCGGGGCAATCAGAACGGCCGCTGGCACTCGCAGCCGGCAATTGCGCCAACAGGTTTCACGGTGAGTAGCCGCTGACGCCGGAGTTCGATAGTGCTCGGTGACCGTCACCCGGTCAGGTTTTTCGATTGCTGAGCTGAGCCGCGGATTCAAGCAAGTTAAATTAAGATCGGGCTTGCCGCCCGCCAGACCGAAGCCGCGGACCGGGCGCTAGCTGAATACTCTTTCCAGCTGCTGAGGCGTCACATCACGGCATAGCGGGGATTCGCCTGTCTCCCGGTTGCACCTCACCACCCTGGGGCCAGCGATCGTCGACCAACACACAATCGCAAGGGTGCGGGCGGAGGGACTCGAACCCTCAAGCTCTCTCGAGCAATGGCACCTAAAACCATCGCGTATGCCAATTCCGCCACGCCCGCAGCGTTGCCGATCGTACCGCCCGGCTCGCCAGGCGAGTCGGTCAGTGGTCTCTCCTACCTTGGGTTCAGCACGCCGAAAGGAGCCCGCAGGCGCGATCCGTGGAGTTGGTTGCGGATTGATCGACAGCGACGGGTGCCGGCTAGTCGCCAACGATCGCCAGGGCGAAGCGTTACATCCTGGACTTGATCACCGGGGCACTCGACGACTTGGGTCCCCTGGACACGATCGAGCCATTACATCATCGCCGTGTACCGCAAACCGTCATTTTCCACGGTCGCGCGTCTCGACGAGTTCGACGGACCCAAGTCATGACGCATCGTCGCGGTACCGTCTAAGTGTGTCGACTACGCATCGTCGCAGGCCCGCGCTGATCGCCCTGGCGATCGTCACCGCGTGCGGCTGCCTGGCCTTGGGCTGGTGGCAGTGGACCAGATTCCAGTCGGTGTCCGGCACCTTCCAGAACCTGGGATACGCATTGCAGTGGCCGATGTTCGCCTGGTTCTGCATCTACGCGTACCGCAAGTTTGTTCGCTATGAAAAGGTACCGCCGGAGCCGCCAAACGCCATGACCGAGATACCACCCGGTCTGTTGCCCGAACGGCCCAAGCCCGTGCCACAGCCCTCCGACGATCCTGCCCTACAGGAGTACAACGCATACTTGGCCGAACTCGCGAAGCACGATGCCGAGAGGCAGAACAGGAACAGCGCATGACGACGCCTGAGACACCCGAAACGCAGCGGAACACTATCTTTCCTACGGAAAAGATCCGCACCGCGCTGCTCGGCTATCGCGTGATGGCGTGGACGACGGGTATCTGGCTCATCGCCCTGTGTTATGAACTGATCTCGCATCTGGTCTTCCACCACGAGATCCGCTGGATCGAGATCGTGCACGGTTGGGTTTACTTCGTCTACGTGTTGGCCGCTTTCAATCTCGCCGTGAAAGTTCGCTGGCCGATCGGTAAGACAGTCGGTGTCCTGCTCGCCGGCACCATCCCGCTACTGGGCATCATCGTCGAACATTTCCAAACCAGGGACGTCAAGGCGCGCTACAACCTCTAGAGGGGCGATGCCGGTCTGGCTGCCGCGCTCCGCGGAGTACCGGGCTGTGCCAGCCACGTCCTTAACATTCGTTCCGGCGAAGCAGGTACACAATTTGCTCGCCTATGAGCGACAAGCCAAGGCGCACAACGGGATTGTCGCTGTTAGGTGGGCACAACGACCATCCGACCCCGAGGCGACTCAAGTGACTGATGTGACCAGGCCCGCCGTCGCCCAACAGCTGACGGCACTACATCGGCACTGTCTTAGGCGAGGGCTCGCAACTCCGGCAACAGCAGCCTCAGCGCGCGGCCGCGATGCGACATCGCATCCTTCTCCTCGGGGCTTAGCTGCGCCGCGGTCCGCTGATAGCCGTCGGGAATGAAGACGGGGTCGTAGCCGAACCCGCCGTCACCGCGTGGCTCCCGCGCAATCATGCCGGGCCACTGGCCACGCACCACGACTTCGCCGGACGCCGAGACCAATGCGCAGGCCGAGACGAATGCCGCACCGCGCCGCCCGTCGGGTACATCGCGCAACTGGGCCAGCAGCAGGGCGGTGTTGGCCGCGTCGTCGCCGTGGTTGCCGGACCACCGGGCCGACAGCACCCCGGGCATGCCGTTGAGTGCCGCCACCTCCAAACCGGAGTCGTCGGCGACGCTGACCAGACCGGTCGCGGCGAACGCGTCGCGCGCCTTGGCCAGCGCGTTGTCCTCGAATGTCGCACCGGTTTCGGGTGTCTCGTCGAATGACGCGACGTCGTTGAGCGACACCAATGTCACCCCCGACAATCCGCCACCGTCCAGCACCCTGCGCAGTTCGGCCAGCTTCTTGGGGTTGCGGCTGGCAACCAGCAGGTTGGTCACCAATCAATCCGAAACATAGTCATAACGGCCCCGGGCCTACGCGCGACTTTCCAGGTTGATTGCTGGACTTTCCTGGTTTAGTGCTGGTCGTGGTGCCATTCCCCTGAGATAAGGGACTTCGCAGTCTTCACAACCCCAAATCAATTTGTGCATGTAACAGCCCACGCAAAATCCCAGCGTGGCCTCTAACCACGTCAGGACAAAACAGACCGCAACAACAGCCGCCATCGCTACGGACGACGCGCCGAACAGGCGCATGGCAAGACATGTCGCCGCTAAACTGCCACCGAGCAACCATGCAAACCGTTTCGGCCGCGTTGGTTTCCACACCGGACGAATTCCCATTGTCAACGCGGTACCCAGAATGCCAGTGGGGCTGAATGGAGTTAATCCGGTAGCCGCCGCAGCCAACATATCAAAAAGCACGAGCGGACCAACAATGATCACCGGATCGGTTTCCGGACGCATCAGCAATAATGCGATCGTGATTGCAGAGATAATATTTAGCAAACCCGCTCTTGCGCGGGTCGCGGTTTCGTTGATGCGCGGTTCCGCATGTGCACGCGTCATCTGTCCCATTGCCCACCACGGGTGGTTGAGAAAGGCATGTTCAAGTGGGACTTGCCGGCTGGCCATCAATTAATCCTAAAGCAATTGGTTTTGACAAAACTCAATTAGACGTCGAGAAGCTTATCATAACGGTATTGTGCGCACCTCTAGCCAGCCGCATTGAGTCGACGACAAAGGCAAACGCTACGGCCGATCAAGCCTAGCGGCGCCGCACTGCCGGTGACCGGCAGCAAAGACATCGTCTCCATGAACGACGCACCGTTTGTTAAGTTGACCAACACTCCGGCCATTGAGGCTTGAGTGTTCCGATTGGTGGATTACCAGGGTCAGCTTCCGAACACCTTCGGCGGTGGCGGTCCTTCGGGCAGGACACCTGGATACGGCAGCGCCAACGCCTCCCGCTGAGCGGCGAACAATTTGTCGCACGCGCCCAGCCCCATGTCGAGCAGCTTGTCCAGCGTCGACCGCGGGAACGTCGCGCCCTCGCCGGTGCCCTGGATCTCCACCAGAGTCCCGGTGTCGGTGGCGACGACATTCATATCGACCTCGGCTCGGGAATCTTCCTCGTACGGCAGGTCAACCCGGATCCGGCCGTCGACCACCCCCACACTGATCGCGGCGATGGCGCACGACAACGGCCGGGGATCAGATAGTTTGCCGGCCGCCGCCAGGTAGGTCACTGCGTCCGCCAGCGCCACATAGGCACCCGTGATGGCTGCCGTGCGGGTACCGCCGTCGGCCTGCAACACATCGCAGTCGACCGCAATGGTGTTCTCCCCCAAGGCCGCCAAGTCGATGCACGCGCGCAGCGACCGACCGACCAGTCGACTGATTTCCTGGGTGCGGCCACCGACTCGCCCCTTGACCGATTCGCGGTCCGAGCGCGTATGAGTGGCCGATGGCAACATTGCGTATTCGGCGGTGAGCCATCCCACGCCTGATCCCTTGCGCCAGCGCGGAACCCCCTCGGTGACGCTGGCGGTACACAGGACCTTGGTGCGACCGAACTCAATCAGCACCGAGCCTGCAGGGTTTTCGGTGAACCCGCGGGTGATGACCACCGGACGAAGCTCGTCGTCGAGGCGGCCGTCTTCTCGTTTCGACACGACGCCAACCCTAGCGGGCACCGTCCCCATCGAGCGTGCGTCCACGGCGTCGAGTGTGCGTCCACGGCGTCGCCACGTGCCTTGGGTTCAAGCGGTCGGCTGCCGTGTGTCCCAGCGTGGGCCGCACACGACGCTCAACCAACGGGTATTCACCAGACGGGAAAGCCGCGCCACTTCCATTCCTCGATGACGTTCGGATCGGTCTGCTTGATGAGCGTGCGGATCCGCGCGAGCGTGTCGCCCCGCCAGTCGGCCCAGCTCAGCCATCCGCGCATCGATATTCTGCGTTGCGTCGCTCATGGGTTCAGCTCAACTGCGAACTGTTGAATGCGGATCAGGTTGCCGGCAGAATCACGCAGTGCGCAGTCTCGAACCCCGTACGGCTGATCCGTCGGCTCCTGAATCACCTCGCCTTGGCCGTCGTGCAGGCAGGTCTGCGGCCGTTCAAAGGTGGCATCGCGATCTTTGGTTGCCAAGAGCAGGGTGCCGTAGCTGCCTTTGGCCATCATCTCGGCAATGGTGCGGCGCTCCTCGTCGGTGATGCCGGGGGTGGCATTCGGCGGGGTACAAGACGATGGAGGTGTCGGGCCGATGGGGAGGACCGACCGTGTCCCAGCGCACCTTGCCCTTGCCGACGTCGAGGCGGACCTCGAAGCCCAGCATGTCGCGATCGAAGACCAGCGATTCCTCCGGGTCGCGGAAGGAGCTCGAGTGAATGGTGATGTCCATGACGCTCACGCTAGGTGCAGCTCGGTAACCGAGGCTTCTCGATTCCTGATCGGTCGGGTCACCTGCTTCTCCAGGCACGCCGGAATGCCCTTTGCGGCGCCTGATGTGCGCTCTCGATAAAGGCTGGGTGGCATGCCGACCAGTTCGGGTAAAGCGAGTGCTGAAGGTGCCCAACGATGAGCAACCAACAGTGAAGCAAACCTCGGTGACGCTAAGGTCGCCGCGACGCAAGAGCGCCATCGCGCGCTCGATGCGCCGCGTCATGAGATACGAATACGGCGATTCGCCATAGGTCAGCTTGAACTGGCGGCTGAAATGCCCGGCAGACATATTCACGCTTCGGGCGAGCGCGTCGACGTTCAGCGGCTGTGCATACTCGCGGTCGATCCTGTCCCGAGCGCGCCGCAGCAGCTTGAGGTCTCGTAAGCGCTGAACCTCTGCCGGTGTGCTCACCTGCGCCGAACCACCGCCTTCGCCAGCGAGCTTCAGGCCCGCCGGACTTCGAAAGTCTCGCCGCACACCACCGCGTGTACTGGTCCGTCGAACTCGGCCTTGGCCTCACTGATGACGTCCTCGCGCGATGTCCATGGCGGAATGTGGGTCAGCAGGAGCTCGCGGACGCCGGCCCGCCTCGCGGCCCTTCCGGCTTCAGTGCCGGACAGATGTAGGTCCGGCGGACGGTCCGGGGAGTGTGTCCAGGAGGCCTCGCACAGAAAGACATCGACGCCGCGAGCCAACTCGACGAGCTGGTCACAGATGCCGGTGTCGCCGCTGTAGGCAAATGACGCGCCGGTGGAATCGGTAAAGCGCATGCCGTAGGACTCGGTCGGGTGGGCAACGACCCGGGGCACCACGGTAACCGCGCCGAACGTCACCGGCTCGCCGTCCACCCAGTGGTGGACGGCGAAGATGTCCGAGCAATCGTCGATCTCGCCGCCGTAGGGCGACGACGCTGCCCCCAGACGCGACCAGGTGTCGCTCGGGCCGTATAACAACGCCTTGCCCTTGGGAGGCGTTGGGTGATAACGGCGCCATACGAATAAGCCCGGCATATCCAGACAGTGGTCCGCGTGCAGATGCGACAACAGCACATGCACCGACCCGGGATCCAAGTGTCGTTGCAGTGCGCCGAGCACACCGCCACCGAAGTCGATGACCATCGGCGGGGTGTCCGGAGCCCGAAGCAGATAACCCGACGCGGCCGAATCCGGACCCACGACGCTGCCGGAGCATCCGAGCACGGTTATTAGCACGGACACTACTGTGCCATGCCCATTACCGCGATGAGAAAAACATTGCCGCAATAGGTGAGCAGAATCTCGCGTACCGCTATTTGACAGGCGGATGATGAACGGCTTCCACAACGGTAATCGCCGGCCCGAGGAATCGCGCCGCGAGCCGGGTGAACGCTTCCGGGTCGCCGGTGGCTTCGAACACCCGGGTAGCCGGCGGCGCATCGTGCGGGCGCAGCAGGTCGCTCTGGGTCAGCACCCGGAGAACTTCTTTGGCGGTCTCCTCGGCGCTCGAGACCAGCGTGACGTGGTCTCCCATGGCCAGTTGAATGAGTCCGGACAGCAGCGGGTAGTGCGTACAACCGAGCACCAGAGTGTCCACCCCGGCACGCTGCAACGGCTCCAGGTAACCCTCCGCCAGCCCCAGCACCTGACGGCCGCTGGTGACGCCACGCTCGACGAAATCCACGAACCGCGGACAGGCCACCGCGGTGATCTCGGTGTCGCGCGCGGCGGCGAACGCGTCTTGGTAGGCGTGGGAGGTGATGGTCGCGCGAGTGCCGATGACCCCGATGCGACCGTTGCGGGTGGCGGCAACCGCGCGGCGTACGGCCGGCAGGATCACCTCGACGACGGGCACGTCGTATCGCTCCCGCGCGTCTCGCAGGCAGGCCGCGGACGCCGAGTTGCAGGCGATCACCAAAACCTTGACACCCCGGTCGACCAAGTCGTCGCCGATGGCCAACGCGTGTGCGCGGATCTCCGGGATGGTCAATGGACCGTAGGGGCCGTTGCCGGTGTCACCGACGTAGATGATGTCTTCGTCGGGCAGTTGGTCGATGATGGCCCGCGCGACGGTCAGTCCGCCGACGCCGGAGTCGAAGATTCCGACGGGCGCCAACGGCGAGCTCATGTCTTCGGACGCAACTGCCGGTTGCCGGCCTTCTTCAGTGCGCGGGCTTTACGCTCCGGTGCCGACAAGAGATATGCCGCCACCACGCCGGCAAGCGCACCGCACAGATGGCCCTGCCATGACACCCCGCCGCACATGCCCAGCCGCGGAAAGGCTCCCAGCAAGACGCCACCGTAGAAGAACAAGACCACCAAACCGATGACGATGTCCCAGACCTTGCGCACGAAAAGGCCGAACACCAGCAGAAAGGTCAGCCAGCCGAAGATCAGCCCGGACGCTCCGATGTGGTCGGTCGGACCGCAGCTGCTGCCCACATTTCCGATGAGCCAGGTGCCGAATCCGCCCAGAATCCACACGATCACCGTCGCCCAGACGAACCGCGACAACCCGGCCAGCGTCATCAGGAATCCCAACACCAGTAAGGGAATGGTGTTGGCCATCAGGTGTGCCCAGTTGGCATGCAGCAGCGGCGCGAAAACGATGCCCCACAACCCGTCGGTTTTCAGCGGGCGGATGCCGTTGACGTCCAGCGAATGCCGCGTCAGCTGGTCGATCAGTTCAACGAGATACAGCAGCGCGACGAAGGTGAGGATGGTCGCCCCGCCGACGATCCAGCGCGGCCGCTTTTCCGGTTGCTTCGCGGGTGTGCGCGGATACCCGGTCATTGGCGCCGCTCCTCCTCATCGCTTCGTCCCCCGCAAGCGGGCGGTGCCCCCACTGCATCGTCGCCGGCGCGGGTCATTGGCGCCGCTCCTCCTCGTCGTTTCACTCCGCATCGTCGCCGGCGCGAGTCATGCCCACAGCTGCCCTTCCAGAGCGTTCTCGGCATCAGCAAGGCTACCGGCATAGGCGCCGGTCGACAGATACTTCCACCCTGCGTCGGCAACCACCAAGGCAATGTCGGCGCGGTTACCCGACTGGACGACATTGGCCGCGATTCCCAGTGCGGCGTGCAGCACCGCGCCCGTCGAGATACCCGCGAAGATGCCCTCGGCTGCCGCCAGTTCACGGGTACGGCGCACCGCGTCGTGCGCGCCCACCGAGTATCGCGCGGTCAGCACCTCAGGGTCATACAGTTCGGGGACAAAGCCCTCGTCGATGTTGCGCAGCGCGTACACCCCCTCGCCGTAGCGTGGCTCGGCGGCCACGATCTGAATGCCGGGAACCCGCTCACGCAGAAACCGGCCGGTACCCATCAGCGTGCCGGCGGTGCCCAGGCCGGCGACGAAATGGGTGATCTCGGGTAGGTCATCCAGCAACTCGGGACCGGTGCCGCAGTAATGCGCGTCCGTGTTGGCCGGATTGCCGTACTGGTACAGCATCACCCACGACGGGTTGGCGGCGGCAAGCTCCTTGGCGGCGGCCACCGCTGTATTGGATCCGCCCTCGGCCGGCGAAAAAATGATTCTCGCGCCATAGAGCTCCAGCAGCTGACGCCGTTCCATCGAGGTGTTCTCGGGCATCACGCATATCAGCCGGTAGCCCTTCAACCGCGCCGCCATCGCCAGCGAGATACCGGTGTTGCCGCTGGTGGGCTCGATGATGGTGGCGCCGGGCGACAACCGCCCGTCTAGTTCGGCCTGTTCGATCATCCGCAGCGCCGGCCGGTCTTTGATCGATCCGGTCGGATTGCGGTCTTCGAGCTTGGCCCACAACCGCACGTGGACTGCGTCGGCCTCGTCCACCCAGCGTGGGGACAGCTGCCGCAGACCCACCAGCGGGGTGTTGCCCAGGGCCTGTAGCAGCGAGTCGTATCGCGCCATGCGCTCCGCTTACCCGCCCGCGACGGCGGGCAGGATGGTGACCGAGTCGCCGTCGGATAGCACGGTGTCCAGACCACCGGAGAACCGCACATCCTCGTCGTTCACGTAGACGTTCACAAAGCGGTGCAGTTTGCCGTTATCGATCAGCCGCTCGGAGATGCCCGCGTAGTTGGCCTCGAGGTCGTTGATGACCGCGCCGAGCGTGTCGCCGTTCGCGGAGACGCGCTTCTGGCCATCCGTGTGTGGTCGCAGGACGGTCGGGATGGACACGGTGACGCTCATGCAGGCCTTCCTCGCACTTTTCCGGGGACTTTCCGGGGACCTTCACAGATGTTCAATACTGCTCGACGATATGGACAGGCTCTTCGGTGACGGCACCGGCGACGATGCGATAGCTACGTAGCTCGCAACGCTCGGCATCACGGGTGGACACCAGCACATAGTGCGCCTCCGGTTCCGCGGCCAGGCTGACGTCCGTGCGGCTCGGGTAGGCCTCGGTCGCCGTATGCGAGTGATAGATGACAACCGGCACTTCGTTCGCGCTTTCCATGGATCGCCACACCTGGAGCTGCTCGCCGGAATCGAAACGGTAGAACGTCGGCGAGCGCTCCGCATTGGTCATCGGGATATGGCGCTGGGGACGGTCGGAACCCTCCGGCCCTGCCAGCACCCCACAGGCTTCGTCAGGGTGATCGCGGCGCGCATGGGCGAGCATCGCATCGACCAGGTCGGCACGAATCACCAGCACCTCAGCCGTTCCCTTCCGCACGTGTTCGGAATGCTGCAGGCAACATGGCGCGGTAGCTCGGTATTCCGGCCACCGGCGCGGCGGCGATGACACCAGCCAATACCGCTCGGGCCAGGCAATCGCCGGCGGCCGCTCCCACCGCGCTGACGAGCCCCGTCTCCGGCGAGAGAGCGGCGGGTAACCCGGGGTCCGGCGGCACCTCGACCGCACCGGTGGCCAGCGCGAAGACGGTATCGCCGTCCAGCGGCGTGTGGGCCGGCCGGATCGAGCGGGCCAGCCCGTCGTGAGCCGCGATCGCGACGCGCCGGCACGCCGCCGGACTAAGAGCCGCGTCCGTCGCGACCACCGCAATGGTGGTGTTCATGGGGCTCGACTCCGTCGGCAGCTGCGCCAACGCCGCGACCTGCTCGGGAGGCGGTTTGGACAGCTCGAACTCGTCGATCAGCTCCGCCATCCACGGCAGGCCGGTCGCCGGATCGACGACGTTGCCCACCGAGTTCACCACGACGACCGCGCCGACGGTCACGCCGGACGGCAGCGTGGTCGACGCCGTGCCGACGCCGCCCTTGAGGAGGCCGGCGCGCGCGCCCACGCCAGCGCCTACGGTCCCGACGGCGACGGCCGCACCCTCGCCGCCGTCGGCGACAGCACCGGCCGCTTCGCAGGCCAGATAGCCGAAGTCAGCTCCCGGCCGGCAATTCCAGCCCCCGACCGGCAGGTCGAAGATCACCGCGGCCGGGACAATGGGCACCACCCCGGCGCCCCCCAAACCGACAGCGACACCGCGTTGATGTTCCTCGAGCCAGCGCATGACACCGTCGGCGGCGGCCAGGCCATAGGCGCTGCCGCCGGCGAGCAGCACCGCGTCCACGAAGCGGACACTGTTGACCGGATCCAGCAGGTCGGTCTCGCGGGTTCCGGGCGCACCTCCGCGGCAGTCGACCGCACCGACCGTTCCGGGTGGCGGCAGCACAACGGTGACGCCGCAAGCCCAGCCGGCGCCGAGGGACGCGTCGGGATCAAGCCGCTGGTGGTGGCCGACGCGGATGCCGCCGACGTCGGTGATGGCGTTCATCCGGTTGCCGTCGCGATCATCCGGCGGGTTTACCCATCAGCACCAGGACGAGGTACTCCTGCAGAACTGTCAACCATTGGTAGACGTCGTAATGCGCCGCCATGGGATGGTCAACCGGCAGCCGCTCGGGCCCTTGCGGGCCGACGTTGAGCAGTACTCCAAGAGTCAGCCGCAAGTCGTTGACGGCAGCAACCCAGGCGTTGGCATCGGACTCCGTCAGCTCGAACCGACCGCCGTTCTCCGGGACCGTCTGCAGCAACTGCTGTGCGGCACCGCGTTTGGCGTCGATGATCGCCGGCTCATGCAGACTGCGAAGGGCGGCGTTGAGCGTCTCGGAGGCATCGAGGGTCATCGGGTCGCCGGGATCCAGCTTGTAGAAATCCGGCAGCAGCCGACGCAGCGTCGGGTCACCGGGACGGTCGGAGTGCCCGGTCTTTATGCCGGTAATCTCTTCGAGTTCGTCTGTCGGAGTGGTCGATTCGCGTTCGTCGAACAAACCGACCATCGCGCCGACCAGATTCTTGAGCAGCGCTGCCTCGTGGGGCGCCAAGGCCGACCGAAAACGGGGGCCATTGCGGGTTTCGACGCGCTTCCATTTGCGCACGCTGGATCCGGATACCCTCGAAGCTCACCGGTCCTGCTGCATCGTCGCCCACAATCCGGCGGCGTGCAGTTTGGACACATCGACCTCCATGGCTTCCCGGCTGCCGGCCGAGACCACTGCCTTTCCCTCGTTGTGCACCTGCAGCATCAGCGTGGTGGCATGCGGCTCGCTGTAGCCGAACAACTTTTGGAACACGTACGTCACATAGCTCATCAAGTTGACCGGGTCGTCCCAGACGATAGTCACCCACGGACTGGCCGTCACATCGACCGGCGCGGACTCGCGTTGCCCGGTCGATCCGGGCTTGGCGGGCGCTGATGCGACGACCATAGCCATAGGATAGCGAGCCACCGCGGTGGATACCGAGACCCCGACACGAACCGATACGGTTGCGGGGTGAATGACTCGGTCCCCGCTGGGCTTCTGACCGACAAGTACGAGCTGACCATGCTCGCGGCCGCGCTGCGCGACGGCACAGCCAATCGCCGGACCACGTGGGAAGTGTTCGCCCGCCGGCTTCCCGCCGGCCGACGGTATGGGGTGGTGGCCGGAACCGGTCGACTGCTGGAGCTGTTGCCGCAGTTCAGGTTCGACGACGACGCGTGCGAGTTGCTGGCCCAGTTCCTCGACCCCGAGACCCTGGGCTACCTCCGGGATTTTCGCTTCTGCGGCGATATCGACGGCTACCCGGAAGGCGAACTGTACTTCCCCGGTTCCCCGGTGCTCTCGGTGCACGGCAGTTTCGCCGAATGCGTGCTGCTGGAAACGCTGGTGCTGTCGATCTTCAACCACGACACGGCCATCGCATCCGCGGCAGCGCGGATGGTCAGCGCCGCCGGAGGCCGCCCGCTGGTCGAAATGGGCTCACGCCGGACACATGAGCGCGCCGCGGTCGCCGCCGCCCGGGCCGCTTATCTCGCAGGCTTCGCCGGCTCGTCCAATCTGGAAGCTCAGCGACGCTACGGGATACCCACCGAAGGCACCGCTGCCCACGCGTTCACGATGCTGTACGCGCACCGGGACAGCCCCGCGGCGGTGTCAGAGTTAGCCGCATTCCGCGCCCAGGTCGAGGCGCTGGGCCCGGACACGACGCTGCTCGTCGACACCTACGACGTGACGACCGGTATCGCCAACGCTGTCGCGGCCGCCGGTACCGGGCTCGGCGCGGTCCGCATCGACTCAGGCGAGCTGGGCGTGCTGGCCCGCCAAGCCCGGGAGCAGCTCGACCAACTCGGCGCCAACCAGACCCGCATCATGGTGTCCGGCGATCTCGACGAGTTCGCCATCGCGGCGCTGCGCGCGGAGCCGGTCGATCATTACGGTGTCGGGACGTCGCTGGTCACCGGCTCGGGTGCACCGACCGCGAACATGGTGTACAAACTGGTCGAGGTCGACGGCATTCCGGTGCAAAAACGCAGCAGCCACAAGGAATCCCGCGGCGGCCACAAAGAAGCGCTGCGGCGGTCGAAGCCGGCGGGCACCATCACCGAAGAAATCGTGCATCCGGCGGGGCGCCCACCGACCACCACCGAGCCGCACCGAGTGTTGACCACCCCGCTGGTTCGCGGTGGGGACGTGGTAGCCGATACCGGTGGCAGTGCGCTGGCGGCCGCCCGCAAGCTGGTGGCGTCCGGGCTGGGGAGCCTGCCCTGGGAGGGACTGAAATTAGCGGCCGGCGAGCCGGCCATTCCGACCCTGACTATCACGCCCTGAGATTCGACTCGACAAGGGAGTAACCACGCCTGAGGTGTCTGTTCCCGAGTTGCTGGCCGTCGCCGTGGCAGCGCTGGGCGGCAGCGAACGCCGCGGCCAGCTGGAGATGGCCAACGCCGTGGCCCAGGCTTTCGCAACCGGCGAGCACCTCGTCGTCCAGGCCGGCACCGGCACCGGTAAGTCCCTGGCGTACCTGATTCCGGCGATTGTCCGTGCGGTCGGCGACGACGAGCCCGTCGTGGTGTCTACCGCAACAATCGCCCTGCAGCGGCAACTCGTCGATCGCGACCTACCCCGGCTCGCCGATGCGCTCGCCGCTTCCCTGCCCCGCCGGCCGCAGTTCGCATTGCTCAAAGGGCGGGGAAACTACCTGTGCCTCAACAGGATTCACAACGGCAGCGCGGCCGCCGACGCGGCCGGCGAGCCGCAGGAGGAACTCTTCAACCCCATGGCCGTGACCGCGCTGGGCCGCGACGTGCAACGGCTCACCGAATGGTCGGCCACAACCGGCACCGGAGACCGCGACGACCTCAAACCCGGCGTGGCCGATCGGTCGTGGTCGCAGGTCAGCGTCTCCGCGCGGGAATGCATCGGCGTGGCCCGGTGCCCGTATGGCTCCGAGTGCTTCTCCGAACGGGCACGCGCGCGGGCGGGTGCCGCCGATATCGTCGTCACCAATCATGCGTTGCTGGCCGTGGACGCCGTTGCCGAATCCTCGGTGCTGCCCGAACACCGCCTCCTGGTGGTCGACGAGGCGCACGAACTGGCCGACCGGGTGACCTCGGTGGCCACCGCGGAGCTGACGTCGGCAACCCTCGGTGTGGCCGCGCGGCGGATCGCTCGGCTGGTCGCCCCGGAAGTGCTCGAGCGGTTGGAAGGAGCGTCGGCGACCTTCACCTCGGCGATCCACGACGCGCCACCCGGGCGCATCGATTACCTCGATGACGAGTTGGCGACATACCTGACGGCGCTACGCGACGCGGCCGGCGCAGCCCGCTCGGCGATCGACAGCACCAGCGACGCGAACGCGGCGTCGGCCCGCGCCGAAGCCGCGGCGGCCCTGACCGAGATCTGCGATACCGCGTCGCGAATACTGACGTCCTTCGCACCGGCGATCCCCGACCGCACCGACGTGGTCTGGCTCGACCATGAGGAGAACCGCGGTTCGCCACGCAGCGTGCTGCGGGTGGCTCCGCTGTCGGTCGCCAACCTGCTGGCCACTGCCGTATTCGCCCGTTCGACGACGGTGCTGACCTCGGCGACGCTGGCAATCGGCGGGACCTTCGACGCGATGGCGGCGGCCTGGGGCCTGCCTTCAGACAGATCCTCGGACAAGCCTTCGGACACACCGTGGCGTGGGCTGGACGTGGGATCGCCGTTCCAGCACGCGAAGTCGGGGATCCTCTACGTGGCGGCCCATCTTCCGCCCCCCGGCCGTGACGGAACCGGGTCGGCCGAGCAGCTGACCGAAATCGCCGAACTCGTCACCGCGGCCGGCGGGCGGACCCTTGGCCTGTTCTCCTCGATGCGCGCGGCGCGCGCCGCCGCGGAAGCCATGCGCGAACGGCTTTCCACACCGGTGTTGTGCCAGGGCGACGACAGCACCTCCGCACTGGTCGAGCAGTTCACCGCCGACGCCGCCACCTCGCTGTTCGGCACCCTGTCGTTATGGCAGGGCGTCGACGTACCCGGACCGTCGCTGTCGTTGGTCCTGATCGACCGCATCCCGTTCCCCCGCCCGGACGACCCACTGCTGAGCGCCCGCCAGCGCGCGGTGGCGGCCCGCGGCGGCAACGGCTTCATGACGGTCGCCGCCAATCATGCGGCGCTGCTGCTGGCACAGGGCGCGGGTCGGCTGTTGCGCCGGGTCAGCGACCGTGGGGTGGTGGCGGTGCTGGACTCGCGACTGGTGACCGCCCGCTACGGGGACTACCTGCAAGCCTCGCTGCCCCCGTTCTGGCAGACCACCAACCCCACCCAGGTCCGCGCGGCGCTGCGGCGATTGTCGGCCGCCGGCTGATCAGCCCCCGGCGAGGGTGACCAGCCCGAGCTCATTGCCGGCGGCCAGCATCGGATGGCGAGGCAGCACTCGCACGGTGTAGCCGACGGCCCCCGCCAGCGGCAGCGGCGTTGTCGTCGAGAAGATGTGGCTCACACCGTCGGTGCCGGTATGCGACATTTCGACGGTGGCCGGGTCCACCAGCGCATCGCCGGCGTCGACCCTGCCCAGCACCGCTTGCACCGTAACCTCGTCGGGCTGCAGGCCGGCCAGTTGCACGATTGCGGTCAAGGTCAGCTTCGAGCCGAGCAGCGGAGTATCGGGCAGCCCGGCGCTGTCCACGTCGGTGATCTCGATACGCGGCCACGCTGCTGCGGCCCGCCGCCGGTAGGCGGCCAGCTCGCGGGCCCCGGCGAACTCGGTGCCGTCACCCGCAACACCGATGGTCTTGCGCCACGATTGCGCCGCCGGAGCGTAGTAGTGCTCGACGTAGTCGCGCACCATGCGAGAAGCCAGCACTTTCGGTCCCAAGGTCTGCAGGGTGTGCCGCACCATCTCCATCCATCGCGGCGGCACGCCGCGTTCGTCACGCTCGTAAAACTTCGGCGCCACCGCCTGTTCCAACAGGTTGTAGAGCCCATTGGACTCCAGGTCATCGCGTCGTTCCGGATCTGCCACGCCGTCGGCAGACGGTATCTCCCAACCGTTTTCGCCGTCGTACCATTCGTCCCACCAGCCGTCACGGATGGACAGATTCAGCCCGCCGTTGAGCGCGCTCTTCATCCCTGACGTTCCGCACGCTTCCAACGGCCGCAACGGGTTGTTCAGCCACACGTCGCAGCCCCAATACAACCACCGGGCCATCGACATGTCGTAGTTGGGCAAGAACGCGATGCGGTGGCGCACCTGCGGCCGGTCGGCGAACCGCACCACCTGCTGGATCAGCGCCTTTCCCCCATCGTCGGCCGGATGCGACTTGCCTGCCACGATCAGCTGTATCGGCCGTTCGTGGTCCAGCAGCAGCTTCTCGAGTCGATCCGGATCACGCAGCATCAGGGTCAGCCGCTTGTACGTCGGAACCCGGCGGGCAAACCCGATGGTCAACACGTTCGGATCGAAGGCCGTTGCGATCCAGCCCAATTCGGCTTCGGAGGCACCGCGTTCCAACCACGATTGCCGCAGCCGCGCCCGCACGTCCTCCACCAGCAACGAGCGCAGCTGTGACCGGATCCACCACAGGTGGCCGGCATCCACCTGCTGTAGCCGCAGCCAGACGGCGGGCTCGGCGAACGAGTCCGAACCGGCCAGTTCGCGGCCCAATTGCAGCCATTGTGGTGCGGCCCAGCTGCGGGCGTGCACCCCGTTGGTGATCGACCCGATCGGTACTTCGTCGTGGTCGAATCCGGGCCACAGCTCGTTGAACATGGCCCGGCTGACCCTGCCATGCAGCAGCGAGACACCGTTGGCCCGTTGTGCCAGCCGCAGACCCATGTGGGCCATGTTGAACTTGGTGGGATCGTCCTCGGCGCCCAGCCCCAGGATGCGATCGGTCGGCACGCCCGGCAGCAGCGTCGGCTCGTCATCGCCGAAGTAACGCTGCACCATGTCCACCGGGAACCGGTCGATACCGGCGGGCACCGGAGTGTGCGTGGTGAACACCGTGCTGGACCGCACCACCGTCAGCGCGGTATCGAAGTCCAATCCCGAGTCGGTGATGAGTTCCCGGATGCGTTCGGCTCCCAGGAATCCGGCGTGGCCCTCGTTCATGTGGAATACCTCGGGGGCCGGCGATCCCTCGATGGCGGTGAACGCGCGAATGGCCCTTATCCCGCCGATACCGGCCAAGATCTCCTGCTTGATCCGGTGTTCTTGGTCACCCCCGTAGAGGCGGTCGGTCACGCCGCGCAGCTCGTGCTCGTTTTCCGGAATATCGGAATCCAGCAGCAGCAACGGCACCCGGCCCACCTGGGCAACCCAGATCCGCGCCCGCAGCTGCTCGAAATCCGGCAGCGCCAGCTCGACCAGCACCGGATCACCGTTGGCGTCGGTGAGCAGGCGCAACGGCAGCCCGTGCGGGTCCAGCGACGGATAGGTCTCCTGCTGCCAGCCGTCGGCGGTCAGCGACTGCCGAAAATATCCGGAGCGGTAGTACAGACCGACCGCGATCAGCGGCAGCCCCAGGTCGGACGCGGCCTTGAGATGGTCGCCGGCCAGAATCCCAAGGCCGCCGGAGTAATTGGGCAGCACCTCGGCGATGCCGAACTCCATCGAGAAGTACGCGATGCTGGTGGGCAGGCACGGCCCGGATGCTCCGGGGACACCCGCCTGCTCTTGCTGCTGATACCCCTGCTCGTGCTGCTGATACCACAGTGGGCGGCTCAGGTAGTCGGCCAGATCGGCCGCCTGCTCGTCGAGCCGGCGCAGGAATTCTTCGTCGAGCGCCAATTCGTCCAGGCGTGCCGGTTTGACCGCACCCAGCACCGCCACCGGGTCATTGCCGCAGCTGGCCCACAGTGCCGGGTCGATGCTCGCGAACAGGTCCTGGGTGGACTTTTCCCAGGACCACCGCAGGTTGGTCGACAGTTGGTCCAGCGCGGCAAGACGGTCGGGCAGATGAGCACGGACAGTAAACCGGCGGAGGGCTTTCACGCGTCTTTACCTTACTGAGGATTTCGGTCAGAGCGGGCTACTCGGTGACAGGTTGGGCCCCGCCGGTGTGGCCGGACACTAGGGTGGGTATGGGGCGCTAAGACGAGCAGACAACGACACACGAAGGACACCCCGGCGACACCGCTGTTGCTCGTCCCCGGGGTGACGAGCCCAGGAACGGCCCGCAGTGGCCAAGGGGGGCGAGGTCGGGTTCCCCGCCTGCATGGGCGAGCCGCGAACAGAACGGAGTGATTGGTGCCCGGTCGTGTCGAGATCGATAACGTCCAGCCCGTCGTCTCATGCGGCGCCTACCCCGCCAAGGCGGTGGTAGGCGAGGTGGTGCCGGTCAGCGCCTCGGTATGGCGCGAGGGCCACGAAGCAGTGGCCGCGACCCTGGTAGTGCGCTACCTCGGCCCGCGTTATCCGCTGGTCAGCGACGTACGCAGGGTCTCGGCGGTGCGGGCGCTGGAATCCGAGGTGGCGGCCAGGCCGGCCGAGCAGCAGCGCGTCAAACCGCTGTTGTTCCCGATGACGATGGGCCAGGAGCCCTACGTCTTCCACGGCCAGTTCACCCCCGACAGCGCCGGACTGTGGACCTTCCGGGTCGACGGTTGGGGTGACCCGGTACATACCTGGCGTCATGGCCTGGTCGCCAAACTCGATGCCGGCCAGGGCGAAAAAGAATTGTCCAACGATTTGCTGATCGGCGCCGCGCTACTCGAGCGCGCCGCCACGGGGGTGCCGCGCGCGCAACGCTGGCCGCTGATGGAGGCTGCCGCGACGTTGCGGAATCCCGGTGACCCGGTGACCCGCTCCGCGCTGGCCCTGTCCCCGGAAATCGACGACCTGCTCAAGGCTTATCCGCTGCGGGATCTGGTTACCCGCGGCGAACAGTTCGGCATCTGGGTCGACCGCTCGGTGGCCCGCTTCGGGGCGTGGTACGAGATGTTCCCGCGTTCCACCGGAGGTTGGGACGACGACGGCAAACCGGTGCACGGCACCTTTTCCACCGCGGCGGCCGAGCTACCGCGCATTGCACGGATGGGGTTCGACGTGGTGTACCTGCCGCCGATTCATCCGATCGGCAAGGTGCACCGCAAGGGCCGCAACAACAACCCCACCGCCGCGCCCGGTGACGTCGGATCTCCGTGGGCGATCGGCAGCGACGAGGGCGGCCACGATGCCATCCACCCGAGCCTGGGCACCATCGACGATTTCGACGACTTCGTTGCCGCGGCGCGCGACCTGGGCATGGAGGTGGCCCTGGACCTGGCCCTGCAATGCGCGCCGGACCATCCGTGGGCCCGTGAACACCGAAACTGGTTCACCGAACTGCCGGACGGCACCATTGCCTACGCGGAGAACCCGCCGAAGAAGTATCAGGACATCTATCCACTCAACTTCGACAACGACCCCGTGGGACTCTACGACGAAGTGCTGCGCGTAGTACGACATTGGATCGACCACGGCGTCAAGTTCTTTCGGGTCGACAACCCGCACACCAAGCCACCCGACTTCTGGTCTTGGCTGATCGGTCAAGTCAAGACCATCCACCCCGACGTGTTGTTCTTGTCCGAGGCATTCACTCCCCCGGCCCGCCAGTACGGGCTGGCCAAACTGGGCTTCACGCAGTCCTACAGTTACTTCACCTGGCGCACGTCCAAGTGGGAGCTCACCGAATTCGGTAACGAGATAGCCGAATTCGCCGACTTCCGCCGGCCCAACCTCTTCGTCAATACCCCCGACATCCTGCACGCGGTCCTGCAACACAACGGCCCCGGCATGTTCGCCATCCGCGCGGCGCTGGCTGCCACCATGGGTCCGGCCTGGGGCGTGTACTCCGGTTACGAGCTGTTCGAGCACCGGGCGGTGCGGGAAGGCAGCGAGGAGTACCTGGACTCGGAAAAATACGAGCTGCGTCCCCGTGACTTCGCGGGCGCGCTCGCCGAAGGCAGGTCACTGGAGCCGTTCATCACGCAGCTCAACGCAATTCGGCGACTGCATCCCGCGCTGCAGCAGTTACGCACCATCCATTTCCATCACGTCGACAACGAGGCGTTGCTGGCTTACAGCAAGTTCGACCCGGCGACCGGCGACTGTGTCCTGGTGGTGGTCACGCTCAACGCCCTCGGGCCCGAGGAAGCAACCCTGTGGCTGGACATGGCCGCGCTGGGTATGGAGCCCTACGAGCGGTTTTGGGTCCGCGACGAGATAACCGGCCAGGAATTCAATTGGGGGCAAGGAAATTATGTTCGCATCGACCCGGCGCAAGCAGTCGCCCACGTCATCAACATGCCACTCATTCCGGAGGAATCCCGAGTCACACTGCTGCGCAGGAGGTGAGCGACTTGAGTAGATCCAAGAGCCGAACCGATCAACTGCCCGGGACGCACTTGGCGCCCGACCCCGCCGAGCTGGCGCGCCTGGTGGCCGGCGCCCACCACAACCCGCACAGCATCCTGGGCGCCCACGAGTACGGCGACCACACGGTTATCCGGGCATTTCGTCCACACGCGGTCAGCGTCGTCGCGCTCGTCGGTGACGACCAGTTGCCGATGCAGCACATCGACGCCGGGCTGTTCGCGGTGGCCCTGCCCTTCGTCAACTTGATCGATTACCGGTTGCAGGTTTGCTACGAAGGTGCTGACCCCTATGCGGTCGCCGACGCTTACCGTTTTCTGCCCACCCTGGGTGAAGTCGACCTCCATCTGTTCGCCGAGGGACGCCACGAGCGACTCTGGGAAGTCCTTGGCGCTCATCCCCGCTCGTTCACCACGGCCGACGGTGTCGTGGAGGGCGTGTCGTTCGCGGTGTGGGCGCCCAACGCCAAGGGCGTCAGCCTGATCGGTGATTTCAATGGCTGGACCGGAAACGACGCACCAATGCGCGTACTGGGTTCCTCGGGAGTGTGGGAGTTGTTCTGGCCTGGTTTCCCGGACGACGGCCTCTACAAGTTCCGGGTGCACGGCGCCGACGGCGTCGTGACCGATCGGGCCGACCCGTTCGCGTTCGGCGCCGAGGTGCCGCCCCAGACGGCATCGCGGGTGACGGTGAGCGACTACACCTGGGGCGACGCCGACTGGATGGCTCGGCGTGTCCAGCGTAATCCGGTGTTCGAGCCGATGAGCACCTATGAAGTCCACCTGGGCTCCTGGCGTCCCGGACTGAGCTACCGCCAGCTTGCCCGGGAGCTGACCGATTACGTGGTGGCACACGGGTTTACCCATGTGGAGCTACTACCAGTGGCCGAACACCCGTTCGCCGGATCATGGGGATACCAGGTCACGTCGTACTATGCGCCGACATCGCGCTTCGGCACTCCCGACGATTTCCGGGGGCTGGTCGACGCCCTTCACCAAGCGGGCATCGGCGTCATCGTGGACTGGGTGCCGGCCCACTTCCCTAAGGACGCATGGGCGCTCGGACGGTTCGACGGCACTCCGCTCTACGAGCATTCCGATCCCAAACGTGGCGAGCAACTAGACTGGGGCACTTACGTTTTCGACTTCGGGCGGCCGGAGGTACGAAACTTCCTGGTGGCCAACGCGTTGTTTTGGCTCCAGGAATTTCACATCGACGGCCTGCGGGTGGACGCGGTGGCATCGATGCTCTACCTGGATTACTCGCGCCCCGAGGGCGGCTGGACCCCCAACATCTACGGCGGGCGGGAGAACTTGGAGGCGGTGCAGTTCCTGCAGGAGATGAACGCCACCGCGCACCGGGCGGCACCCGGCATCGTCACCATCGCCGAGGAGTCGACGTCGTGGCCAGGGGTAACCAGACCGACAAGCCTTGGCGGCCTTGGCTTTTCGATGAAATGGAACATGGGCTGGATGCACGACACGCTTGACTACATCAGTCGAGACCCGGTCTATCGCAGTTTTCATCACCATGAGATGACGTTCTCGATGCTGTATGCGTTCAGTGAGAATTACGTGCTGCCCCTCAGCCACGACGAGGTAGTGCACGGCAAAGGGACGCTATGGGGGCGGATGCCGGGTAGCAATCACATGAAGGCCGCCGGGCTTCGCAGCCTGCTCGCCTACCAGTGGGCACACCCGGGCAAACAACTGCTGTTCATGGGCCAGGAATTCGGCCAGCGTGCCGAGTGGTCCGAGCAACACGGTCTTGACTGGTTCCAGCTCGACGAACAAGGCTTCTCGAACGGTATTTTGCGCCTGGTGCGCGACATCAACGAGATCTACCGCAACCACCCGGCACTGTGGAGCCAAGACACCGTTCCGGCCGGCTATTCCTGGATCGACGCCAACGATTCGGCCAACAACGTGTTGAGCTTCCTGCGCTACGGCAACGACGGCTCGGTGATGGCGTGCGTGTTCAATTTCGCCGGCACCGAGCACAGCGGCTACCGGCTGGGTCTGCCTTCGGCCGGCCGGTGGCGAGAAGTCCTCAACACCGACGCGACCTCCTACAACGGGTCCGGGATCGGCAACCTCGGGGGCGTCGACGCCACCGACGACCCGTGGCACGGTCGTCCCGCATCAGCGGTGCTGGTGCTGCCGCCCACGTCGGCCTTGTGGCTGGAACCGGCCTGAAGCGACCAGTCACCAACCCCTGCCCGACACCTCAGTACAGGGCGTTGGCGAGATTGCGCCGGCCCGCGATGACCTCGGGATCGGCGGGGTCGAAGAGTTCGAAGAGCTCGATCAGCCTAGTGCGCACCCGGGTGCGCTCATCCCCCGATGTACGGCGCACCAATGCGACCAGACGCTCGAACGCCCCGCTGACATCCTGATTGAGGATTTGCACGTCGGCGGCCGCGAACGCGGCCTCGATGTCATCGGGTGCGGCGTCGGCGACCCGGACGGCATCCGGCCGCTGTGCGGTTGCGCGAGTGAGGAAGTCGATCTGCCGGATCGCCGCCTTCGCTTCGACATTGCCCGGCTCGGTATCCAGAATCGCTTGGTACGACTTCTTTGCGGCGTCGAAGTCGCCGGCCTCGAGTTCCGCGCGGGCCTGCGCCACCGCCGGATCGACTTCCGCGAACTCTCCCGAATCCGTTGGGCCCCTGAGCTTTCCCGCAGTCGCCGACAGCAGCGAGTCCAGCCAGCGTCGTAGCTGATCGGCAGGCTGGGGGCCCTGGAAACTTGAGATCGGCTGCGCCGCAGCCAGAGCCACCACGGTTGGGACCGCCTGGATGCCGAATATCTGAGCCACTCTGGGTACAACGTCGACGTTGACCGTCGCCAGCTGCCAGGTGCCCTGGTCGGTCGAGGCCAGGCCGGACAACGTGTCGAGCAGGTCGACGCACACATCGCTGCGCGGCGACCATAGCAACACCACCACGGGCACCTCGTCGGAGCGGGCGATCACCTCGTCTTCGAAGTTCGTCTCACTGATCTCGACCACACCCGGCTGAGCAGACGGTGTCCGGCCGGCAGCCCCGCCTGTTGCGGCGCTTTGTTGAGCTCGTTGCTTGAGACCGGAAAGGTCGACCGCACCGGCCATGGCAGGCCCGATCGAAGGTCGGGGACGTGTCACGTCATCAAGTCTGTCACGCCGGGCCCGGCTGCCATCCACCCGGTGGCGCCGACCGTTGCATGCTGACCGAAATCGCTGCCGGAAACCCGCACCAACAGCCGCGAGGGGCGGATATGACGAAAATCACACCGGCACCCGACGGAGGCATTCCAGCAACGTCAACACTGGCTGCCGGCGCTAGCCCGCCCGCAGGATCAACGCGTCGCCCTGGCCGCCCGCGCCGCACAGGGCCGCAACGCCGTAGCCCGAGCCGCGGCGGGCCAACTCGAGCGCCACATGCAGTGTGATGCGCGCTCCCGACATCCCGATGGGATGGCCGACGGCTATCGCTCCGCCGTTGACATTGACGATCTCGGGATTCACCCCCAGCTCACGCATCGAGGCCAGTGCGACCGCCGCGAAGGCCTCGTTGATCTCGACGACATCGAGCTGGTCCACCGAGATGCCCTCACGCTTGAGCGCCTTCTTGATCGCGTTGGCCGGCTGCGACTGCAGTGTCGAATCCGGGCCGGCCACGACGCCATGCGCGCCGATCTCGACCAGCCACGAAAGTCCTAGCGCCCGGGCCTTTTCTTTGCTCATCACCACGACCGCGCAGGCGCCGTCGGAGATCTGCGACGCCGAGCCGGCGGTAATGGTGCCGTCCTTGCGAAACGCCGGCTTGAGGCCGGCCAATGAATCGGCGGTCGTGTTGGCGCGGATGCCTTCGTCTTCGCTGAACTGCAGTGGATCACCTTTACGCTGCGGAATGCTCACCGGCACCACTTCGTCGGCAAACACACCGTCCTTCCATGCAGCGGCTGCTTTCTGGTGCGACTGAGCCGCGTACTCGTCCTGCTGCTGCCGCGTGAACTTGTCGACGTCGTTGCGTTGCTCGGTGAGTGCCCCCATCGGCTGGTCGGTGAACACGTCGTGCAGCCCGTCGTAGGCCATGTGGTCCAGAACCGTGACGTCGCCGTACTTGTAGCCGGCCCGACTGTCCATCAGCAGATGCGGCGCCTTCGTCATGGACTCCTGACCCCCGGCGACCACCACGTCGAATTCTCCGGCCCGGATCAGCTGGTCAGCCAGCGCGATGGCGTCGATGCCCGACAAGCACATCTTGTTGATGGTCAAGGCCGGCACATCCCAGCCGATACCTGCCGCGACCGCCGCCTGTCGCGCGGGCATCTGTCCCGCGCCCGCGGTGAGCACCTGGCCCATGATCACGTACTCGACCAGAGATGGCGGGTTTTCCACACCCGGGAAGGCCTTTTCCAGGGCGCCCCTGATGGCGATGCCGCCCAGGTCACTGGCGCTGAAATCCGTCAGGGAACCCATCAGCTTGCCGATGGGTGTCCGGGCTCCAGCAATGATCACCGACGTCGTCATGACTACCTCCTATGAGCGTGGGAACGGCCGATCCAGCCAACCCGGAGAAGCAGATTCTTCCCCATGAGGTTACCGTTGTGTTATGACCACCGATCAAGTTGACGCCCGTCAGGTTGTGGCCACCTCGCTGGTGACCGGGCTCGATCACGTCGGCATCGCCGTCGCCGATCTGGACGCGGCGATCGAGTGGTACCACGACCACCTCGGCATGATCCTCGTCCACGAGGAGGTCAACGACGACCAGGGAATCCGCGAGGCGATGCTCGCGGTCCCGGGCGCCCCCCGGGCGGCCCAGATCCAATTGATGGCCCCGGTCGACGACTCATCGGTGATCGCAAAGTTTCTGGACAAGCGCGGGCCGGGCATCCAGCAGTTCGCCTGTCGGGTAGCTGATCTCGACGCGCTGAGCCGGCGGCTGCGCTCGCAGGGTGTCCGTCTCGTCTACGAGGCTCCCCGGCGTGGCACGGCAAATTCCCGAATCAACTTCATTCACCCCAAGGACGCCGGCGGCGTTCTGATCGAGTTGGTCGAGCCGGCTCGCTGAGGGCCGCGGCTAAGACCACTTTCGGGTCGGGCCACGAGTCCCCCGGCTGGCCCAACACGGAGAATGCCAGTGCCGCCGCTCCTCGACAGCTTCCGGTCGATCAGCGGGCCACACCACCACATGTGAAGTCCCGGTACGGATTTCGTGATCGCACCCGGGACATCGATAGGTCTTGACGGCTCGTGCTGCCGCAATCGCTCGGACTTCGTACTCGTAGCCATCCGGCCCGGTCTCGACCCGGCGCGGCATCGGCGCTACCGGTCGCTGCCGGCTTGGCGGTTTACGGCGCCGGGCCACCTGACAAGATTAGCCTCGACCTTCAGAACAGCCGGTACTCGTCGCTGTCCATGCCGCGCATCTTGTCGTAATCCAGTGTGAGGCAGCGGATGCCGCGGTCGGTGGCCAAGGTGCGGGCCTGCGGCTTGATCTGTTGAGCGGCGAACACGCCCTTGACCGGCGCGAGAACGCTGTCGCGATTGAGCAACTCGAGATAACGGGTGAGCTGCTCGACCCCGTCGATCTCGCCGCGCCGCTTGATCTCCACTGCGACACAGCCCCCATGTTCGTCGCGGCACAGCAGGTCGACCGGCCCGATCGCGGTCATGTACTCGCGACGGATCAGCGTGTACCCCTCACCCAAGATTTGCACGTGTTCAGCGAGCAACGCCTGCAAGTGGGCCTCGACGCCGTCCTTCACCAGTCCGGGGTCGGCACCCAGCTCGTGGCTCGAGTCGTGCTCGATCTCTTCGACGGTGATACGCAACTGTTCGCCGGATTTGTTGGTGACCACCCACACCGGCGATTCTGTGCCGGTCTCCTCGGTCAGCCAGCACGGCGGACTCATCCAGTTCAACGGTTTGTAGGCGCGGTCGTCGGCGTGCACGCTGACCGATCCGTCGGCCTTGAACAACAGCAACCGACGCGCGGACGGCAGATGCGCGGTAAGCCGGCCGACATAGTCGACCGTGCATTGGGCAATGACGAGACGCACCCGACTCACCTTAGCCTCGGCCTTGCATCGGGTCACGGATTGGCCTGTGTGGATGCTGTTTTCGAAGATGCGACGCGTTCGACTGACCGTGTCGGCGGGGTTGGACGAGGCCGTCCTGGATGGCGATGGTCCAGCGCAACGTCGCGATCTCGCAGCGGGCGTTTTCGGGTTGCTCTGCCGGCAAAATGCCTCTCCTGCAGGTGCACAGCGAACCTTAGACAATTCGATCCTGCACTGCGGGACAGGATCTTTCGCCAATCGACAGCCGTTACCGACACACTTCCGCGAAAAAATCAGTTAGAGCCGGTCCGACAACTTAGGCTGTTGCCACAATGTCGTCCCAGAAGGCCGTGGCGCAGCGCTTGGATCGGGTGCTTGATAAAGTGACCCGCTGGTACCGCTGGCCGTCAGAAACCCCTGCTTACGGGTCCTGGCTGCTCGGACGTGCATCGGAAAGCCAGCAACGTCAACGGATACGTATCCAGGTGATGATGAGTGTCACCATTCTGGCTGCGCAATTGGTCGGGATCACCATCGCGGCTCTGCTACTGACGGTTGCCTTCCCGAAACCGAGCGTGATCTTCGACGCGCCGCATTGGCTGTCCTTCGGGCTCGTACCCGCCTACAACGTGCTCGCTGTGGTGCTGGGCGCACTTTGGCTTACCCGGCAAACAACTCGCGCACTGCGATGGGCAATCGAGGAACGCATACCCACCCCAGACGAAGCACGCGATACGTTCCGGATCCCAGCGCGCGTGTCGTTGGCGGTTCTTTTCGTATGGGGATTCGGGATGGTGTTGTGGACCACCCTCTACGGCATGGCCAACCCATTATTTATCCCACGGTTCCTGTTTTCGATGAGCGTGGTCGGCGTTCTCGTGGCCACCGGCTGCTATTTGTTATCCGAATTTGCGCTGCGCCCAGTGGCCGCCCGGGCGCTCGAAGTAGGACCAACGACGCGATCCCTGGTGCCAGGCATCATGGGGCGCACCATGGTGGTATGGCTGCTCTGTTCGGGCCTACCCAATACCGGTATCGCCCTCACCGCGCTATTCGAGAATACGTTTTGGGAGCTGGAGAACGACCAATACATCATTTCAGTGCTGATCCTGTGGGCGCCCGTTATGGTCTTCGGATTCGTCCTGATGTGGATGCTTGCGTGGATGACGGCAACGCCCGTGGGCGTGGTTCGCGCGGCGCTCAAGCGCGTGGAGCAGGGCGACTTGGTTGCCGATCTGGTGGTGTTCGACGGCACCGAACTCGGTGAGCTGCAGCGTGGATTCAACTCGATGGTCCACGGCCTGCGCGAACGCGAGCGGGTGCGTGACCTCTTCGGCCGGCACGTCGGTCGCGAGGTCGCCCTCGCCGCCGAACGCCAGCCGCCGAAACTGGGCGGTGAAGAGCGTCACGTCGCCGTGGTGTTCATCGATATCGTCGGCTCGACCAAGTTGGTGACCAGCCAGCCTCCCGCCGACGTCGTGCAGTTGTTGAACCGGTTTTTCGCAGTCGTCATCGACGAGATCGACCGTCATCGCGGCTTGGTCAATAAGTTCCAGGGCGACGCGTCGCTTGCCATCTTCGGCGCCCCCAATCACCTTGACCGACCTGAAGACCAGGCTCTGGCCGCCGCACGCGCCATTGCCGAACGACTGGCCAACGAAGTGCCCGAATGCCCGGCGGGCATCGGGGTGGCATCAGGACAAGTGGTCGCCGGCAATGTCGGCGCCAACGAACGGTTCGAATACACCGTGATCGGCGAGCCGGTCAACCAAGCGGCCCGGCTTTGCGAACTGGCCAAATCACATCCGGGTCAATTGTTGGCTACCGCCGACACCGTGCGGGGCGCAACCGAACACGAGAGCGCCCTGTGGTCCCTGGGCGAGGTCGTGACGCTTCGCGGGCACGACCAGCACACCCGGCTCGCATCGCCGGTGCAAGCCGGGTAGCAAGGCCGGTCCACAACCCCATCCAACACTGCTAGCGGGCAACTGCCGGATTTGGAGCTTCGAGATCGGCGCCGCGCCCGATCACCACATGCATTGCCGAGAACCGAAAGGCCAATGGCTGCAGCTATTTTCGAATCGCACCACGAGGCCATCACCAGGGTCGACCCCTTGCCCGTAACCAGACCGACCCGAACCACTCGGGGCAGCGCGTCAGCCACGCGAAAGATGCGAATTAGACTGACGCCACAATGGTGGCCGAGGAAAGTATGGCGCAACGTTTGGGCCGGGTACTTGAGACGGTGACCCGTCAGAGCGGCCGGCTATCAGAGACCCCCGCCTACGGCTCCTGGCTGCTCGGGCGGGTATCGGAGGACCAACGGCGCCGGCGGATACGCATCCAGGTCATCTTGACGGTGATGGTGGTCGCGGCAAACCTGATCGGGATAGCGGTCTCCATCCTGGTGGTAACGGTCGCGATTCCCGAGCCGAGTGTCTTTTCCGATGCCCCGTTGTGGGTGTCGTTCGCCGTTGTACCGGCCTACATCGTGGTCGCCTTGGCGCTCGGAGCGTATTGGATCACGCGACGAACTGTGATCGCGCTGCGCTGGGCAATCGAGGAACGCCCACCAACCCACGACGACGAGCGCAACACCTTCCTGACTCCCTGGCGGGTCGCCATTGTCGACCTGATCCTCTGGGGAGTCGGCGCGGCGCTGCTGACCACGCTCTACGGCATGGCCAACACCATGTTCATCCCCCGCTTCCTCTTCGCGGTGACCGTTTGCGGACTCCTGGTCGCCACCGGGAGCTACCTGCTCACCGAGTTCGCATTGCGTCCGGTAGCAGCCCAGGCGCTCGAGGCGGGACCGCCGCCTCGGCGACTGGCATCGGGGATCATGGGGCGAACCATGATGGTGTGGCTGCTGGGATCGGGTGTTCCGATCGTCGGCATTGCCCTGATTGCGGTCTTCCAGATCGAGATGCGGAATCTCACGGCGACCCAGTTCGCGGTCGGTGTGCTCATCGTGTCGATGGCAACATTGGTCTTCGGGTTTGTCCTGATGTGGATCTTGGCCTGGCTCACGGCGACACCGGTACGCGTGGTCCGAGCGGCACTGCAGCGCGTGGAACGAGGGGATCTCCGAGGCGACCTGGTGGTGTTCGACGGAACCGAACTCGGTGAGCTGCAGCGTGGTTTCAACGCGATGGTCGACGGCCTGCGGGAGCGCGAGCGGGTGCGTGATCTGTTCGGCCGCCATGTCGGACGTGAGGTCGCCCTTGCCGCCGAGCGGGAGCGGCCGAAACTGGGCGGGGAGGAACGCCACGTCGCCGTGGTGTTCCTTGACATCGTCGGCTCGACCAAGTTGGTGACCAGCCAACCCCCGGCCGAGGTCGTGCAGTTGCTCAACCGCTTCTTCGCGATCGTGGTCGAAGAGGTCGATCGCCATTGCGGGCTGGTCAACAAGTTCGAGGGTGACGCCTCGCTGGCCATTTTCGGTGCCCCCAACCATCTCGACCGACCCGAAGACCAGGCGTTGGCCTGTGCGCGGACCCTGGCTGAGCGGCTGGCCGAGGAAATGCGGGAGTGCCAGGCAGGCATCGGGGTGGCGTCCGGACAGGTGGTGGCCGGCAATGTGGGCTCTAAGGAGCGGTTCGAATACACCGTGATCGGCGAGCCGGTGAACGAAGCGGCCCGACTGTGCGAACGCGCGAAATCACGCCCCGGCAAGTTACTGGCTTCGGCGCAGACCGTCGAGGCAGCGAGCGAAAGCGAGCGTGCCCATTGGACTTTGGGAAGACACGTGAAGCTTCGTGGGCACAAGCGGCCGACTCGACTGGCATCGCCGATCGAACCGGCCACACCGCGTAGGTAACCTCCGGCCACCCGCCCGGGCGCTACTGTGCCTACTACGATGTCGCTTTCCCGCCAGCCATGTCGGTGATCAGGTGTAATTGTCGGACTGTGCACGAAGATTTCGAACGCTGCTACCGAGCGGTCCAGGCCAAAGACGCCCGGTTCGACGGCTGGTTCGTGATCGCGGTCTTGACGACCCGGATCTACTGCCGGCCCAGTTGCCCGGTACGGCCGCCGTTCGCGCGCAACGTGCGGTTCCTGCCGACGGCGGCGGCGGCCCAACAGGAGGGCTTCCGGGCCTGCAAACGTTGCCGTCCTGACGCGTCTCCCGGTTCTCCGGAATGGAACATCCGCGGTGATGTGGTCGCCCGGGCCATGCGGCTGATCGCCGACGGCACGGTGGACCGCGAAGGCGTCACCGGCCTGTCCGCCCGTCTCGGTTACACCCCGCGTCAGCTGCAACGGCTGCTGCGGGCGGAGGTGGGCGCCGGCCCGCTGGCATTGGCCCGCGCACAACGAATGCAGACGGCCCGCGTGCTGATCCAGACCACCGATCTGCCGTTCGGGGAGGTGGCTTTTGCGGCCGGGTTTTCCAGCATCCGGCAATTCAACGACACCGTGCGCCTGGTCTGCGACAGCACGCCGACGGTGTTGCGCAAGCGCGCTGCCAACCGCTCGGGATCCGCCGAATCCGGGGCCACCGGGCACCACGGTGGCCCGGGAGCGATATCCCTGCGGCTGCCGACCCGTACGCCATTCGCCTATCAGGGCGTCTTCGGCCATCTGGCCGCCGGCGCGGTCCCCGGTTGCGAGGAGGTCCGCAATGGCGCGTACCGACGCACACTGCGGCTTTCCTCGGGCAGCGGCTTGGTCACCCTGACACCGGCGCTCGATCATGTTCGCTGTCTGTTGGTGCTCGACGATTTCCGCGATCTCGCGGCCGCCACCGCACGGTGCCGTCGGCTACTGGACCTTGACGCCGATCCCGAGGCGGTGATCGAGGCACTCAGCGGGGATCCGGCGTTGGCCCCAGTGGTCACCAAGGCCCCCGGACAGCGGATTCCGCGTACCGTCGATGAGGCTGAACTCGCGGTGCGGGCGGTGCTGGCTCAACAGGTTTCGACCAAAGCCGCGCGGACCCACGCGGGCCGACTCGTCGCCGCCTGCGGGCAGCCCGTGCACGATACCGCGGGCGGCCTGACCCACACCTTCCCGTCGGTGGAGCAGCTGTCGCAGATCGACCCCGTCCATCTGGCCGTCCCCACGGCGCGTCGGCGCACGCTCAGCGCGCTCGTCAGCGGCCTTGCTGACGGGAGGATCAGCCTGGACGCCGGTTGCGACTGGACGGAGGCGCGCAGCCAGTTGCTGGCCCTGCCGGGAGTGGGCCCTTGGACGGCCGAGGTCGTCGCGATGCGCGGCCTGGGTGACCCGGACGCATTTCCTGCCGGTGATCTCGGTGTCCGGTTGGCCGCCAGACAACTGGGCCTGCCCGAACAACGACGCGCACTTTCCGAGCGAAGTGCCCGGTGGCGGCCCTGGCGGTCATATGCCACACAGCATTTGTGGACCACGCTCGAGCACCCGGTAAACCATTGGCCACAAAAGCCGCCGAAGGAAGTCGCATGATTCATTACCGCACAATCGACAGCCCGATCGGACCGTTGACTTTAGCCGGGCGCGGGGCCGTATTGACCAATCTGCGGATGGTCGATCAAACCCATGAACCGAACCGATTCGGTTGGTCACCGAATCAATGTGCCTTTCCTGCCGCGGTCGAACAGGTTGACGCCTATTTCGCCGGTGACCTCCGCGATTTCGATATCGACCTGGACCTGCGTGGCACAGAATTCCAGCAGCGGGTATGGAAAGCCTTGCTGACGATTCCCTACGGGGAAACTCGATCCTATGGAGAAATCGCGGAACAGATCGGTGCCCCGGGCGCGGCGCGTGCCGTCGGCTTGACCAACGGGCGGAATCCCATCGCCATCATCGTCCCGTGCCATCGGGTCATTGGGGCCAGTGGAAAGCTCACCGGGTACGGGGGCGGGCTTGACCGAAAGCAAACATTGCTCGAATTGGAGAAGAAACGTGTGTCGGTCAATTTGAGTTTGTTCGACTGACACGAATCCTGTAAATGCAAAAACACCCCCGATACCCCGGGGGTGTTTTTGTATGTTCGGCGGTGTCCTACTTTTCCACCCGAGAAGGGCAGTATCATCGGCGCTGACAGGCTTAGCTTCCGGGTTCGGGATGGGACCGGGCGTTTCCCTGTCGCTGTGGCCGCCGTAACTCTATGTAAATTTGTATTGGTGGGGGGTGTGGACTCACGACTGACGCCGTGAGAGTGGAAAGTGGTTGCGATTTTTGTGTGTTGGTAAGTTTTCGGCCGGTTAGTGCCAGTTCCCTTCACTCATTACTGAGCTTCCAGGTCTGACCTATCGAACCCGTGTTCTGCGGGGGGCCTTATCCCACCAAGTGGGTGAGAAGCCTGATCTTGGAGAAGGTTTCCCGCTTAGATGCTTTCAGCGGTTATCCTGTCCGAACGTAGCTATCCAGCGGTGCCCCTGGTGGGACAACTGGTGCACTAGAGGTTCGTCCGTCCCGGTCCTCTCGTACTAGGGACAGGTTTCCTCAAGCTTCTGACGCGCGCGGCGGATAGAGACCGAACTGTCTCACGACGTTCTAAACCCAGCTCGCGTGCCGCTTTAATGGGCGAACAGCCCAACCCTTGGGACCTGCTCCAGCCCCAGGATGCGACGAGCCGACATCGAGGTGCCAAACCATCCCGTCGATATGGACTCTTGGGGAAGATCAGCCTGTTATCCCCGGGGTACCTTTTATCCGTTGAGCGACACCCCTTCCACTCAGAGGTGCCGGATCACTAGTCCCGACTTTCGTCCCTGCTTGACTTGTAGGTCTCGCAGTCAAGCTCCCTTGTGCACTTACACTCGCCACCTGATTGCCGTCCAGGTTGAGGGAACCTTTGGGCGCCTCCGTTACATTTTAGGAGGCAACCGCCCCAGTTAAACTACCCGCCAGGCACTGTCCGTGAACCCGATTCAGGGTTCGACGTTAGGTGTCCAATACGATCAGAGTGGTATTTCAACAACGACTCCACCCCAACTGGCGTTGAGGTTTCACAGTCTCCCACCTATCCTACACAAACCGTACCGAACACCAATACCAAGTTGTAGTGAAGGTCCCGGGGTCTTTTCGTCCTGCCGCGCGTAACGAGCATCTTTACTCGTAGTGCAATTTCGCCGAGTCTATGGTTGAGACAGTTGAGAAGTCGTTACGCCATTCGTGCAGGTCGGAACTTACCCGACAAGGAATTTCGCTACCTTAGGATGGTTATAGTTACCACCGCCGTTTACTGGGGCTTAAATTCTCCGCTTCACCTTGCGGTTAACGGGTCCTCTTAACCTTCCAGCACCGGGCAGGCGTCAGTCCGTATACATCGTCTTGCGACTTCGCACGGACCTGTGTTTTTAGTAAACAGTCGCTTCTCACTGGTTTCTGCGACCGAATCCCGCTCCCACCGCAAGGGTGTTCACGGTATTTCGGTCCCCCTTCTCCCGAAGTTACGGGGGTATTTTGCCGAGTTCCTTAACCATAGTTATCTCGTACGCCTTGGTATTCTCTACCTGACCACCTGTGTCGGTTTGGGGTACGGGCCGTGTGTGTGCTCGCTAGAGGCTTTTCTTGGCAGCAGAGGATCACCGAATTCGCCTCAATCGGCTATGCGTCACCTCTCAGGATTTATGAGCGACGGATTTGCCTATCGCTCTCCCTACTGGCTTGCCCCAGTATTACCACTGACTGGTACGGCTGCCTTCCTGCGTCACCCCATCGCTTGACTACTACCAACGAAGGCTCCACGCAGCGCCAGACCTCCACGCCCCCGAAGGGGAGTGATCGATCCGGTTTTGGGTGGTTAGTACCGCTGATTCATCACGGGCGCCCACACACGGGTACGGGAATATCAACCCGTTGTCCATCGACTACGCCTGTCGGCCTCGCCTTAGGTCCCGACTCACCCTGGGCGGACTGGCCTGGCCCAGGAACCCTTGGTCTTTCGGCGGGCAAGGTTCTCACTTGCCTTATCGCTACTCATGCCTGCATTCTCACTCCCCCATCCTCCACCACCGGTCACCCGGCGGCTTCGCTGAATGAGGGACGCTCCCCTACCCAACCTTGCGGTTGTCGCGGCTTCGGCGGTGTGCTTGAGCCCCGCTACATTATCGGCGCACAATCACTTGACCAGTGAGCTATTACGCACTCTTTCAAGGGTGGCTGCTTCTAAGCCAACCTCCTGGTTGTCTCTGCGACTGCACATCCTTTCCCACTTAGCACACGCTTTGGGGCCTTAGCCGGCGATCTGGGCTGTTTCCCTTTCGACGTACGGAGCTTATCCCCCGCCGTCTCACTGCCACGCTATACACCACGGCATTCGGAGTTTGGCTGACGTCAGTAACCTAGTGGGGCCCATCGGCCATCCAGTAGCTCTACCTCCGTGGTGAAACACGCAACGCTGCACCTAAATGCATTTCGGGGAGAACCAGCTATCACGGAGTTTGATTGGCCTTTCACCCCTACCCACAGCTCATCCCCTCAGTCTTCAACCTAAGTGGGTTCGGGCCTCCACGCGGTCTTACCCGCGCTTCACCCTGGCCATGGGTAGATCACTCCGCTTCGGGTCCAGAACACGCCACTACACACGCTCGCGCGTGATACGCCCTATTCAGACTCGCTTTCGCTGCGGCTACCCCGCTCGGGTTAACCTCGCGACATGTCCCTGACTCGCAGGCTCATTCTTCAAAAGGCACGCCATCACCCCACGAAAGGGCTCTGACGGATTGTAGGCACACGGTTTCAGGTACTCTTTCACTCCCCTCCCGGGGTACTTTTCACCATTCCCTCACGGTACTATTCCGCTATCGGTCATCGAGGAGTATTTAGGCTTACCGGGTGGTCCCGGCAGATTCACAGCAGATTCCACGGGCCCGCTGCTACTCGGGAATTGATACTAGGCAGGTGCCGGGTTTTCACGTACCGGGCTCTCACCGTCTACGGCAGACCATCCCAGGCCACTTCCGTTAACCACGACACTTTCTGACTGCCCCTCAGCCGGGTAGAGCTGAGACGTATCGATCCCACAACACCGCACACACAACCCCTACCCGGTTACCCATGCGTGCGGTTTAGCCATGTTCCGCGTTCGCTCGCCACTACTTACGGAATCACTTTTGTTTTCTTCTCCTACGGGTACTGAGATGTTTCACTTCCCCGCGTTCCCTCCCGCACCCTATATATTCAGATGCGGGTAACACGACATCACTCGTGCTGGGTTTCCCCATTCGGAAATCCTCGGATCCACGCTCGGTTGACAGCTCCCCGAGGCTTATCGCAGCCTCCCACGTCCTTCATCGGCTCTCGATGCCAAGGCATCCACCATGCGCCCTTAGACACTTACAAACACAAAAACCAAAGAATAAAATTGCACAAAAGAACACGCTACCCGTAGGGGCAACGCATCCATTTGATGCTCGCAACCACTATCCAATTCTCAAACACCACACCCCACCACCAAGATGGTGGGACAACACCCAGAAAATCCCTGAGGGGGACAAACCCGAGTGTTGCCTCAGGACCCAATAGTGTGTCCGGCGTTTCGCTTGCTGTTGCGCACCCGGCCCCCGTCCACTACAGACGGGAACCCCTCACGGCTTACACCCCACCAATTGGGGAGTTTTTCGTGGTGCTCCTTAGAAAGGAGGTGATCCAGCCGCACCTTCCGGTACGGCTACCTTGTTACGACTTCGTCCCAATCGCCGATCCCACCTTCGACAGCTCCCTCCCGAGGGTTAGGCCACTGGCTTCGGGTGTTACCGACTTTCATGACGTGACGGGCGGTGTGTACAAGGCCCGGGAACGTATTCACCGCAGCGTTGCTGATCTGCGATTACTAGCGACTCCGACTTCACGGGGTCGAGTTGCAGACCCCGATCCGAACTGAGACCGGCTTTAAAAGGATTCGCTTAACCTCGCGGCATCGCAGCCCTTTGTACCGGCCATTGTAGCATGTGTGAAGCCCTGGACATAAGGGGCATGATGACTTGACGTCATCCCCACCTTCCTCCGAGTTGACCCCGGCAGTCTCTCACGAGTCCCCGGCATTACCCGCTGGCAACATGAGACAAGGGTTGCGCTCGTTGCGGGACTTAACCCAACATCTCACGACACGAGCTGACGACAGCCATGCACCACCTGCACACAGGCCACAAGGGAACGCCTATCTCTAGACGCGTCCTGTGCATGTCAAACCCAGGTAAGGTTCTTCGCGTTGCATCGAATTAATCCACATGCTCCGCCGCTTGTGCGGGCCCCCGTCAATTCCTTTGAGTTTTAGCCTTGCGGCCGTACTCCCCAGGCGGGGTACTTAATGCGTTAGCTACGGCACGGATCCCAAGGAAGGAAACCCACACCTAGTACCCACCGTTTACGGCGTGGACTACCAGGGTATCTAATCCTGTTCGCTCCCCACGCTTTCGCTCCTCAGCGTCAGTTACTGCCCAGAGACCCGCCTTCGCCACCGGTGTTCCTCCTGATATCTGCGCATTCCACCGCTACACCAGGAATTCCAGTCTCCCCTGCAGTACTCTAGTCTGCCCGTATCGCCCGCACGCTCACAGTTAAGCCGTGAGATTTCACGAACAACGCGACAAACCACCTACGAGCTCTTTACGCCCAGTAATTCCGGACAACGCTCGCACCCTACGTATTACCGCGGCTGCTGGCACGTAGTTGGCCGGTGCTTCTTCTCCACCTACCGTCAATCCGAGAGAACCCGGACCTTCGTCGATGGTGAAAGAGGTTTACAACCCGAAGGCCGTCATCCCCCACGCGGCGTCGCTGCATCAGGCTTGCGCCCATTGTGCAATATTCCCCACTGCTGCCTCCCGTAGGAGTCTGGGCCGTATCTCAGTCCCAGTGTGGCCGGACACCCTCTCAGGCCGGCTACCCGTCGTCGCCTTGGTGGGCCATCACCCCACCAACAAGCTGATAGGCCGCGGGCCCATCCCACACCGCAAAAGCTTTCCACCACAAGGCATGCGCCAAGTGGTCCTATCCGGTATTAGACCCAGTTTCCCAGGCTTATCCCGGTGTGCAGGGCAGATTGCCCACGTGTTACTCACCCGTTCGCCACTCGAGTGTCTCCGAAGAGACCTTTCCGTTCGACTTGCATGTGTTAAGCACGCCGCCAGCGTTCGTCCTGAGCCAGGATCAAACTCTCCAAACAAAAACCCCTCGAACAACGAGGCGAATTTACAATCAGAGATACCTGACAAGACGCCAATAACTGGCATCTGAATAATACGACTACGCCCCACACGGGGAGTGAACGGCGTAGTCAAAAAAACAACAACAAACAATTACACCAAACACACTATTGAGTTCTCAAACAACACGCTTGCTTGTTTTCGCCCGCTTCGGGGCAACCCTACCAGCTTAATACGATTCTGGCGACTTGGTCAAGCCCCGGTTCCAGCCAACTTTGAGAAGATGACCGGGGTGCCGGGCGCATCTAGGAGCATACCCTCTCGACCTCGGCGCCGAGACTGACCAGGTTCTCGACGAACAACGGATAGCCGCGGTCGATGTGGAACACGTCATGAACCTCGGTGTCACCATCTGCGACCAGCCCGGCCAGGACCAAGCCGGCCCCCGCCCGGATGTCTGAGCACCAGACGGGCGCACTGGATAGCTGTGGCAGGCCCCGCACAACCGCGTGGTGGCCGTCGGTGCGCGCGTCAGCCCCCAGCCGGATCATCTCTTCGACGAACCGGAACCTCGCCTCGAACACATTCTCGGTGATCATCGAGGTGCCGTCGGCGATCGATGCCAACGCGATCGCCATCGGCTGCAGGTCGGTCGGAAAACCGGGGAACGGCAAGGTCGCAACGTTGACGGCCTTCGGGCGTTCGTACTGCACGATGCGGAAGCTGTCATCGGTTTGGGTGACGGTAGCGCCCGCGTCATGCAATTTGTGCAGTACCAGTTGGAGGTGTGACGGGTCGATGCCCGTCACGGTGATGTCGCCACGTGTCATGGCCGCGGCGATACCCCAGGTGGCAGCGACGATGCGGTCCCCGATCACGCGATGCTCGGTGGGGTACAGCCGCGGGACGCCGGTGATGGTCATCGTCGGCGAACCGGCACCTTCTACCTGCGCGCCCATCTGATTCAACATCGTGCACAGGTCGACCACGTCGGGTTCACGCGCCGCGTTGTGAATGGTGGTCACACCCTCGGCCAATACGGCAGCCATCAAGATATTCTCGGTAGCTCCCACTGAGGGAAACTCCAGCTGAATCTCCGCACCGCGCAAGGTTTCTGCCTGGGCCACCACGCACCCGTGCTCGATATTGCACCGCGCACCCAGTTGCCGAAGACCTGCCTGATGCATATCCAGCGGCCTCGAACCGATCGCATCACCGCCGGGGAGAGCGACCTTGGCCTGTTTGCATCGCCCGACCAAGGGTCCCAGCACGCAGACCGAGGCTCGAAACTGGCGCACCGCGGCGAAGTCGGCGTCGTACTTCGGTTCGTCTGGTGAGGTGATGCGCGCGACGTCGCCGTCGAGCTCTACGGTGGCACCCAGTCCACGCAGTACTTCCGCCATCAGCGGCACATCGAGGATGTCGGGGCAGTTGGTGATTGTGCTGGTGCCTTCGGCCAGCAGTGTCGCGGCCATAAGCTTGAGAACGCTGTTTTTCGCGCCTCCGACG
This sequence comes from Mycobacterium innocens, assembly GCF_900566055.1. Lineage (GTDB taxonomy): Bacteria > Actinomycetota > Actinomycetes > Mycobacteriales > Mycobacteriaceae > Mycobacterium > Mycobacterium innocens. Next base: position 44,623 of record NZ_UPHQ01000197.1, read on the forward strand.
GCGACTTCGCCTGACAACCGGTTACCACCAGTCACCATGAATCGCTCCGCCACCCGGATCAGTCTAGTGAAGCGCTATCGGCTTGTCAGTCGGCCAACCAAGTGGGCCCGGTACCGTTTTGCTATGGCTGTGCACCTGACCCGCATCTATACCCGAACCGGCGACGACGGTACCACCGGGTTGAGCGATTTCTCACGGGTCGCGAAAACCGACGCTCGCCTGGTGGCGTACGCGGATTGCGACGAGGCCAACTCCGCGATCGGTGTGGCCGTGGCACTGGGAAACCCGGACCGCCAGCTGACCGACGTGCTGCGACAGATTCAAAACGATCTGTTCGACCTCGGCGCGGATCTGTCCACCCCCTTGAAAAAGCCGCTGGAAGACTCCGCGCACCGCCCGCTGCGGATCACCCAGACCTATATCGACCGGCTCGAGGCTTGGTGCGACACATACAACGAGGCCCTGCCGGCACTGAATTCCTTTGTGCTTCCCGGCGGTTCGCCGCTGTCGGCCCTGCTGCACGTCGCCCGGACGGTGGTGCGCCGAGCCGAGCGGTCGGCATGGGCCGCCGTTAGCACCCATCAGGAAGGGGTCAGCGTCTTGCCGGCGAAGTACCTGAACCGGCTTTCAGATCTGCTCTTCATTCTGTCCAGGGTGGCCAACCCGGGAGGTGACCTGATGTGGCGGCCTGGCGGTGGCTCCGGAGAAGACAAGCGCGAGAAGTAAGGCAGCACAGCTATTCCAGTTGCCCGCCCTCGCCGGCCGTCGTGGACACTGCAGATCCGTTCGGGCGCTTGAACTTTCGAGGCCGACGAGGCTAGACACTGCGGCGTCGTGCGCGTGGTGAAGGACGCGACTCCAGCCACGACAGGAACGCGGTCAACGCCCCCTTGTCCAACGCGATCTCGTATCCCGACCTGCGATCCTGGGTCGTGTCACGCAGTTCCAGAACGACGATCTCGTCGGTCATGATGTCGAACTCGTCGCCGCGTGGCGCCCGCCGGGCCACGATCTCGACGCCTCTCCTACTAAGCCGGCGATCCGGCCACAGGCGCAGGCTGGACAGCCGGTAGAAGGCGGCTTCGGCGCCATGGTAGCGGATCACGCCGTGATGCCAACCGTGACCTCCGACCGCGGGGATATCTCGCATGATTCCCGCGGTACCGCCACGGCGTAGTTTCCACAGCCGATAACTCAGGGCGAGCACGGCAATGCCCAACAGGATGATGAGCACGACCATGCCGACCATGGGCACGCTCATCGACGTGTCAGTCGATCGCGCCGATAGCGCGCAATCTCGCACGTCCCTTGGCAGCGATCCGGGGATCCTCGGACTCGGCATCCTGCTTGGCGGCGCTCTCGTCGATCTCCGACTCGAATGCCGCAGATTCGGCGAGAATGGTGACTCCGTCTTCGGTTACCGACATGAACCCGCCGTCAACGGCGACGCGGAGGTCCTTGTCGTCCTCCCGCTCCAGACGAACCATTGCGTCGTCGACCAACTGGGCCACCAGCGGAATGTGGTGCGGCAGGATGCCGATCTCACCGACGGTGGTGCGGGTGAAAAGGAATGTTGCCTTGCCGGACCAGATCTTGCGGTCGACGGCAACGAATTCAACGTTCAATTCCGCCATGGCACACCACCTTTCGGCTCGGTCGGATGCTCGTTACAGCTTTGCACCGAGGCTTTCCGCCTTCTTCGCCAGGTCGTCGAGGCCACCGATCAGGAAGAAGGCCTGCTCGGGAACGTGGTCGAATTCGCCCTTGGTCAACCGGTCGAACGCCTCGATGGTTTCCTTCACCGGCACCGTCGATCCCGGTTGACCGGTGAATTGCTCGGCCGCCATCATGTTCTGCGAGAGGAAGCGTTCGATCCGCCGCGCCCGTCCCACCAACTGCTTGTCCTCTTCGGACAGCTCGTCGATACCCAGAATGGCGATGATGTCCTGAAGGTCCTTGTAGCGCTGCAGGATTCGAATGACCTCCTGAGCAACCCGGTAGTGCTCGTCACCGACGACGCCGGGGTCCAGGATGGTGGAGCTCGACGCCAGCGGGTCGACCGCCGGGAAGATGCCTTTGGAGAACACCGCACGCGACAGCTCGGTGGTGGCGTCCAGGTGGGCGAACGTCGTCGCCGGCGCCGGGTCGGTGTAATCGTCGGCGGGCACGTAGACCGCCTGCATCGATGTAATGGAACGCCCCCGCGTGGAGGTGATGCGCTCCTGCAGCTCACCCATCTCGTCGGCCAGGGTCGGTTGGTATCCCACCGCAGACGGCATCCGGCCGAGCAGCGTGGAGACCTCCGAACCGGCCTGGGTGAACCGGAAAATGTTGTCGATGAACAACAGCACGTCCTGGCCGGCCTCGTCGCGGAACCACTCCGCCATGGTCAACGCGGACAGCGCGACCCGCATACGGGTGCCGGGTGGCTCATCCATCTGGCCGAAAACCAGTGCGGTGTCCTTCAGCACGTTGGCTTCCCGAAGCTCGACCCAGAGGTCGTTGCCCTCGCGGGTGCGCTCCCCGACACCGGCGAACACCGACGTACCACCGAAGTTGCGGGCGATGCGGTTGATCATCTCCTGGATAAGCACCGTCTTGCCCACGCCGGCGCCACCGAACAGCGCGATCTTGCCACCACGCACGTACGGGGTCAGCAGGTCGACAACCTTCAGACCGGTCTCGAGCATTTCGGTCCGGGGCTCCAGATCCTCGAATGCCGGCGGCTTGCGGTGAATCGACCAGTGTTCGAACTCTTCTCCGTAGCCGGGCTCGTCCAGACAATTCCCCAGCGCGTTGAAGACGTGGCCCTTTACGGCCTCACCGACCGGCACCGAGATCGGCTTGCCGGTGTCGGTCACCTCGACTCCGCGTACCAGTCCGTCGGTGGGCTGCAGCGAGATGGTACGCACCAAGCTGTCGCCGAGGTGCTGGGCCACCTCCAACGTCAGCGTCTTGGCGAGTGACTCGAAGTCGATCTCGGCATGGAGAGCGTTAAACAGCTCCGGGATGGAGCCGCGCGGAAACTCGACGTCGACGACGGGCCCGGTAACCCGCACCACGCGGCCGCTGGTCTCCGAGCGCTCCGGCTTTTGCGCCTTGTCGGTCTTTGTGTTGGTGTCAGTAGCAGCCATAATTTTCTTCGCTTCCTCGTGGGGGCTACCTAGCGGGCGTCTGCGAGCGCGTTTGCGCCACCGACGATTTCGCTGATCTCCTGGGTGATCTGGGCCTGGCGCTCGCGGTTCGCCATCAGCGTCAGGGCCTTGATCAGGTCGTCGGCGTTGTCGGTGGCCGACTTCATCGCTCGTTGTCGCGATGCCAACTCCGATGCCGCGGATTCCAGCAGCGCGGCGTACACCCGAGTGGTCAGGTATCGCGGCAGCAGCGACTCGAACAGTGTCGTCGCGTCCGGTTCGAAGGAGTACAGGGTGCGCGGGGTGGGCTCTTCCTCGACGTATTCGACCACCATCGGGGCCATCCGGCGGGCCTCCGTCGACTGCGACAACATCGACTTGAACTCGGTGAAGACGATGTGCAGTTCATCGACGCCTTGATCATTGTCGGTCTGCTGGTCTTCGCCGTTACCAGTGCCCATCATGAACGCCTCGACCAACGTCGAGGCGATCTCCGCCGCATTTTCGTACTTGGGTTGCTCGGAGAACCCCGTCCACGACTCGGTGATATCCCAGTGCCGAAACGTGTAGTAGGCCAGCGCTTTACGGCCGACAACGTAGAGAACCGGCTGCTTACCTTCCTCCCTCAGCAGGGAGAACAGCTCCTCGGAACGGCGGAAGACATTGGCGTTGTACGCGCCACACAGACCTCGGTCGGAGGACACCACCAATACCCCGGCTCGCTTCGCCTCAGGGCGCTCGACGAGCAGCGGATGGTCGAGCGCGGCGTCTGCGGCCAAGGTAGTGAGCATCTGGGTGATCTGCTCGGCGTAAGGCCGGGCAGACCCGAGCCGAGCCTGCGCCCTGGCAATACGCGACGTTGCGATCAGCTCCTGGGCCTTGGTGATCTTCTTGATCGAGCCGGCCGAGCGGATCCGCCCGCGAAGTTCACGAAGTGTGGCAGCCATTGGTTGCTACTTCTTCTCTTTCTTTTCTTTCTTCGGCGCCGGCTTGTGGACTTCCACCGCTTCCTTGCCGAGCTTCTCCTCATCGAGGGCCTCGACATGCTCGTCGGGTACCACTGATCCGCCACCCGATGGTGCGAAGCCCTTCTTGAAGTGATTGATGACGTCGGTCAGCGCCTTCTCGGTCTCCTCGCTGAGCTTCTGGGTGTCGCGGATAGTGCTCAACAACTTCTCTTCGGAGGCCCGAATGTGGTCGAGCAGTTCGGTTTCGAAGCGCCGGACGTCTTCGACCGGAACCGAGTCCAGATGACCTCCCGTGCCCAGGAAGATCGAGATCACCTGCTCCTCCACCGGCATCGGCTGGTACTGGGGCTGCTTGAGCAGCTCGACCAGTCGGGCGCCGCGGTCAAGCTGCGCCTTCGAGGTGGCGTCCAGGTCCGAGGCAAAAGCAGCAAAGGCTTCCAACTCGCGGTACTGCGAAAGATCCAGCCGCAACGAGCCGGCCACTTCTTTCATCGCCTTGATCTGTGCGGCGCCGCCGACGCGGGACACCGACACACCCACGTTGATGGCCGGCCGGACACCCTGGTTGAACAGGTCGGTCTCCAGGAAGCACTGCCCGTCGGTGATCGAGATGACGTTCGTCGGGATGTAGGCCGAAATGTCGTTGGCCTTGGTCTCGATGATCGGCAGACCGGTCAGCGAGCCGCCACCGAGGTCGTCGGACAGTTTCGCGCAGCGCTCCAGGAGCCGCGAATGCAGGTAGAACACGTCACCCGGATAGGCTTCGCGGCCGGGTGGGCGCCGCAGCAGCAGCGAGATCGCCCGATATGCCTCGGCCTGCTTGGTCAGGTCGTCGAAGACGATCAGCACATGCTTGCCGTCGTACATCCAGTGCTGTGCGATGGCCGAACCCGTATAGGGTGCAAGCCATTTGAAGCCGGCCGAATCGGACGCCGGTGCCGCGACGATGGTGGTGTAATCCATGGCGCCGCCCTCTTCCAAGACGCGCCGGACGGCTGCGATGGTGGTGCCCTTCTGCCCGATAGCCACGTAGACGCAGCGCACCTGCTTCTTCTCGTCGCCGGACTCCCAGTTCTGCCGCTGATTGAGGATGGTGTCGACGCACACCGCGGTCTTGCCCGTCTTGCGGTCGCCGATGATCAGCTGGCGCTGTCCGCGGCCGATCGGGGTCATCGCGTCGATGGCCTTGATACCGGTCTGCAGCGGCTCCTTGACGCCTTGCCGCTGCACCACCGACGGCGCCTGGAGCTCCAGCGCCCGCCGCGTCTCGGCTTCGATGTCTCCGCGCCCGTCGATCGGCTGGGCGAGCGGGTTGACCACTCGAGCCAAAAACGCGTCGCCGACCGGGACGGACAGGACTTCGCCGGTGCGCTTGACCTGTTGGCCTTCCGCGATGTTCGCGAAATCACCGAGGATCACCGCACCGACACTGTGCTCGTCGAGGTTGAGTGCCACGCCGAGGACGCCGCCCGGGAACTCAAGCAGCTCTTGCGTCATGACCGACGGCAGACCTTCGACGTGTGCGATGCCGTCGCCGGCATCCACCACGGTGCCGACCTCCTCGCGGGCGGTGTCGGAGGTAAAGGAGCCTACGTACTCTTCGATCGCGCTCTGAATGTCATCAGCGGAGATTGTCAACTCGGCCATGGCTTTTCGTCTTCCTACTTCGGATTGTGCTGACTAATTCGGGTTTGGGTCGGGCTTCGTCTTTAGTCGGGTAACTGAGCCTTGGCTGTGGCCAATCGAGACGAGAGCGTACCGTCGATCACCTCATCACCGACCGCAATGGACAGGCCGCCGAGCAGTTCAGGGTCAATTTGGAGCTGCACGGTGACGGGATGACCGTAGATGCGGCTCAGCACGTCGGTCACCCGGCTGCGCTGCGCGTCGGTGAGGTCGGCCGCCGCACTCACTTGCGCGACGACTTCACCGCGACGAGCCACTGCAACTTCGGCGAGCAGCAGTACCGCGTCTTCGGCGGGCTGACCCCTCAAGAGTTCAACAGTCTGGGACAGCAACGAGAGCGCGATCGGATTCACGCTGCTGCCCGCACGGTCGAGTACATTGTGCAACAACCGGATACGGCCTTCGGACCCAGCGGCGTAGTCGCCGAGCAGGATGGAAAGTCGGGGCTGTGCATCGAGGATGCGCGAGAACCGGAACAATTGGTCTTCGACTTCGTCGACCTGACCCTCACGCTCGGCGATTTCCAACAGGGCTTGCCGCGACACGTGCTCGATAGCATCGATCAAATCGGAGTTCGCCGACCACCGCTCCGCAACGGCCGCCCGCAATACCTCGAGTGCGCCATTGCCGACTTTGCCGGAGACCAGCCGCTCCAGCAGCCGGACCCTGGGCGTCGCGTCTTCGGCCGGCACGGTGAGATAGCGCGTGACGACGATTTCCCGACCCAGCAACTTGGCAACCGACACCAGCTCATCGGCGAGGGTTGACAACCCATCATTGTCGAGGCCCTTGGCGAGCGTGCCGAATTTGTCGACCAGGCTTTGCAGCGCCCGTCGGCTGGCCGATCGCATCTTTGCCGCGACCGGATACTCGACTTCGGCCGCGGCCGGCGCCATGGCGTCGAGCTCGTCCAGGAAGCGGTCGACCGTAGCCGACCGCTGTGCCGGCTCGCCAACGTAATTGCGAACCAGCTCCCCTGCCTGGCGCACGGATTCGTGGCCGAGTTCCAGGCGCAGCTGACGGGTCAGCTGCGTGCGGAGCAACTCGACCTGACGAGCGCCCTGGACCTTGATGCGTTCGGCCTCGACCTCGGCCTGGGCCCGCAATTGTTCGGTGATGCGCGTGGCGTCCGTCTTGGCCTCTTCGACCACCCGTTCGGCCTCCGCGGTGGCGGCTTCCACTGCTTTGCTGTGCGCCGTCGTCGATTCGGTCAGCCGGTCGGCCGCGGCGGCCGAATCAGCCAACTGCTGGCGCACCGTCTGCTGCCGGGCACTCATCAGGCGCCGCACGGGCGGCGCAACATAACGCCACACCAGAAACACGATGGCCGCGAACCCGACCAGCTGTCCGATGAATGTCGACATGATTGACTACCTCGTTGCGGCTGAGGTGGTTACGTCGATGCCCAGGATCCGACTGGCCAGTGTCGCCGACATCGTTCCCACATTGGCGCGTAGATCCAGTTCCACGGCGTCCCTCTCGCGCTTCAGTTGCTCGTTGGCCGTTTGCAGCGTCGATGCCACTTCTTGTTCGGCACGGGCGCGCGCGTCTTCGACGGCCTTACGACCGTCGGCACGCGCATTGTCGCGATAGGACGACGCCTGGACTCGGGCTTTCCTCATGGCTTCTTCGTAATCGGCCTGGGCAGCGGCGAACTGCTCGGCCGCCTTCTTGCTGTCGGCCAGTGTCTTGGCCACCATGGCGTCACGTTCCCGCAATACCTTGAGGATCGGCGGCACGACGAAAGTGCCGATGACGCCGAGCACCACCAGGAAGATGGCCAGCACGAAGAAAAAGGTGCCGTTGGGAACGAGGAAGTTTTGGTTCTTGCCGCCTTCTTCCGCCCCCGACGCTGCCTGACCAGCGGCCAGAACAATCGAGTTCAGGTCACCCATCACAGCCGAATTACTTGACGGGCGTGGCGAAGACGAACAGCGCCATGAACGCCAGGTTGATGAAGTAGGCAGCCTCGACCAGGCCGACGGTGATGAAGAACGGGGTGAAAAGCCGTCCTTGCGCCTCGGGTTGGCGGGCGACACCGGAGATAAGCGCGTTACCGGCGACACCGTCACCGATACCGGCGCCGATCGCGCCGCCGGCCATGATCAGTCCACCGCCGATGAGGGCGCCGGCAGCGATAGTGGGGTCCATTTCTTTATCCTCCTTGATGACTCTGGTTGCGGTTGACCAGGTTTCGTTAGCGGTGCGGTTTAGTGATGTTCCTCAAGCTCCATCGCTTGGCTGAAGTACAGGATTGTCAGCAGGGCGAAAATGAACGCCTGGATGGCGCCGACGAACAAGTCGAACGATTTCCAGATCGCATTAGGCAACCACATGACATACGGCGGAAACAGCGCGATCAGCGCGACCAGGATGCCGCCGGCGAAGATGTTGCCGAAAAGACGAAGCGACAACGAGATCGGCTTGGCGAGCTCTTCGACGACGTTGATCGGCGCGAGGACCGCCACGTGCCCCTTGAGCAGCTTGATCGGGTGCCCGACGATACCCCGGCGCCAGATGCCGGCCGCGTGGTAGCTGACGAAGACGAACAAGGCCAGCGCCAGCACGTAGTTGATGTCGGCAGCGGCCGGTTTGAGCAACTCGGTGGTCTGCCCGTTCTTGTCGGTGTACTGCACCGGGAGGACAGAGAGCCAGTTGGAGATCAGGATGAACACGAAGATGGTCACCGCCAGCGGCAACACGAACGGTGCGATCCGCATGCCGATGGCGCCTTCGACCTGATTGCGCATCTGGATGGTGATGGCCTCGAAGAACAATTGCACGCCACCCGGCACATCCGTCGACGTGACTTTGGAGCGCAGGTAGAACGCCAGCGCGATGACGATCACCGCGGCAATGGCCGTCGACAGAACGGTATCGGTGTTCACGGTCATACCGAGCCAGGTGGCGGTGTGGTGCTCGCCGACCTCGATCTGAGCGGCCAGGATCGACTCAGTCATCGCTGGGGCTCCTCACTTCCGTCCCTTCAGATGCCGTCAATACACCGCTGTCGGCGTCACTGTCAGAGCCCGCTCCGCTGCGGAGCTTCTTCCAGACCGGCAGCGCGGTCGCCGCCACCAGCAACACCTGAAAGAGCGCGAGTCCGAACACCACCCCCAACCCGGCGGGCCGGAAAATGTAGGCCACGATCAGCCCGAGAACGGTGATGATCGCCAGCCTCGACGCGGAGTTAAGGGCCATCGAGCTCTTCAGCGGATGCTCTCTTGCCGTAATCGATTCGACCGAGCGCCGGACCAACAGGGCATTGAGCAAACCCAGCAGCAGGCCGACACCCAAGAACACCCCGACCATCAGGTGCCCGCCCAAGCCGGCGACGAGCATGGCCGCGGCGGTCAGCACAACGCTGATAACCAACAAGCGAACCGGGCGGAAAGCAACAGAGGGAAACACCAACGGCGCGTCCTGCGCTGGTGTCGTCACTGCAGCACCTCAATCCCGGGTAGACGGAGCGGAAAACGACCGATCGACTGAGCGGTGGCCCGCCGAGCGTATCGCAAGGGTCGCGGTGGAATCACCCAAGGGGTAGCTCCCTGTGTCGGTCGTCGATCGGCGTGGTCGGATACCCATCCGACAGGCCGGGTGGCCGGCAGCCCGCGAGATTCTTTGCGGGGTTCTAGCAGCACCGTACCACAAGGTCAATGCCACTACTACTCATCGTCGTAGAAGTCGTCGCGGCGGCGCAGCAGCGGGATCGCCGTCGCGATGCCGGCGATGACGATCGCGCCCAGCATCACCGCGGCGGTGTGGCTTGGGTCGAAGAAGATCGTGCTCGCCGCGCCGAACGCAACGATGCCCACCCATAGGTAGATCAGCAGCACCACCCGGCGATGAGAATGACCGATCTGCAGCAGGCGGTGGTGCAGGTGCATCTTGTCCGGACTGAAGGCGCTGCGGCCCGCGCGGGTACGCCGAACGATCGCCAGCAGCAAGTCCAGCATCGGCACGAACATGACGGCCACCACGAGCAGAAACGGTGACAGCAGAGCAAACACATCGCGAGCGCCGTAGGCGTTCTGGGAGATCGGGCCGGCTGCCGTGGTGGACGCGGCAGCCAGCATCAGCCCGATCAGCATGGAACCGGAGTCACCCATGAAGATCTTGGCCCGGTGAAAGTTGTGCGGCAGAAAGCCAAGGCATGCTCCGGCAAGCACCACCGAGATCACGGCAGGCGGATAGAACAGCACGTCGCCGCCGTGGTCGCGGAGCAGGCCCACCGAGAACATGCAGATTGCCAGCGCCGTGATGAGGCCCAGCCCGGCCGCCAGCCCGTCGAGGCCGTCGACGAAGTTCATCGCGTTGACGATCGACACGGTCAACGCCAGGGTGAGCAGAATCGAGGATGCTTGGTCCAGCACGATGGTTCCGACGCCGCCCAGCGGGATGTAGAGCACACTCCATGCCACCCCCATGGTGACCAGCACACTGGCGGCGGTGATCTGACCGGCGAACTTGGTCAACGCGTCGAGTCCCCAGCGGTCGTCGATCAGGCCGATCCCCATGATGACGGCACCTGCGACGAGCACTGCGGGCATGCCGGTGGAATAGACGAACCCCCGGGTAAGGGCGGGAAGCTGGGAAGCGAGGAAAACGGCGGCGACGACGCCGAGGAACATCGCCAGTCCCCCCATCCTGGGGGTCGGCGTCACGTGCACGTCTCTTTCGCGCGGATAGGCGACGGCGCCCAGCCGCGTAGCCAGCACCCGAACCGGTCCGGTCGCGAAATAGGTGACGATCGCTGCGGTCAGTCCCACCAGGGCGAGCTCACGCAGCGGGACACCGGCGCTGCGAACAGAAAGTGCGAGCAAACCCCCGGCAACGCTGGCCACATCGCTGGACACCATCGAGACCGTACTTGACCTGAGACCTGAACAACCAGCGGGCCTAGGCGGTCAACGTCGCCACGTCCACCCCGAGAACGTCGGCGATCCGTTCCGCGGTCACCGGACCCGGCCGCAGAATGCGCGGGAAGGCTCCGGTCAGGTCGACGATCGTCGAGGCGGCCTGCTGCGCGGACGGCCCCCCGTCGAGATAGACGTCGACGCGGTCGCCGAGCTGGCGGCGCGCGTCGTCGGCGTCCACCGCCGCCGGTTGGCCCGAGACGTTGGCGCTGGACACCGCCAGGGGCCCTGCCTCACGCAACAATTCGATGGCGACCGGGTGTAACGGCATCCGCAGCATCACGGTGCCGCGGGCATCGCCGAGATCCCACTGCAGCGATGGTGCTTGCACCACAACCAGGCTCAGCGCTCCGGGCCAGAATGCGCGAATCAGCTCGCGCGCCCCGGGCGGCACCGAATAAACCAGTCCCTCGATCGTGTGCCAGGAGCCGACCAGCACCCCCACCGGCATATCGCGCCTACGCCCTTTCGCCGCGAGCAGCGCGTCGACTGCGGTGCGGTCGAAGGCATCGGCGGCGACTCCGTAGACCGTGTCCGTCGGCATGACAACCAGCCGGCCCGCCTTGAGCGCCGCGACCGCAGCGCTGATTCCGCTGGAGCGCTGGCCGCGGTCGGCACAGTTGAACAGCTCGGCGGGCGTCATGACGCTTCCCACCTGCCGGCCGTCACGAACCGGGGCCGTCCGGCCAGGTCTTTGCGTGCCACGACGTCCTCGAAAAGTCCTGTGGTGCTTACGAGTTCGACGGTCGATTCGGAAGTGGTGTCGTCATGCTCGACGGCCAACAGCCCGCCGGGACGCAGCCAGCGTCCGGCCAGCCGTACGACGTGGGCAATCACCGCCATCCCGTCCGCGCCGCCGAACACGGCGTGCTGCGGATCATGTTGGGCTACTTCGGGTTCCACACTGGCATTGTCTGGAACATAGGGCGGGTTGGCGATGACCAGGTCGACCCTTCGGTCGAGGTCAGGCCGCAAGCCGGGTGCGGTGACGTCGGCTCGGATCAGTTCGACGTTACTGCCCTCGGTGTTAAGGCGCGCGTATTCCAAGGCCGCCTCGGAGTCGTCGACACCGATGATTCGCGCGGCCGGCCGGTGCCGGGCCAGTGCGACCGCCAGTGCGCCGGAACCGGTGCACAGGTCGACGATGACCGCTCGCTGCGGAAGCGGTTGCGCGGTGGCCCACTCCAACATTGCCTCGGTCTCGGGACGCGGTATGAACACGCCAGGGCCGACATGCAGCTCCACCGGGCCGAACGACACCGTCCCGAGGAGATGCTGCAGCGGCACCCGCCGCGATCGCGCGGTGACGATGTCGTGGTATTGCGCGAAGAACTCAGCACCCGGGGCATGGTCAAGCAGAGCAAGCAAACCGCGCTCGATGCCCGTCAGATGAGCGGCCAACTGCTCGGCATCCCAACGCGCGGAGTCGATCCCGGCTTCGGCCAGCAGGGCCGCAGCCGAGTCGATCGCATGGCGCAGCGAGATCATGACTGTTGTAACCGGGCCTGCTTGTCCGCGCCAGCCAGTGCGTCGAACAGCGCATCCAGGTCGCCGTCCAGAACCTGATCGAGATTGTATGCCTTGTAACCGATTCGGTGATCGGTGATCCGGTTCTCCGGGAAGTTGTAGGTGCGGATGCGCTCGCTGCGGTCCACCGTGCGGATCTGGCTGGCCCGATCCGCCGACGCGTCGGCCAGCGCCTGCTCCTCGGCTATCGCCTGCAGCCGGGCGGCCAGCACCTGCAACGCACGGGTCTTGTTCTGCAGCTGAGATCGTTCGTTTTGGCAGGTGACGACGATTCCGGTGGGTAGGTGGGTGATCCGCACCGCGGAGTCGGTGGTGTTGACACCTTGGCCGCCCTTGCCCGAGGACCGGTAGACGTCGATGCGCAAATCCGACTCGTCGATCTGGACTTCGCCCACTTCTTCGGGTTCCGGGTAGACCAGCACACCGGCTGCCGAAGTATGTACGCGCCCTTGGGATTCGGTCACCGGGACCCGTTGTACCCGATGTACGCCACCTTCGAACTTCATCCGCGACCACACGCCGTCGGCCGAGTCGCCCCTGCTCGCGATGGCCAGCGTGGCGTCCTTGTAGCCGCCCAGATCCGAGGTGGTCTCATCGAGTACGGTCACGGTCCAGCCGTGCCGCTCGGCGTAGCGGACGTACATCCTGGCGAGGTCGGCGGCGAACAGCGCCGACTCCTCGCCTCCCTCACCGGATTTGACTTCGAGCACGATGTCGTCGGCGTCGTGGGGGTCGCGCGGCGCCAGCATGTCGGTGAGTTGGGCATCCAGTTCGGCTACCCGAGCCGCCAATTCGGCGGCCTCGGCTACGAACGAGTCGTCGGAGGCGGCCAGCTCGCGCGCGGTTTCCAGGTCGTCCCGAGCGGCTACCAGTTTGCGGTGAGTGGCGACGATCGGTGCAAGCAACGCAAATCGGCGTCCGGCCGTGCGCGCCGCACCGGGGTTGCTGTGCAATTCCGGATCGGACAACGCGCGCTCGAGGTCGGCGTGTTCGGCCAGGAGGACGTCGATCGTGTGCACCGGTTGCGTCATGTCACACCTCCTGCCAGCTCTGCACTATGCACCCGGCGACGATTACCGGCCCGGTAGTCCGCGGGGAGTCTCCCCGCTTTGCCGAGCCTGGGCGCATACCCCGTGAGGGCCGGGGCACCCGCCTCTCAGGGCAGTATCGCAAGCCGGCTGCGGCAAAGGACCGGGCAGTCACATACACGAACCGACGCCCGGCCTGTGCACCGGCTTGCACAGTTCGGGCGTCGGTAATCCGGCTACTTCTTGGCTGCGGCTTCGTCCTGGTCAGCCCCGACCTTGCGCTTGCCATAACGCCTTTCGAAGCGGGCAACCCGGCCGCCGCTGTCGAGGATCTTCTGCTTGCCGGTGTAGAACGGGTGGCACTGCGAGCAAACCTCAACCACGATGCGGCCGCCCAACTTGGTGCTGCGAGTCTCAAACGTGTTCCCGCAGCCACACACCACGGTGGTCTCCTCGTAGGCGGGATGAATGTCAGATTTCATGCTGTCCTCTTCGATCGTTGCCGCTCGTGCCCCCGGCGTTCGGTTGTGGCGGGTCAGGCCGAACTCGAGAACCCTGAAGTGGTTCTGGTGGTCAAGCGTCGATTATGCCAGCTCAATCACCATCAGCCCAAACACCGGGATGCGCCCGCGTATTCCCCGCGACGGGCACCGAAATCAGCCGGCTAGTCGTTGTCCATGTTCCCCGGTGTGGTCTTCGACACCTGGACGAGGAAATCGTAATTGGTCTTAGTCTTGCGCAGCTGCGACATCAACAGATCGATGGCTTGGTGGGGATCCAGGCCCGACAGCACGCGGCGCAGCTTGTGGACGATAGCGAACTCGTCGGGCGACAGGAGAAGCTCGTCCTTGCGAGTACCCGACGGGTTCACGTCGACCGCCGGGAAAACCCGGCGTTCCGAGATCTTGCGGTCCAGCTTCAGCTCGGCGTTACCGGTGCCCTTGAACTCCTCGAAGATGACCGTGTCACCGGTGGACCCGGTCTCGACCATAGCGGTGGCGATGATGGTGAGCGAGCCGCCTTCCTCGATGTTGCGGGCCGCGCCCAGGAAGCGCTTGGGTGGGTACAGCGCGGTGGAGTCGACCCCACCGGACAGGATCCGGCCCGACGCGGGCGAGGCGTTGTTGTAGGCACGGCCCAGCCGGGTGATCGAGTCGAGCAGCACCACGACGTCTTTGCCCTGCTCCACGAGCCGCTTCGCGCGCTCGATCGCCAGCTCGGCGACCGAGGTGTGGTCCGACGGCGGCCGGTCGAACGTCGACGCGATGACCTCGCCCTTGACGGAGCGCGTCATATCGGTGACCTCTTCAGGCCGCTCGTCGACCAGCACGACCATCAGATGGCATTCCGGGTTGTTCCTGGTGATGGCGTTGGCAATGTCCTGAAGGATGGTCGTCTTGCCGGCCTTGGGCGGCGACACGATCAGCGCGCGCTGGCCCTTGCCGATCGGCATGATCAGGTCGATCACCCGGGTGGTCAGCCGCTCGGTCGTGGTTTCCAGACGAAGCCGCTGGTTGGGGTACAGCGGCGTCAGTTTGGAGAAATCAGGACGCTTCTTGGCGTCTTCGACCGATCCGCCGTTGACGCTGTCCAGGCGCACCAGCGGGTTGAACTTCTGACGCGGATTTTTGTCGCCCGCTTCTCCTTCTCGGGGGACCCGGACGGCACCGGTCACCGCGTCACCACGGCGTAACCCGTTCTTGCGCACCATGTTCATCGATACGTAGACGTCATGCGGGCCGGCCAGGTAGCCGGACGTGCGCACGAATGCGTAATTGTCAAGCACGTCGAGGATGCCGGCTACCGGCTGGAGGACGTCGTCCTCACGCACCTCGGCTTCAGCGCCTTCACCCGACCGTTCACCACGACGCCTGCGGTCGCGGAACCGGCGGCCCCGGCGGCCCTGCCGTCCTTCGCCGTCCTCGTCGCCGCGGGCCTGCTGGCCACCTGAGCCTTGCTGCTCGCCGCCCGACTCTTCCCGCTGGTCGGTCTTGTCTCCCCGTTCGTCGGTCTTGTCGCCTCCTTGCCCAGGCCGGCCCTTGGCGTCCTCGTCGGTGGTGGCCGCATCCTCCCCGGCAGCAGCTTGGTCACCCGATTCGGCGGCGGCTGTGCCCGGCTCCCGCGAGGACTTGCGCCGTTCCCGTCGCTGGGTCTCACCCGAGTCGCTCCGGCCCTCTGCGGGGGCCTCTTCACCAGCGGCTGCCTTCGCGGTCACGGTCGGCTCCGATCGGTCGGAGTCGGGGGATGACGTCGAGCCGGCCGAGCTACCGTTGGCCTGCCCGGTCATCTCCTGAATCGCGGCGATCAGTTCGTTCTTACGCATACCCGACGTCCCCTTGACGCCGGCTCGGTTAGCCAGGGCACGCAGCTCGGGCAACACCATGGTGGACAATGAGCCGCCCGGCGCCATGGTATTGACGTCTGAAGTGTCTTTGGTCACGGATTCCGACTGCTTTTCGGCGCCGGTGCTTTCGCTAGCCGTGATGAGGTCCGTATCAGTCACGGATTTCCTTTCTTCCCCCGCTGATCACGTCATGCGGGGGGTTCGTTGCATTCAGCCAAATCGCCGAGTGCGCCCAATCGTCGACTCTGAAACGGTGATCGCCAGGATCGGCGCGAATAAGGCGAACCTCGTCCACGAGAAGAATTGGTGGTTGTCCTAGCGGCAAGGCAGTATGTTTGCAGATGCAGATGCTGCGATTGCTGGACGGCTCCGAGGATAGCCCGCTTCCTGGCCGGAAGCAAGCAAACGGCGTGCCTCACCTACTTTGAGCGCGTGGCCGGCGGTGGTGCCTCAGCTATTTTGAGCGCGTAGCGCGGAAAGCTTGCCCGATGTGGAGGGGCAAGATCGATATGGCTGCAAGGCGGCAGGTAACCAACAAACTGCGAGGTCAGTACCGCAAGGCGTCGAAGGCGGACAAGGGCGAGATTCTGGATCGGGTGGTGGCTA